>JAMCYS010000156.1 GCA_023473795.1 Chloroflexota bacterium | reverse complement strand
CGCTTCTAGCGGCCGAGGAATCGGCCATAGCCCCGCGGGCTACCACTGGGAATGAAAATGGTTTGCGTAACCCGAGCGTGATCCCGTAGGGGCGACCCTTGGGTCGCCCGCGGGCGAGGCATCCGACGCTACGCTCTGGACAAGCGAGCCTCGCCCCTACCAACAGGGCCAGCCTTCCACCACTTTCACAAGAATCATCCATAGCCCTGCGGGCTACCACTGGGAATGAAAATGGGCATTCCTCGTAGAGGTGGTCGGTGGCGCCGGGCCCTGGACTGCGCAGGCTTGCCCGCGCCCTGGAAGGCGGCGGCTTGCCGCCGCACTCCACGTTGCCCCCGCGGTCGCTCAGCAAGTGCCCATTTTCCTATAAGAAGAATCTGCCGAGTACCGGGACGCGCTCCTCCCGCCAGGCCAAGGGCAGCAGCGGGCTACCGGCCCAGCGCCGGGCAGATGCCTCGTCCCGCGACGGCGGTACTCGTTGCGACAAATGGCTCACCTGACTAGCAGCAGAGCCACCGTTGCTCTTCGACTCGTCCTAGTCCGGCTCCAGGTGACTGCCGTTGCAGAACGGTTTGGTGTCGGACTTGCCGCAGCGGCAGAGGGTTACCCGGTTGCGGATCTCGTAGACCATGCCGTCCGCCGCCTCCACCGGAATGCCGCCTCGCACCCACAACGGACCCTTGACCCCCGCCGACAGGTCTTCCACCAGGCCAATCGAGGGCTCGAACACGGGCTCGATCACGTTGCCCTCTTTGTCGGATATGACCAGCCGACCGGCAGAGCAGTTGCCGACCTCTTCGATGGCCAGCGCCCTGGATGTGGGGTCATCCGAGGCGCGGGTGAGGTCCCAGACGCCGCCCGCGCGGTCGCAGAAGCGGGCAGAGGCGCATAGCTCCACCACGTCGCTGAGCTCTAGCTGCGGTCCCACCGTTTTGGGCTCGGTGCGCGCCGCGAAGGGCACGCGGCTGGCCGTTTCCCTGCCGTCCCAGTCCGCGTCCAGATGGCTTTGATCGCAGTATGGCATGTTGGTGGAGCGGCCGCAGCGACAGAGGCTGTAGTCCTCTTCGACCGGGTATTCCTTGCCCTGCCGCCACTCCACCGAGAGACCATCCGCGTCGGGGACCATTTGCTGGTCGGACATCGGCACGCTGCCCGACACCTCGTACGGCCCGTCCTCCGTGACCACTATCCGCATGCCGTCCTTGGCCGTCCGCCGCTTGTCCTTCTGCCCGTCAGCCATCTCGCCCAATCTCTCCTTCAGGTTATCGGGAATCCACCGCGTCTTAGCCTATACTAGCGCATCGGCGGCGAAGTGTCTCGTCTTCTCGAGGTCTTTGTCGCCGGTCGCCCGCAGGACGCGGCGCACCCGGGTCGGCGAATTGACGCCGGCCGGGCGATTGGGGATAATTCAGCGCGTCGCTGACGACGGAGCCGAGTACGGGGAGGATAGATGGAAATGGGCCAGGCAACGGTTGCGGTTCTCAAGACTAGGCCGGAGACGGTCATCGCCGACTACTCCCGGCTCTGCGAGCTGGGCGGGCTGCGGGGGGCGCTGGATGCCTCCGCCGAGACCATCGTTAAGGACAACATCTCCTGGCATTTCCCTTTCCCCGCGGCGAACACCACCCCCTGGCAGCTGGAAGGCTCGATTGCCGCCCTGCGCCAGGCCGGCTTCGCCAAGCTCTCCTGCGTGCAGAACCGGACGGTCGTCACCAACGCCTTCAAGGGCACCGATCTGAATGGCTACTGGCCCATCTGCCGGGCGTACGACGTGCCGGTGCTGTTCAACTTCGAACCCAAAGACATGCGCTGGGTGGAGTACAAGCCCAAGGGCAAGATGCTCGTGCTTGACCGCATCTTCGAGGGCCATATCCGCGTTCCCGACTTCTTCTTCGGCCGCAACGTCGTACACTTGCCGACGATGAAATGCCATATCTACACGACCACTACCGGGGCGATGAAGAACGCCTTCGGCGGCCTGCTTTATGAGAAGCGCTACAACACCCACAGCTGGATCCACGAGACGCTGGTCGACCTGCTGACCATCCAGAAGGAGATCCATCCTGGCGTCTTCGCGGCGATGGATGGCACGATGGCCGGGAATGGCGCCGGGCCGCGGGTGATGAAGCCCCAGACCAAGAACGTGATTCTGGCCAGCGCCGACCAGGTGGCGATCGACGCCGTGGCGGCCAGAATGATGGGTTTCGACCCCCTGTCGATAAAGTACATTCGCCTTGCGCACGAGGCCGGCCTGGGCGTGGGCGACCCTCGGGAGATAGAGATCGTCGGCGACGCGTCCGTTGCCGAGGAGCGCTGGGGTTTCAAGGTCGGCCGCACCTTCCACAGCTTCCTGGGCTGGCTGGCCTGGTACGGTCCCACGCGGCGGCTGCAGCGGCTGATCTTCCACTCGCCGCTGGCGCGGCTGACCTACCCCTTCTCGGAAATCTACCACGACTACTACAGATGGCCGCTCTTCGATCGCCGCGCCTACGAGACCTGGCGGCGCCAGAACCCCTGGGGCCAGTTGTTCGCCTTCTACCAGCAGCGAGGCACACTGGCGGCCACGTCCAACCTGGCGGGCGTGCGGTAGGGCCTGCTGAACATCGTAGGGGCCGGGCTCTGTACCGGCCCGCAGGCGGCCGCAGCCGCGGGTGAACTCCATTGAAGAGCGTAATTGGCCCTGCGGGGCCCTGGCGGGCGGGTACGGAGCCCCGCCCCTACGGTCCGAACATCCGTACGGCCCAATACGCATCACTCATTGAATGGATAGACACTAGCACGCCTGCTGGTCCGAGCCAAGATTACTGGTGCGACCGCTAGGGCGTGCAAGCGCCGGCCAGTAGCCGCTTCTCCTCCACGCTGCCGGGCTGAACGCTCGCCGTCGGCGCTATGTTTGCCCCCTCGATGTGCCAGCCGAACCGGTCAAACGGCGGCACGTTCAGATGGCGCGCCGTGTAGGTGCCACAGAAGGCCAGCGTGGTCTTACGGTCGTTCTGGGTGGCGTAAACCACGACCGGAACGTCGGCGTAGATCGAGCCGGCGGCGCCCTGGTTCAGCGGCACGCCCATATCCACGTCAACGCGGTAGGTGTTGGCGTAGCCCTGCAGGAACTCGGCGAAGGTCTGACCGCTGGACAGCCCCAGGCCATTCCAGAGGGTGTAGGCACGGGCGTACTGCTTGGCGTTGATCGCGTCGAAGTACGACCGCAGCACCGTCGTCGAGTCACCCGTGCCGGCCAATGGTTGGCCGCCGCCCTCGATCTCGTTCACGCTAGCGCTGGCTATCTCCCAGCCGGCCGCGCCCGCGGCGGGCTGCAGGACGTACGTGCCCGCGAAGTACCGCAGGCGCTGACTGCCGTTGGCCTCGTTCACGACCGCCTGCAGCGTGACCGGCACGAAGACGCCGGCGCCTGCGCCGCCGAGAGGTTTCTCCGCCGGCTCGTCCAAGAGCACGCTCACGCGCACGGTGTTGGCATAGCCCTGGCTGAACTGGGCCAGGGTCTGGCCGCTGGCCGCGCCGCCGCCTGCCCAGTAGTTGTAGGCTCGCCGGTACTGCTCCGGATTGGCCGCTCCAGACTGGTTGACCGCGCCGAAGTAATCCAGCAGCGTCTGCACGGCGCCCGCCGTCCGGCTTTGGTCCGTCTTCGCGGGCGGCGCGGGCGTCGGGATAGGTGTCGGCGTCGGTGTCGGCGGGTTGACCAGGCTGAACGGGCCGACGCTCACCGTGGAGGCGGTTCCGGGCACGTCGCAGCGGGGCAGCAGGCCCTTGTCGGCGTTGGGTCCATCGGGTTGCGCCACCAGCCGGCCGCCACCATTCGGCAGTGTGACCCTGGTCGTTAGCGAACCGTTCGGCTGGGGGCCGCAGTAGTTGCGCCAGACGAAGAAGACCGAGGCCTGCTCGCCCGGCCGCAGTGGCGTCGCCCCCACCGGCTGGGCGGAACCGGCGGCCATCTCGCTCTGCGTCACGGGCAGGCTGGTGCCGCTGGCGTCGACGAACTGGATATCCGCGGGTCCGTCCAGCGTGCAGGACCGGTTGCCCACGTTCGTGAGGACGACGCTGCCGGCCATACTGCCCGTTGCCCCCTGCCAGCCGACCGTGGCCGACAGCTCGCTCGCCGTGCAGGCCGGCACCGACTTCGCCGGCGTCGGCGCCGCTGCCGGCGTGTCCAGCGGCGCCGGGCCGCTCACTGCCGGTGACAGATCCTGCCACGTCTGCCCGCTGTCGGTCGTCTTGAGGAGGAAAGGTGCTTGCGCCTCCCCGCCGTAGGCCCAGCCGACCTTGTCGCCGACGAAGGCGAGCCCGTTCACCTGCGCCAGAGCATGGTCGCCGCTGACCAGGGTCCACTTCTTGCCGCCGTCGGTCGTGCGGTACAGCGATACGCCCTCGCCAGACGGAGACACGGCGATGGCCCAGCCATTGACGACGTCGGCAAAGGCATACACCCTAATGCCGACGAGCGGCGTGGTGTTGAACCAACTGGCGCCGCCATCGCGGGTCAGGTACAGCACGAGTGCCATGCCTTTCGGCGTGGGATAGCGGACCGCCATTATGCCATCCTGGGTGCCGAAGAACCGTGGCGCCTCGGCCGTGGCCTCGCTATCCTTGTACTCGGTCGGGACGGCCAGGGCCTGTTTCTGCCAGGTGCGACCGCCGTCGTGGCTGGCGTAGAACCAGACCGCACCGGGGGCGTAAGTGGTCCCCGCCGCCCAACCGTTGTCGACATCTTTGAAGGCCAGACCGCTCTTGAGTCCCCCGAACGGCAAGGTGCCAGTCTGCTGGGCGTTGGGCTTGGCGCTGGCAACGAGGTCCCAGTGGGCACCGCCGTCCTGGGTGCGGTAGACGTCCACCGCCTGCGAGCCGGCTGCGACCCCCTGGCTCGCCATCAGCCAGCCGCGCTGGCGGTCGACGAAGGTCAGCTGGCCCGTGGCTGCCGGTAGGTTGAGGTTCTGCCAGGTGCGCCCGCCATCGGTCGTGTGCAGGAGCAGGCCGCCAGCGGCGCCGGGAGCGGGCGCGGCCACCACCCAGGCGTTGTCGGCGTCGAGAAAGTACTGGCCCGCGAAGGCCTCGCCCGAGGGTGGCGCGTAGCTGCGCAAGAGAATCGCCGGCGGGGTCACGCTCGTCCAGTGGCTGCCCCCATCCGTGGTGCGCAAGATGGCGCGGTTGCTCACCGCCCAGCCGGTCGTCGTGTCAACCATCTTCAGGGATAGCAAGGCCACGGGTGCGCGAGCGGCCGCCGCCACGGCGGCGGCCGGGCTGGGCGCGGCGACGCCCGTCGTCTGGGGCGCGAGCGTCGGCTTG
>JAMCYS010000033.1 GCA_023473795.1 Chloroflexota bacterium | reverse complement strand
GCCAGGCGGCAGCCGTGGGTAGGTGCCCTGCTGGTCGCCTACGCGGCGTTGCCGTTCATTGCCCTCTTTCTCGCCTCCCGGGAGAGGGCCGTCTTCACAGAACGCTACCTGCAGCTAGCGTCACCTGCCCTTTTCCTACTGGCGGCCGCGGGTCTGGGCTGGCTTGCCGGCAGTGCGGTCCGACCGCGGGTTGGGGTTGCTCTTAGGCGAGGAACCGCCATTGCGGCGGTCTTGTTGTTCCTAGGCCTCACCGGTTCGCTGTTGGGCGGCTACTACCTGGATCGATGGGGCGAGGGACCGGGCCAATGGCGCGCCTTCGTGCGGCGTGTCGTCGCCGTGGCTAAACCCACCGACACGGTGTTGGTCAACCACATCGACCCCTCGTTCTATTACTACTACAAGCTCCTAGGGGGTGCGGCACCTTTGGTGCTGTCGCCAATCAGCCAACAAGAGAGCGAGGCCGGGCTGGCCGCGCAGCTGGCTGGCACTGTCGCCCCGGGTCTCACCGTCTGGTTCGTTCCCGACGAGTCGCGCCTGTGGGACCGGCAAGGGCAGGTTCGCGCCTGGTTGGAAAGCCATAGCGTGAATCTAGGGGCGGAGAAAACGGCCGGAATGGAGTTGCTGCGCTATCGCCTGCCGGCGGCTAGCCAGCCCGCGGTCCTATTTGGCGACAGCGTGCGCCTCCTTGCCTGCGAGGCGCGGGGCGGCGAGACGGTGCTGAAGGCGGGAGCAGAGGTGACCTTCGACCTGCGCTGGCAGGCCGAGGCCTCTCTGGAGCGTGAGCTGAGTGCCAGTTTGCAGTTGCTAGACGCCGACGGTCATCTGGCGGCGCAAGCCGATGGCCCTCCGGCCGGCGGCAAAGCCCCCACCACTGGCTGGCGAGTTGGCGAACCGGTCCTCGATTCGCGCACTCTGCGCCTGCCGGCCACGCCGGGGAGCTACGCCCTGGCCGTGGCTCTGTACGAGCAAGCCGGCGTTCGCCGTCTGGCCGTTCCGGGGTTTGCCGACAATCTGGCTCGTGTGGGCAGCCTCAGGCTGGTGCCTTAGTAGCTACGGGCCCGCCGCGCGACGAGAGGGGCGGCGAAGGCTATCTCATTGGAGACGACCCGGTGCGGGAGCTCGGTCTTGGTGACATAGGTTAGCGAGGCTGGGCGCCCCCGGCAGGATTTGAACCCGCGGCATCTTGGTCCGAAGCCAAGCGCTCTATCCACTGAGCTACAGGGGCAAGTTCTATTTTCCCGCATTATACGCAGGCCCAAGAACTGCTGTCAAACGTGCCCGGGCGCACCTCCCGCCTTCTTTCTCCTTTCCACACTGGAGCGACGCGGACCGCGCTAGTCTTGCCCACTTACCTGCCCCGCGAGCGAGAACGTGGCCCGTTTCTTGCGGCCAAGCTAGGCGTCGCGATGCGGCGCACGCTCGGTGGCGAGCCGAACGAGGTGCCGCCACTCCGAATCCTTGGCACGGAAATTGCAGTTGAGTCGGCCGTACGGACCGCTTGCTGCGGGGAGGATCAAGAGATGCTCTGGCTGAAGGGTTGCCCACGCTGCCACGGAGACCTTTTCTTGGAACGCGACATCGGCGCTTCTTACGTAGTCTGCATTCAGTGCGGCTACACGCTGAATGAAGCGCAAGAGCAACACCTCAAGCTGGCCGTGGCTGCCCACGCGGCCTAACCGCCCTCCTGCCCCTTGCCTGCCCTACCGGGCAGGCCTTATTATTATGGGGAGCCGGGACGCAGCGGCGGCCGGCCGTAGGGTAAGGGAGGAGACCACGATGAAAGTGGACACAAGACCCAAGGTGGGGCTGGAGTCCCAGAACGATCTCGCCTACTTGCTGGGCGAGCATAAACAGACGGAAAGGGACGAACAGATCAGGACGGCAGAGCCGCGCCACACTTCTGCCGAGGACAAGCGGCGCGAAGAAGCGGCGCGGACGGGACTGGGCCAGAGGCTCTAGACCCCGGCAGGCGTTGGACAGCGATCTTGGGTCTTGTCTCGCTCATCACTCGCACACAGCGAACCCCTTGCCAGTACTGGCAAGGGGTTCGCTGTGTGGGGTGAACGGAGGGATTCGAACCCTCGATCTCCAGGGCCACAACCTGGCGCCTTAAACCACTCGGCTACGCTCACCAAGCCTGCGACTCTAGGGCGTCCCCGGGGGGACTCGAACCCCCGACCGTCCGCTTAGAAGGCGGATGCTCTATCCACTGAGCTACAGGGACGCGCTGACGCGCGAACATGGCGATTCTAGCATGTGGCGCCAAACAGCGTCAAGCGCCCCGGCACCTGAGCCGGCGCTTGCTGACCATTCACAGAGTCGGGCGGTTTGCCGTACAGTCAGGTGGACGCAAAGCGTACAGCGGTGCGTACGCTGACGGGTCAGCTCCGCGGCTGCGCCGCCTCTTCGGCTCGCAGACGGTTGAGGAAAGCGATGGAGTTGATGTCCCTCTCGAGGACCTGGCTCAGGGCCGAGCGCAGGTGACCTTCCACTTCTCTCCGCAGAGCATCGTCCAGACGCAGTTGGCTGCCCAACTGGTAGTTGCCGCTTTGTAACACCCGCAGCACCTTCAGTGCATTCACAGAGAGGGGCGAAGCGGCAGGGTCCACGGAGCCGCAAGCTGGGCAGAGCACGCCGCCGACCCTGGTCGAGAAGTGGTTGACTTCGGGCGCCAGCTGGCACTCGCAGTGGGTGCAGTGCTGCAGTTGGGGCCGGTAGCCGAGATGCCCCAGCAGGCTTGTCTCGTAGAAGCGCACGGCGATGTCCGGTTGGCGGTCCCCGGCGAGTCGCTGCAGAGCGCGCAGCAGGTTCTCGAAGAGCGGATAGTCCTCCAGAGCGTCGGGCGTCAGCCGGTCCAGCAGCTCCACTACATAGTGGGCGTAGGTAGTGCGCAGCAGGTCCTCGCGCAGGGGTAGGAAGCTGTCCACTGTTTCGCCCTGGGTGATGAGGTCCAGGTTGCGGCCTTTGGCCATAAGAAGGCGCGAGTACGTGAACAGCTCCAGGTGTCCCGCCATCTTGCTGACCGGACGACGCACGCCCTTGGCGATCAGGCGCAGCTTACCCAGGTGCGGGGTGAAGACAGTCACCAGGCGATCGGCCTCTCCGAAATCGGCACGCCGCAAGATGATGGCGTCGCTGCGATAGAGACGAAGGTTGCGCACTTGCCATCCTGGCCAGGGGAAGATTGAGCTGACACCGCGGTCGCGGACAAGCTAATTCTAGCCGTGGGAGACGCGCTATGTCAACTGAGCGAAGGGCAAAGGAAAGGCCAGCATCAAGGGATGCTGGCCTCGCCACGAGCAACCGACTGGGCCGGCGCTACACCCTAACCCACGTCGCCGGCGATCTCCATCTGGATGAGTCGGTTCAGTTCCACGGCGTATTCGAGCGGCAGCTCCTTGGCCACGGGCTCGATGAAGCCGTTGACGATCAGGGTCCGGGCCTCAGACTCTTTGATGCCACGGCTCATCAGGTAGAAGACCTGTTCTTCGCTAATGCGGCCGACCGCCGCCTCGTGCTCTACCGTGACATCGCTTTGCCGCAGCTGCATGTCAGGCCAGGTGTCCGAGCGCGACTGGTCGTCTAGGATCAAGGCGTCGCAGCGCACGTTGACCTTAGCCCCTACCGCCGCGGGGGTGACCCGGACCAGGCCGCGGTAAGTGGTCCAGCCGCCATCGGCGCTGATACTCTTCGAAACCACTCGCGAACTGGTCTGGGGCGCGGCGTGAATCACCTTGGCGCCCGTGTCCTTGCGCTGGTCCCGTCCTGCCACCGAGATGTTCAGGTGGTCGGCGCGCGACCGCCGTCCTAGCAGAATCGACGCCGGATACAGCATCGTCACCCCCGAGCCCAGAGAGCCCCCCACCCACTCCATCGTCGCCTCCTCGCCCAGGACGAGGGCCCGCTTGGTGTTGAGGTTGTAGACGTCCTTGCTCCAATTCTGCACCGTCGTGTAACGAATGCGGCTATGATCCTTGGCGAACACCTCGACCACGGCCGAGTGCAGCTTACTCGTGCTGTGCTGCTGGGCCGTGCAGCCCTCGATGTAGTGTACCTCGCTGTCTGGTTCGGCGATGATGAGCGTGTGTTCGAACGTGCCCGCGCGCTGTCCCTCTATGCGGAAGTAGGCCTGCACCGGCACGCCCACTTTCACCCCCTGCGGAACGTAGACGAAGCTGCCGCCGCTCCAGACCGCGCCGTGCAGGGCGGCGAACTTGTTGTCGTGCACCGGAACATTCCGCTTCATGAAGTACTCCTGCACCAGCTCAGGGTACTCGGTCACGGCCGTGTCCATACTGGTGAAGAGGATGCCCTGCTCGGCGAAGTGACGCTTCAGATGCTCGTACACCGGCTCCTGGTCGCGCACGGCCACCACTCCGGCGAGAAACTTCTGCTCCGCCTCGGGGATGCCCAACTGGTCGTAAACCCGGCGAACGTCCTCCGGCACGTCCTCCCAGCGCTGGGCGCGGGCCGAACCAGGTGGGGCGTAGAACTGGATTTGGTCGAAGTCCAGGCCGCTGAGGTCCGGGCCCCAGGTCGGCATCGGCATGCTCTCGAAGGTGGCCAATGACTCCAGTCGCTTGCGCCGTAGCCACTCGGGCTCGCCCTTGCTCCACGAGATCTCTTCCACCACGGCACGGTTGAGCCCTCGTCCCGGCCCGCCACTCTTGACTAACCGCAGCGGCGAAGCGTACTCTTCGCTGCGATTCGCCACTGCCCTGCCTACCTCGGTGGCCATTCCTCCGCTCCTTCCTCCGCTGCCTCCGCGTCCTCTTCGTCTTCCAGATGGTCATTGAGCCCGAAAGCGCCTGCTCGCAGCGTGTTCAACGGCAGGAGAGCGCACTTCAGCCGCGCCGGGCTGACGTTGTCGATGCCCAGGCTTTCCAGCACGTCCTCGCGCCCCAGCTGGCGCAGCTCGGCGAGCGGCCGGCCGACGATCATTTCGGTCAACACCGAGGCCGAGGCCTGGCTAATCGCGCAGCCCTCGCCGTCGAAGCGCGCCTCGGTTACCATGCCATCGTGAATGGTAAGTTCCAGCGCCACCCGGTCGCCGCAGAGGGGGTTGTGCTCCTCGTGCGCCACATCCGGGTGCGGCAGGTGGCCCTTATTGCGAGGTCGGCGGTAGTGATCCAGTATGTAGTCCCGGTACAGTTCGTCCACGTTAGATCCCGAAGACCCTCTTAGCCTTCTCGACCGCCTCCACCAGGCGGTCGACGTCGGCAGGGGTGTTGTACAAATAGAAGCTGGCCCGGGTGGTCGCCGGCACGCCCAGCACGTTCATCAGCGGCTGGCAGCAGTGGTGGCCCGCCCGCGCGGCCACGCCCTCGCGATCCAGCAAGCTGGCCACGTCGTGGGGGTGGATGCCCTCGATCTCGAAGGAAACGACGCCCCCCCGCTGGTCGGCCGCGGGGCCAAACAGGCGCAACTTCTTCACGTGGCGCAGCCGTTCCAGGGCGTAGGTCGTCAGCTCGAGCTCGTGCCTTTCCACGGCGGCCAGGCTAACGTTCTCCAGATACTCGACTGCCCTGCCCAGGCCAATCGCTTGGGCGATCGCCGGCGTGCCGGCCTCGAACTTCCAGGGTAGGTCGTTCCAGGTAGCGCCACTCAGGTCCACCGAACGGATCATGTCGCCACCGGCCAGGAAAGGCGGCATCGCCTGCAACAGTTCCCGCCGCCCCCAGAGAACCCCGATGCCGGTCGGCCCCAGCATCTTGTGTCCCGAAAAGGCCAGGAAGTCGCAACCCAGGTTCTGCAGGTTCACCCGCCGGTGCGGCACGCTCTGCGCCCCGTCCAGCAGCACCACTGCCCCGGCCTGATGGGCCAGCTCGGCTATCTCCGCGGCCGGATTCACCGTGCCCAAGGCGTTCGAGACGTGCGTAAACGCCACGAGCTTAGGCCTTTGGGCCAAGAGATCGCGCAACTCATCCATACGCAGCTGGCCCGTATCGTCAACGCCGACCACTTGCACGCGTGCGCCCCTCTCGGCGGTCAGCAGCTGCCAAGGCACAAGGTTGCTGTGGTGTTCCAGCACCGTGGTAACGATCAGATCCCCCTCGCGCACGTTGGCCCGCCCCCAGCTGTAGGCGACCAGATTGATGGCCTCGGTGGCGTTGCGTACGAAGATCACCTCGCGGGGGCTGCGAGCGCCAATGAAGCGTGCCACCGCCGCTCGGGCGGCCTCGTACTTGGCCGTCGCCTCCTCGCTGAGGGCGTAGACGCCGCGATGCACGTTGGCGTTGTAGCTCAGGTAGTATTCGGTCATCGCCTCTACCACCTGGCGAGGGCGCTGCGACGTAGCGGCGCTGTCAAGGTAGACCAGCGACTTGCCGTTCTCGCTGCGCTGCAGTACGGGGAAGTCCTCGCGGAGGGTCTGGAGGCTTCGCTTGTGGCCCAGGTCTATCATGGTCAGATCTTCCCTTCGACGGCACGCTCGACGCGTTCTCGCGCGGCCGCCAGGGGCAGGCGCGTGAGGGCCGGCTCGAGGAAGCCACGCACCAGCAGGCGGATCGCCTGGTCCCGCGTCAGGCCGCGCGACATCAGATAGAAGACCTGTTCCTCGTCGAGCTTGCCGGCAGCCGCCCCGTGGCCCACGCGCACGTCGTTGGCCGCTATTTCCAAACTAGGCACGACGTCGACGCGCGCCTGGTCGCTGAGCGTCAGGGTATGGCTGGCCAGGTGCGACTCGACCTGCTGCGCGCCGGCCGGCACCCTGATCGTGCCCGCGAACGCGGCGCGCGCCGCATCCTTCACGACGCCTCTGAGCAGGATCTCCGCCGCACTCTGCTTGGCCTCGTGTACTACAGTCGCCGTGCCGTCGAACTGCTGCCCACCGTCGGCGAAGAACGCGCCGGTCATCTCCAGGCGCGCTCGCGGTTCTGAAAGCCGGATTTCGCTCACCTCGCGAACGGTGGCGCCACCCCAATTGGTGGCGAACCAATTCAGTTGACCGTCCTGTTTGACGATGGCCCGGTGTTGGGCCAGGACCGTGTTGCTCGCGCCGTGACCGGCCAGGGTGGCGTAGGTCACGCTCGCCCCAGCCCCCACATAGATCTCACTAAACGCTCCCAGCAGGGCGCCGGTTCCTTCTGCGCCCAGGAACTCCTCGCTCAGGGTGACGCTGCTGCCCGGCTCCGCCACCACAACGGTGCGCCAGCCCAGCAGTGCCGCGGGCGTGGTGAAGTTCGCCGACACATCGACCGGGAGATCCACGCGCAAGCCTTCAGGCACGTACAGAAAGACGCCACTGCCCCAGAAGGCGGCGGCCAGGGACAACAGCCTGTCGCCGGCAACCCCCGCCTGCCCGCCGAGGTAGCGGCCCACCAGCAGCGGCCGCTCGCGCACCGCCCTGGCCAGGTCGGCGACGTAGAGTCCCCGGGCCGCCCAGTCCCGCGCCTCGGCAACGCCGACGCCGGATTCCTGGTGACGAAGTGCGGCCGCGGTGCCCTGTGGCAGCGACAGGCCCGTGACGGAGGGCGAAAACAGCACCGGTCGCAGGCCCTCCAGCCGGAGACGACTCAGGTCTGTCAGCCACCAGCCCTTGATGCCCCGCTGCCAGCGAGGCTCTGGCGACCGCTCGTACTCGCGCCAGGCAGCCAGCCGCTGCTCGCGCAGCCAAGCGGGCTCGTTTCGCCGGCGCGCCACACGCTCGACGGCGCCCGCGCCAAGTCCCGCTGCCCGCTCGGCGCTGTGCTCGCTAGCTGCCAGTGCCACTGGCTGCCTCCTCGCGTAGCCAATCATAGCCGCGTTCCTCCAGCTCGCGCACCAGCTCCTGGCCGCCGGAGCGAACGACGCGGCCGTCGAGCAGGACGTGAACGAAGTCGGGGCGCACGTAGTCCAATATACGCTGGTAGTGGGTGATGATCAGCACCCCGAGCTCAGGCCCGGCCAACGCGTTGACACCCTCTGCCACCGTGCGCACGGCGTCGATGTCCAGTCCCGAGTCTGGTTCGTCCAAGATGGCGAAGCGGGGCCTGAGCACGGCCATCTGCATGATCTCCAGGCGCTTCTTCTCGCCACCGGAGAAACCGTCGTTGAGATAGCGGCTGGCGAAGGCCTCCTGGATGCCCAGAAGGTCCAGGTTCTCGGCGAGTAATCGTTTGAACTCCCGGGGTGGCACCGGCGCCCCACCCCTCTGTGCCGCCAGCGCGGAACGGAGGAAGTTCGCCACCGTGACGCCGGGGATGGCAACGGGGTACTGGAACGCTAGGAATAGCCCCAGACGGGCCCGGGCGTCGGCTGGCAAATCGAGTAGGTTCTCGCCGTTGAGGCTGACCGAGCCGCTCTCGATCTTGTAGCCAGGGTGACCCACTATCGCGTGCGATAACGTGCTCTTGCCGCTGCCGTTGGGTCCCATCAGAGCGTGAATTTCGCCCGCCCGCACGGTTAGGTCCACGCCACGCAGAATCGGCTTCCCCTCTACGCTCACCCGAAGATCGCGCACTCTCAGCTCGCCGGCCATAGCTTCGCCCCTTTCGTTGCCTCTGACAGCCAGATTATATGGCCGGGCACGAGAGAAAAGCAAGTAATGACTATAGAAATCTGAGAAGCAGAGGCGTCGTGTTGTGCTGGCGGCCGCCAAATAAGAGAGCGCCCGAGTGTGGGCGCTCTAGTTCATCCTTCTGGGCGACGGCACTGCTTACAGGGGTGACGTCATTCCGTAGCGCAGCAGATCCCAGGGATTGGGGTTATCGCAATTGGCGTCGTGCCTTTGGCTGCCACGGCAATGGGTCAAAGTGGCCAACGCTTTGAGGGCGCCTGTCATCTCGCTTACCTCCTCTAGGTGTCAGTAGTATATAATGCAAAAACCGTGCCAATGTCTGGCCGGACGAGGTGCGGGTGAGCGTCACTCAGCGGCCGCTGTGGGCGCGGGCGAGCACCAAGGCGTAGACGCGGCGAGCTCCCGCTTGCCGCAGGGCCTCGGCGCAGGCCGCCAGGGTCGCGCCCGTAGTGGTCACGTCGTCGATCAAGACTGGTCTTTCCGGGCAGGGCCCCGCCGTCCAGCGGAAGGCGCCGCGCAAGTTGGTGAGCCTGGCCCGGCGGTCGAGGCCGGTTTGCGAGGGCGTCTCGCGTGTCCTGACCAGGCCGCCAGCCAGCACCGGCAGGCCGAGCTCGCGACCGGTCACTCTGGCCAACAGCACCGCCTGGTTGTAGCCCCGGCTCGCCTCGCGCGTGCGATGCAGGGGTACGGGCACCAGAACCTCTCCCGGCAGCGGCGCCTGCCGCCAGGACGTTGCCAATAGCGTGCCCAGTGGTTCGGCCAGATAGCGCTCGCCGGAGAACTTCAGTCTATGCACGGCGTGGCGCAGGGCACCCTCGTGGAAGCCTGAGAAGCGGAGGCCCGCCACCGGCGGACGTTCGACCGCGCAGAGGGGGCAAGGCGCCCCGGCCAGCGGCGCGCCACAGCGTGGACACACGGGAGGGTCCACCAACGTGAGTTGGGGCCGGCAGCGAAGGCAGAGCCAGTCGCCCCGGGTGCGACAGACGACGCAGCGTGGCGGAAACAGCAGGTCGAGAAGCGAACGGCGCAGGGCGGCGAGGCCAGTCGGGCGACGATAGCTCGCCTCTCCCGACAGGCCCCCGTCAACCATCCTAGAGGATGCCTGCCGTCTGCAGAATTTGGCGCAGCTGGACCACCTGCGCCTCGCCCAGCGGCCGCAGCGGACCGCGGGCGGGTCCGCCGTAGAGGCCGACCATCTCCAGCGCCGCCTTAAGACCGGCGATGCCGAAGCCGGCGGTCACGGCCTGATTGGCAGGAATCAGCCGCCGTTGCAGCTCGGCCGCTGCCGCGTGCCGGCCGGCTCGGGCCAGTTCGAACAGCTCCACGCAGCGGTCAGGAGCCACGTTCGCCAGAGCCAGCACCCCGCCCACGGCACCCAGGCAGAGAGCGGGATAGAGGAAGCTGGCCGAGCCGGCGATGACGTGGAACGAAGGGTCGACCTGCCGTATGATGTCGCCCAATTTGGTCACGTTGCCACTAGAGTCCTTGATGCCCACGATGTTCGGGTGCTGCGCCAGCCTCACAACTACGTCGGCGCTCATATCCACACCGGTGTTCGCGGGCATATTATAGAGGAAGACGGGTATGGGCGAGGCCTCGGCGATGCTCTCGTAGTGGTAGGTGAGGGCAGCGGCATTCATGCTGCCCCGGTAGTAGCAGGGGGTGATGATCACCGCCGCGTCGGCGCCCAGTTCGGCCGCCTTCTTCGTCAGGCGAATGGTCTCGATCGTGCCCTCGCAGCCGGTGCCGGCGAAGACGAACTTCTCCTTGGCGGCGTGCTCTCGCACGGTGGCGATAATCTCGAGCTTCTCGTTCTCATTAAGGAACACGAACTCGCCGTTGGAGCCCAGGGCGACATAACCGGCGATGCCGCTACGATTCCAGCAGGCAAGATTGGCCGCCATCTTGTCGAGGGCCAGAGCGCCCTCGTCGTTGAACGGCGTGGGAATTGGCGGGTAGATGCCGTCAAAGCGCATGTATTCTCCTCCTGACCGTCGCTCGCTGCGCGCTTCGCTCGCGTCGCCAGCGCATCATAGCGTATCGTGCGAGGAAGGGGCAAGCGGCCCGGTGTTGCGCTGGACACGACGGGTTCGCGGTGGTAGCCTGACGGTGAAGGACAAGATGGCCGAGGCAAGCAGGGTTGAGCCAACCAATGAAGTGCGTCTGCTGGCGGACGCCATGCTGGGCAGGCTGGCACGCTGGCTGAGGGCGCTGGGTTACGACACGCTCTATGACTCCCGGTTGAACGACAGGGATCTGGCGCGTCTGGCGCGCACCGAAGGGCGCCTACTGCTGACTCGTGACCATCAACTGGCGGGCAGCATGGGTCTGCGGGCCGTCCTCGTGCAAAGCGACCGCCTGGTAGGTCAGTTGTCCCAGGTCCTGCCTCTGCTGCCGACTCCGCTCGCCGCTCCCTTCGGTCGCTGCGTGGCCTGCAATGGCCGGCTGGAAGAGGTCGACCGCGACTCCGTACAGGCACGCGTGCCGGAGTACATCTGGGAAACCCAGCAGGATTTCGCCCTCTGCCGGCAATGTGGGCGCATCTACTGGCGGGGCAGCCACTGGGAGCATATTCGCAGGCACCTCGCCGATCTCGGTTTGACACTGCCCTAGAGAGCGCTTACCCAGGTACGATTGACACCCCTGACAGGCGAGCCTATAATTCGCCTACATTCAGCAGCGGCTACTCTGTTTACTCCCGGCATGTCGTTGCCGCCTCTGGCGGCGGTCCGCGGGTCACTTGCCGACCGCTCACTGAGCGGTCGGCAAGTGACCCAGGGGGTAATCGGTGAGCGAGGTAATCGTTGGCGAGAATGAGGACCTAGAGTCCGCCCTTCAGCGCTTCAATCGTATGGTACAGCGGGATGGCATCCTGGCGGAAGCGAAACGGCGCGAGCATTTCGAGAAGCCGAGCGCCAATGCAAAGATGCGCATGCTCGTAAGGCTGACAAGCGGCGGAGCTAGCGAAGTGGGCAACTGGCAAGGCGAGTGGGCGCTGGGTTGGGCCTACTCGCCGCAATTGTCTAGCGCAGAGGCGCATTATGGGTCTGCAAGAGACACTGCAGGGTGATCTCACAGAAGCCCTGCGGGCCGGCGACAAAACGAGACTGACAGCGCTGCGTCTGGTGCTGGCCACGCTGAAGAACGCCCAAATTGAGAAAGGCCGGCCGCTGGACGAGGGTGAAGTGGTGAGGGTCCTCCAGAAGGAGGCGAAGACTCACCGCGAGTCCATCACGGAGTTCGCCAAAGGAAACCGCCAGGACCTTGTCGCCAAGGAAGAGGCAGAACTGGCCGTCGTGGAGAGCTACCTGCCGAGTCAGATAGGGCGGGAGGAGCTGGTGGCAGCCGCGCAACGGGTCATCGACGCGGTTGGTGCTAGCGGGCCCCGGGACATCGGCAAGGTGATGCCCCGACTGCTCGCCGAGCTGCAGGGCAGGGTGGATGGCAGGGTGGCCAGCCAGGTGGTACAGGAGTTGCTGACGCGGCGTCAGCCTTAGGAGACCACGGGCACGGTTGCGCTGATGGCGTCGTGGCGGTCTCTTCGCTCGTGGCGGAGGTGGGGGGTCCTTGGCCAATAGCAGACCAGCGAAATCCAAAGTCGGCGGCTGGCCCTCTCTGGTCCGGCTGGGGGCATTCAGCGCGGTGCTGGCTTTGGGCCTGGCGCTGGTGCTTACCGCCCAGCTATTGCCTGGTCGCTACCACTTTAGCGAAGGCGACGTCGTCAGCTTCAACATCAAGTCGCTCCGCAAGGTCAGCTACATCAGCCAGATCATGACCAAGGCCGAGCGCGACCGCGCTGCCGAGGCGGTAGTCGACGTCAGGGACTTTGATGCCGCGGCCGCCTCCAATCAGCAGCGCAAGGCCGATACCGTTCTGGGAAGTATTGCCGATATTCGTCACTCCTCCAGTAGCCTCGACCAGAAACAGCGTGACCTCGCCGGCATCGCCGGTCTCAACCTCAGTTCCACGTCCGCTAGAGAAGCACTGAACATGGACGATGGGCAATGGGTGGTTACGGCGGGTGAGGTGCGCCGGGTTCTGGGTCAGGCGATGGCAGAGAGCTTCACGAGCGCCCAGCAGCCCGACTTGGTCAAGCGCCTGCCGTACATGGTCGATCAGTCTTTCACGTCAGAGAGGCGGGCCCTCGTAGCGGACGTCGTCGCCAGCCTCCTAAGGCCCAACGTTTCGGTCGACGCCGAGGCGACCGCGCAGGCGCGTGAGGCGGCGCGGGCCGCCGTTCAACCTGTCTGGGTTTCGGTCGAGAAGAACGAGATCATTCTGCGCGATGGCGACGTCGTCAAGCGCCTGGATATCGAGAAACTGGAGCAGGTCGGCCTGAGCAATCCTAGCCTCAACTGGCAGGACGTATTCGGCAACAGTCTGCTAGTATTTCTTCTGGTGGGCACGATGGCGGCCTACCTGTACTTCTTCCAGCCCACCGTCTGGCCGAACTCACGCCGCTTGGTGCTCGTCTACGGTGTCCTCTGGGTGGCCCTCTTGGCTGCCAAGCTGACTATCCCCGGTCGCGACCTCTTCGCCTACGTGTTCCCGGTGGCCGCGGTGCCAATGTTGCTCGCCACTCTGCTGGGGGTCGATCTCGCGGTCCTCTCGATCGCCGTCCTGGCGCCCCTGATCGGTCTCGTCGCCGGCGGTTCGCTGGAGCTGCTGACGGCGTCACTCGTCGCGGGTCTGGTGGGTGTCCTGGGCGTGTGGCGCATGGAACGGCAAGTCGTCGCCTATCTGGCGGGGCTTCTGGTGGGCGTGGCCAATTTCCTCGTGGTGGCCGGCTTCAAGCTCGTCGGACAAGACGTCGACTTGGCCCAGCTGGCGACGATCGGTTTCATCAGCCTGGTCAACGGCGGGCTGTCGACGGTATTGACCCTGGGCACCTCAGCCGCTCTCGGTCACCTCTTCGGCATCACGACCACTTCAGGCCTGCTGGAACTGGCTCATCCCTCGCAGCCGCTCTTCCGCCGCCTGCTGACGGAGGCGCCGGGTACCTACCATCACAGCGTCGTCGTGGCGAACCTCGCCGAGCGCGCGGCGCAGCAGGTGGGTGCGGATTCGCTACTTGTGCGCGTCGGCGCGTACTACCACGACATCGGCAAGGTTGTGCGGCCCTATTGCTTTGTCGAGAATCAGTTTGAAGGGCAGAACGTTCACGACACCCTTAACCCGCGGATGAGTGCCAAGCTGGTTACTTCCCACGTCCGCGATGGTTTGCAGTTGGCCCAACAGCACGGTCTGCCCAGCAAAGTGCGCGACATAATCGAACAGCACCATGGCACGAAGCTGGCCAAATTCTTCTACCATCGCGCTAGCCAGGGTGCCGCCGATCAGCCGGTGGAGGAGGAGGACTTCCGCTACCCCGGTCCGAAACCTCAGTCCAAAGAGGCCGCCATAGTCATGCTGGCTGATACAGTAGAGGCAGCGCTCCGCTCCTCCGAAGATCACTCCGCGGAGGGCATTGCCCGCTTGGTCGGTAAGCTGATCAACGAGATGGTCGTTGAGGGCCAGTTGAACGAGTGCGACCTGAGCCTGCGGGATATCGACCGGATCAAGGTTGCTTTCACTAGCGTCATGCAAGGCATCTTCCACCCCCGCGTCAAATACCCGGAAGTGGCCTCACCCGCGCTGCCCACCGAGGTGCAGGAGGCGCAGCCTGCCTTACCTGCCGGCGGCAGGTCGGGCGACCCGGGCCCAACCTAGGACGCCGAACTGTGGACCGACCTCTCTTCGTGCGGCTGGTGCCGGATATTCCACCAGAGTGGGAAGCCGAGGTCGACTTGCGTCTTCTGGCAGATGTGGCGGAGACAGCGCTGAGCCGCGAAGGCTGGCAGGGGCCGGTCGAGGTGGACGTAACCTTGGTGGATGACGCGGCGATTCAGGAACTGAACGCCCGCTACCGTGGCGTTGATGCCGCCACCGATGTTCTGTCGTTTCCGCTTCTGGATAGCAGTGGGACCGAGGACGCCTTTGTGCTTCCCCCGGGGGAACTCAGACAGTTGGGGGATATCGTCATCTCGCTGCCGCGGGCAACCGCGCAGGCGGCCGAGTACGGGCACTCCCGCCAGCGGGAGTTGGCCTATCTCTTCGTTCACGGTCTGCTGCACTTGCTGGGCTACGACCACGAGAGCCTGGCGGAACGCGAGGCGATGCGCGCCAAAGAGGAGACCGCCCTGGCCGCGCTGGGGCTGACTCGCTAGTCACCAGCGCTACCTGGCCCTAGGCGGCTCTCCGCGCCGGCTGGCGCCGCCTGAGCACGAGCGCCACGACGCCTGCTATCGAGAGGGTTGAACCAAGCGCGGCCCCGATAAGTAGCTCGGTCCTGTGCTGAGTGGCCCACGACTCTTCGCGCCGGGCGGGGATGGCGCTGCTGACCAGGGTAGCGTGCAGGCTGGCCCGAAAAGCCGGCTCTGGTTCCACCGGGCGAAGAGCCTGGCGCAAGCTGCGCGCCAGCCAGGCCAGGGCCGTCAACTCGGCGCTGCCGGAAACAAGCGACCACGCTTGCCGCTCGTCGCCAACCAGAAGCCCTTCGATAAAGCGATTGAGCAGCCCGCTCTCCTCTTCTTCGGCTGCCATGGCCCTACCTCCCCCCAAAAGGAAACGTCCTCGCCTTGCCCGCCGCCGGACGGCGCTCACTCAGGTTCTTGCGCAGGCCTTCCAAAGTGCGATGGAGGAGTGCCTTGACTGCCCCCTCGCTTCGCCCCATGATTACGGCGATTTCCGCGGCTTTCAACCCCTCCGAGAAGCGCAGCAGAATCAGTTGCTGCCTGTCGGCCGGCAGCTGGGCCACCGCCGCCAGGAGGGTCCGCCGTTCTTCACCGGCCTCAGCTTCCGTCTCCGGGTTGCCGTCGCGGCTGCCGAGGTCGCCTGCGTCCTCCAACGGCACCAGAAGCCGCTTGTTGTCGCGGTACCAGTTGGCTACTAGATTGTGAGCGATGCGCAATAGCCAGGCATAGAGCGGCACGCCCTGCTGCCGATAACGCGGCAGGTGGGCCAGCGCCTGGGTGAAGGTCCTAGCCGTAAGGTCCTCGGCGTCTTGTTGGCGACTGACCCGGTAGTAGATGTAGTTGTACACGCGCTTGACGTGCCGTTCGTACAGCTCGCCGAACGCTTGGCGATCAGTGCGGGCCAGCTCGACCAGCAGCTCATCCGATTCGGGCCAAGACATCGACTTTCCCCAGTCTGGGACCCAGAGATAGAAACACGCCGGGGTCCGTGAAGATACGAGCGCCCATTGTGACGCCTGGGCGCAGAAAACGCAATAGGGGCCGGAGGCTTACTCTGCCCTCGCAGGCCAGAGCGCCGCCGGCCCCCCCAGACGGGAACCGTTGTGTCCATTACTTCTTCTTGATGGCCTTGCCGCCCTTGCGGCCGATCTCGCTGTAGTAATCCGAGCCGTGCTTCTCTCTGACGGCCGTGCCGCCCTTCTTGCCGATCTCGGCGTAAAACTCGGCCCCGTGCCGCTCCTTGACCGTATCGCCGCCCTTTTTGCCGATCTGGGAGTAGAACTCCGCGCCCCGCTGCTCGGCAACCGCCTCGCCACCCTTCTTGCCAATCTGCGAGTAGAAGCCGGAACCGTAGCGTTCCTTGACCACTCGCCCGCCCCTGCGTCCAGCCTCTTTGACTGTCATGTCGCCGCTCACCTCAAATCACCTCCTTTCCGTGCAGTTTCCCTTGGAAGCCCACTGATTAAGGCATTCTCCGGCTGACTCAAGCAGCACGCGCATCTTTGCTAGGCTGCTAAGCATGATAGGCGACAGGAAGCGAAAAGTCAAGCAAATCTACGGTTATCTGCCCACCGTCAGCCACTGCCGCACAATTGGAGATCTGCTGCGCCTTTGGCGTGGTACCTGCGGTCTGCCGGTGGGGCGGCCCGGCAAGGACCGCCGAAAGGAGGCAAACGTGCAGCGCAATAGTGAACAGGAAGCGTCCCACCTGTACGTTGCGGGGGCTCTGGCCCTGACAGCCCCGGGTCCTGCCGCGGCCGGAGTGTTCATCGCCGGCTCATCAGGCCGGCTGGTTTCCCATCGAGCCTACTATCTGGGGCCTGCGACGGCCCGTCAGGCGGCATTGAGGGCCGTTCTGATGGGCGTACGATTGGCCGGCGAGCTGGGGGTTTCCTCACCGGACCTGATGGTGGATGAGCGCTGGTTGATGGATCTCTGGCGCGGCCGGGGAGACCCCCCGGGACCTTGCCGGTCTGGCAGCGGAGGCACGCCAGGCCGCCCAGGGCTTGCCAATTGTTCCCGTTACTCCCGGCGCCAACCCGGCCCGGGCCGTGGCTTTGGCCCCGCTGATCCAGTGGTTGCCCGAGCGCACCAGGCGTGCGGAACGACTGGCCGTTCGCGACCTGGGCGGAGGAGAGTACGAAGTCGCCTCGGAGCGTCAGCCGGGACTGGTGTACCGCGTCCATCTGCCGCCCCCCGAGAAGGTGGGGGAGGGGGAGCAGATTCGCTGCGAATGCCCCGACTTCCAGTACCGCGGCATCCCCTGCAAGCATCTGCTGGTAGTGGCCGAAGCGGCCGGTGGCCGGGAGCGGCTCTTCTATGCTGAGACCGCGGGTGGACCGGGCATTCCGGCCGGTACCCCGGAGGGGGGACCCGCGGCGACAGGCAAGCCGGAAGCCGAGGATGGGAACGACGAGGGGCGCGACGCCGCCTAGCCGGTCCGCGCCCCTCTCCGCGGTTCTCTTAGTCTCTCAGAGCCTGTGCTTGTAGCGTTCGAGCGAGGCCCGAGCCGCCTCATGCATTACCTGAAGAGACTCCCGCAGCCGGGATAGGTCTTGTCCCAGCGAGCCTTCAGATTGAGGCAGTGGATGGGACTCGTCCAGCGCGGTCGCCATAACGACGATGGCCTGGGCCGCCAAGGAATAGGGCAAGAGACCGGTGTTGATTACCGCGTGGTAAAGCTGGGGGTCTTCCCAGTCCGCCTGGTAGTGGGCGCGCAGGTAAGCCGCCCGTTCCTCTTCCAGGTCCCTGATCAGTTGGCGCGCCTTTTCAGCGCTCACGCTCTCGCGGCGCATCACGGTGGCCAGGCGCTGCGCTAACGGCGCGACCACGTGAATGTTCAGCACTCTCGGGTTTTCGCGCAGAACGACCTGGGCACCGCGTCCCAGGAACACGGCGTTGCCTTCCTTGGCGATCTCTCTGATCACGTGCCGAGTCGCGGCAGCCGTCTCGGCGTCTGTCGGGCCGGCAGAGGTAGGCGGGCGCCCGCCGCCGCGTGCCGGACGGTTGATAGTGAACGCGAGAGCCACTGCCTCGATGAGACGCTCAGTCGGTCCCGCCACTCGTTCGTCGTGCCGCGAGACGAGCGATTCCGCGACGCCGATGCGTCGTGCAGCCTCGCTGATGAGGTCGCGGTCTACATACGTGGCGCCCAATATCTCGGCAACGGCACGGGCGATCTCTCGGCCACCGCTGCCACACTGGCGCGAGACAGTAACCAACGGCATGGCAATCACCCCCTCTGACGCTAATCATAAGCCCCGAGCCGGGAGGGTGCAATGTGATTGCCTGCCCGGTTAGCGCAGGCTTGTTGTGGCGGGCGTGGGCCGGGTCGGCACGGTTATTGCCGCTGACTGGTCAGGAATGACTTGGTCGTCCGCCGCAGCCGACCTGCCTTGTGGTTGGCTTGGGCAGCCAAGGACCTCCGCTGTTCGCTCGGCAAGCGGCTCGCCGGGCTCGTGGCGGAGTGTTTACATTCCGCTTACGTCGCGCGTGGGCTGAGGTTCACAGCGGGTGGCCCCTGACGGTTCTGGATGTGCTACCGTTACCTCAGAGAGATGAAGAAGGAGTAAGCGAGAATGAGATTCGGTTTCAAGTGGTCGCTTCTAGCGGTGCTGCTGGTCGTGGTGCTTGCCGCCTGCACGAACACCTCTACGACCGCTCCGACAGCCACTGCGTCGAGCGGCGTCAGTCAGGCGCCGGGAGCCCAAGGCACTGCCAGCCAGACGTCCTCCGTGACGGGGGCAACTTCTGGGCGCCCGGCCGGCGCTGGGCTAATCAACGGTCCCTACCCTGGCGAAGCGCGGAACCTCAACGGCGCCGGCGCCACCTTCCCGGCGGTGCTCTACACCAAGTGGTTCAGCGACTACGCCCAGCTGACCGGCGTGCAGATCAACTACCAGTCCATCGGCTCGGGAGGCGGCATCAAGGCCATCTCCGACCGGACCGTCGACTTCGGGGCCTCCGACGCCCCCCTCACCGACGAGCAGCTCAAGGCCGTCAAGGGCGGGCAGTTGTTGCACATCCCCACCACCCTGGGCGGGGTAGCGGTGACCTACAACATCCCGGGCGTCAGCAAGCAGCTGAAGTTCACCCCGGAGACCCTCTCGGGCATCTTCCTGGGCACGATCACCAAGTGGAACGACCCCAAGCTGGTCGCCGATAACCCCGACGCGGGCCTGCCCGGCAACAACATCGTCGTGGTGCACCGCTCGGATGGCAGCGGCACGACCAACATCTTCACCGACTACCTGTCGAACGTCTCTTCTGACTGGAAGAGCAAGGTGGGCGTGGGCACCTCGGTCAACTGGCCGGTAGGCTTGGGTGAGAAGGGCAACGAAGGCGTGTCCGCCGGGGTCAAGCAGAACCCCAACTCCATCGGCTACGTGGAAGTGATCTACGCCATCCAGAACAAACTGGGCGTCGGCCTGCTGAAGAACAAGGCCGGCAACTTCGTCCAACCGAGCACGGAGACGGTGAGCGAGGCCGCGGCGGGGGTGGCCCAGAGCATCGCCCCTGACTTGCGGGCCTCTATAGTGAACGCGCCAGGTGCCAACGCCTATCCAATCGCCGGCCTTACTTATATCCTGATCTACCAGCAGCAGACCGACAAGGCCAAGGCCATTGCCCTGACACGGATGCTCTGGTGGGGCATCCACGACGGGCAGAAGTACACGACCGAACTGGGCTACTCGCCGCTGCCGCAGGAGATCGTGAGCAAAGTCGAGGACAAGATCCTTTCCGTAACTGTAAACGGACAACAGGCCTTCCCGGGCAAGTAGACCGCACAGTACGAGCGCGAGAACCCTCCCCGCACGTGGCCGGCGAAGGCCCCGGGAGGGTTCTGGCGCGCCATTCGGCGCTTGGAGGAAAACACCGGCCGTGGACAAGATAGCGTCTGGATCGCGCTTCGCCGGTGGCGAAGACCAAGGGGACAAACTCTTCCGCTGGCTGGTGACAGGCCTGGCGGTTGGCACAATCGTCTTGCTGGCGCTGATCATTTTCTTGGTGTTCGGCGATGCCAGGAGCGCGCTCCTCCAATTCGGCCTCTCCTTCTTGACTACCGCGATTTGGGACCCGGTGGCCGAGAGGTTCGGGGCTCTGGCTTTCATCTACGGCACGCTGGTGACGTCGGCGGTGGCATTGCTGATCGCCGGTCCCATCAGCGTCGGGGCCGCCCTCTTCTTGACGGAGTATGTCCCCAAGTGGTTGCGGGAGCCGCTTTCCTTCCTGATCGAACTGCTGGCGGTGATCCCCAGCATCATCTATGGTCTCTGGGGCCTGTTCATCCTGGCTCCCTTGATGCGCGATGCGGTCGAGCCGTTCCTCCAGAACACGCTCGGCCAGGTACCGGTGATTGGGGCGCTGTTCAGCGGTGCCATTCTGGGGCGAGATATGCTGATCGCCGGCGTCATACTGGCCATAATGATTCTGCCGACCGTGACCGCAGTCTCCAGAGAGGTTCTGCGCGCGGTGCCCGACACGCAGCGCGAGGGCATGATCGCCCTCGGGGCCACCAAATGGGAGATGATTCAGGGGGCTGTGCTGCCGTATGCCAAAGCGGGCATCGCCGGGGCCTCGGTGCTCGGGCTGGCGCGGGCTCTGGGCGAAACCATGGCAGTGACAATGGTCATCGGCAATAGCTCTTCGGCGATCAGCCCCTCGCTTTTTACCCCTGGTTACACGATGGCCAGTGCCATTGCCAACCAATTTACCGAGGCCGATTCGGAGATGTACTTCTCCGCCCTCGTCGCGGTCGCTCTCGTTCTCTTGCTGGTGGCGGCTTTGGTGAACGTGGCCGCGCGGTTGCTGGTTTGGCGGGTGGCTAGGGGCCCGCAAGGCTCGGCCAGGCTGTAGGAGGAAGGAGCGATGGAGGGTAGTGACATCACTGTCGGCAGCGGCGGTGCCCTGACTCGAGACCAGGACGGAATCTGGCAGAGGCGCCGCCTGGTAGACGTCTTCATGACGGTACTGATCACTGTTAGCGCCCTAATAGGCGTTGCCGTGCTGTTGGCGATTCTTGCCTACGTGGTGATAAACGGCGCCCCGGCGCTGAATCTGGACTTCTTCACGCAGCGCCCGTTGCCCTATGGCGAGGTTGGCGGCGGGGTGGCGCCGGCCATCTTGGGCACGCTGTATATGCTGTTCGTGGCCGGCCTAATCGGCGTGCCGATCGGCGTGGGCACCGGCATCTACCTTTCCGAGTACGCGGGCACGCGCTTGGCGCCCGCCGTGCGTTTCACGATTGACCTTATCGCCGGCCTGCCCTCGATCGTCATCGGCGTCTTCGTCTGGGCGTTGCTGGTGCGACATCTGGTGGGTCATTTCTCCGGTCTGGCCGGGTCAGTGGCCTTGGCCATCGTCATGGTGCCAATTATCACGCGCACGGTTGAGGAGGTGCTGCGACTGGTGCCCGGTTCGCTGCGTGAGGCGGCGCTGGCGCTAGGCGTGCCTCGCTGGCGCACTATCTTGCGCGTCGTGCTGCCCACCGCGCGCTCGGGTGTGACGACCGGCGTGGTCCTGGCCATGGCCCGAGCCGGGGGAGAGACGGCTCCCTTGCTGCTCACCTCGCTGGGCAACCAATTCTTCAACACGAATCTGCTACAGCCGATGGCGGCGCTGCCGGTGCAGATCTACAACTACGCCAGTTCACCGTTCGCGGACTGGCACACGAAGGCCTGGGGCGGGGCGCTGGTGTTGATCGCCACCATCGGCGTGCTCAGCCTGGTGACGAGGCTGGCTACCAGGGGCCAGCGGCCCGGTTGAGGTCAGTTGAAGGTGGAGGAGACCGATGATCACCGCGGAGCGAGATACCGTGAAGCAGGATAGCGAGAACAAAACCGGAATAGCACGCGATGGCGAGCACGGCATGCGTGTGGTGAACCTCAGCGCCTGGTATGGCCCAGTGCAAGCCGTGCGCGACATCAACTTGAGCATTGTGCCCCAAGCTATCACCGCCATTATTGGCCCATCGGGCTGTGGCAAGTCGACGCTCCTGCGCTGCTTGAACCGCATGCACGAGGTCATTCCGGGCGGCAGAGTCGGCGGCGTAGTGTTGCTGGACGGCCAGAATATCTACGGACCCGAAGTTGACCCGGTGCGGGTGCGTCGCCTGGTGGGCATGGTCTTCCAGAAGCCGAACCCTTTCCCAATGATGTCGGTCTACGACAACGTGGTAGCTGGCATCAAGCTGAACCGATCTCTGCCCAAGAGCGAGCTGGATGATATCGTAGAGCGCAGCCTGCGTCAGGCCGCGCTCTGGGGAGAAGTGAAGGACAAACTGAACGTGTCCGGCGCTTCCCTCTCCGGCGGACAGCAGCAGCGCCTGTGCATTGCTCGCGCCATCGCCATCAAGCCGGAGATAATATTGATGGACGAACCGGCATCCGCCCTCGACCCTCTGGCGACGTACCGTATCGAGGAGTTGATGGGGGACTTGAAAGAGCGCTATACAATAGTTGTGGTGACCCACAACATGCAGCAGGCGTCCCGCGTGTCCGACTACACGGCCTTTATGCTGGCGGGTGATGATCGCATCGGCGAACTGGTCGAATATGGTGATACCAACGAGGTGTTCACCAATCCGCGCGACAAACGCACTGAAGGTTACATAACCGGTAGATTCGGCTAGGGCACCCGTCATTCGCTGGGCAGCAATCAGGGGGAGCGAGATGATGAACCGGGTCCACTTTGACAGGGAACTACACACGCTGCGGGACGACGTTATGGTGATGGGCGGCATGGTCGACCGCGCCATCGACCGTTCCATCGCAGCCCTACGCCAGCAGGACCTCATCGAGGCGCGGAAGATCATCGCGGACGATGCCGCGATCAACCGTCGGCGTTTCGACATCGAAGAACACGTTATGCAGATCATCGCCCGCCAGCAGCCTATGGCAGGCGATTTGCGGATCGTGCTGGCTGCTCTGACCGTCGTGCAGGAACTTGAGCGGATGGGCGATCACGCGGCGGGGATCGCCAAGATTGTAGTGATGCACGGGGACGAGCCACTGCTCAAACCGCTTATCGACGTGCCACGTATGGCGGACAAAGCACGGGACATGCTCGAGCGCTCGCTCCAGGCCTTCATCTCGGAGGATGTGGAAGCCTCCAAGAAGATCGCCCAGGAGGACGACGAGGTCGATGCCCTGTATAACCAGGTGTACCGCGAGCTCATCACTTTCATGCTGGCGGACCCGCGCAGTATCACCAGAGCTACTTACCTTCTCTGGACGGCCCACAACCTGGAGCGGATCGCCGACCGGGTCACGAATATTTGCGAGCGCACTGTCTTCGCCGTCACCGGGCGCTTCCAGGAGTTCAACGTCTCCAGCTACTAGGCGGCTTCGATTGACACGACCTTGACGCCCGCTTAAGATGAGAGCAGCTCGCGGGCGAGTGGCTGATAGGTGACGGAGGTGGGCGTGCCGAAGATACTGGTCGTCGACGATGAGCCCAATCTGCTGCACTCGGTGGCGTACAGTCTCCGCCGCGAGGGACACGAGGTGCTGACTGCCGCCGACGGCGAGGAGGCGCTCAAGCTAGCGCGGGGCAACTCCCCGGATGCTATTGTTCTCGATGTTATGCTGCCCAAGCTAGATGGGTTTGAGGTCTGCCGCCGTCTTCGGTCGGAGAGCCAAGTGCCGATCCTAATGCTTACGGCCAAAGACTCCGAGATCGACCGGGTAGTAGGCCTCGAAATCGGTGCGGACGACTACCTTACCAAACCATTCAGCATGCGTGAGCTGCAGGCGCGCGTCAAGGCGCTACTTCGGCGCTCCATCAGGACTGAGCCGGCGTCCGGGCAGAAAGCTGAGTTGTTGCGGGCAGGCGAGCTCTCGGTGGACCTTGCCAGGCGGCGGGTGCTGGTGGCGGAGCGGGAGGTGGCGCTGAAGCCGAAGGAATTCGATTTGCTGGCCTACTTGCTGGCGAATCGTGGCCGGGTGTTCACCCGCGAGGCGCTCCTGCGACAGGTGTGGGGTTATCCGGAGGCGGGAATAACCCGCACGGTCGACGCCCACGTGCGCGCACTCCGTGAGAAACTCGGCGACGACGTGGACTCGCCCAAATGGTTGGAGACGGTGCGCGGAGTGGGCTATCGCGCTCGCGAAGCGTGAACTACCTTCGCGGCTTGTCCCCCCGGGGACTGCGCATTCGGCTTCTTGTCCTCGTACTCGGTTTTTCCCTCTTGCTCCTGGCTTGCTCTGCCTATGTGCTTCTCGGGCAGGTGCGCGGCGAACGCATCAGCCTGTTGCGCTCAGGGGCGCAGACTCAGGCCCAGGCGTTGTCCCTGGCGGCCGCACCTTTGCTGGCGCCTCCCGATGCTGCCGCCTTGACGGAACTGGCTGCCCAAGCGGGCAGCCAGTTCCGTCAAGGCGGCAGCGTGGCAGTCCTCGATCTGCAGGGTGGTGTCTATGCGCCGGCTGTGCCCCCGCTCGGGATTGACGCCACGGCCCCCGAGATGGTCGCGGCGCGGGCGGGACAGGCTGGCTGGGACGTGCGGCAGGATCCCGTGACTCGCCTGCCGGCTCTCTACATAGCCACGCCCGTGAGACGCGGCGCCACGGTCGTCGGCGCCGTCTGGTTGGTGCGCTCACTGGTCGAGGTCGAGCGGGCGCAGGCCGACGACCTGCGCGCTCTCATATCGGCAGGAGCACTGGTCAGTCTGCTCGCGGCCTCGTTAGCCCTCTGGTTCGGCGGGCGCCTAGCCAGGAATCTGGAGGCGCTGCGCGCTGCCGCCAACGAAGTAGCAGAGGGGGCCTACGGCTCCGGCCTGGCTCTGAGCGGACCGGACGAGGTCGTGCTTCTCGGCCAGGCCTTCGGCCGCATGGCCTGGCGGCTGCGGGCCTCGTTCGACTCGCTGGGCGCCGAGCGGGACCGGGTCGCAGCGGTCCTGCGGCATATGGCCGATGGCATCCTGATCGTGAACGCGGAAACCGTGGTCACGCTCGTGAATCCGGCGGCAGCGCGGGCGCTGGGGCTCGAGGCGGCGCCAAGCGTGGGTCAGCGCCTGGCAGCAGTGGTTCGCGAGCACGAAATCGTCGACCTCGCGCGCCGCTGCCTGGCCACGCAGGGCCCGCCGCGTGACTTCATCGCCATCGTAGAGCGTGCCTCACCCCGCCGCTATCTTCGGGCAGTCGGCACGCGTCTCGGTGAGGGGCACGAAGCGCAGGCCTTGTTGGTGGTTCAGAATCTTACCGAGCTGCGGCGCCTGGAGACCATGCGCCGCGACTTCCTTGCCAACGTGTCGCACGAACTGCGCACCCCCATCGCCGCGACCAAGGCAATGGTGGAAACCCTCGAGAACGGGGCCATTGACGACCCGCCGGCCGCCCGCGACTTCCTGGCGAGGATGCACCGGGAGGTCGATGGGCTGGCCCAATTGGTGGAGGAGCTGCTGCAACTCTCGCGGATCGAAGCCGGCCAAGCGAGCTTGGAACGCCGTCCGGTCGATCCGCAGGCGCTCATGGCGAGGGCACTCGATCGGCTCGAGCCCCTGGCGGAACGAGCCGGGGTTACCCTCAGTCTGGGCGAGTGCCCGTCTGACATGCCGGTAATGGCCGACGCCGAGCGAGCCGGCCAGATTCTGGTTAACCTGGTGCACAATGCGATCAAGTTTACCGGCCCCGGCGGGAGGGTCGAGCTTAGTGCCCGGCAGGACGGCGACGAGCTGGAGCTAGTGGTATCTGACACCGGGGTTGGCATAGCCGCGGATGACCTGCCGCGGGTGTTCGAGCGCTTCTACAAGGCGGACAAGTCCCGGGCATCAGGCGGCACCGGCCTGGGTCTGGCCATCGTCAAGCACTTGGTTCAGGCGCACGGTGGGCGCACGTGGGCGGAATCGGCCGGGCCGGGGCGCGGTTCCGTTTTCAAGTTCACCCTACCCCTGGCGACGGCGGAGGACAGTCTGGCGGTCACTCCGTTGCCGAATTCGGCCGCAGGGCCGCAGTAGCCGGCGTCTGCCTTCTCCGCGCACCGGCTGGAGCCCGACCGGCCGGCCAGCGGGGCTTCCCGGGCCGGCGGGGTCGCACGCGGTGGCGCCAATTTGACCGTATTGGCCGCCGGTAGGCGGTAGGCAGGCACACAAGCAGCAGAGCACGTAGTATAATCGCAGGCCGAGCCAACTCTCTGTGTTAGGACCGGAAGCAAGGTATGCAGCTCCCTAGACTGGTTGTGGCGGGCAACGGCAGTGGCGCCGGCAAGACGACGGTTGCCGTGGGTCTAATGGCGGCGCTGCGCGCCCGCGGGTTGCGGGTCCAACCCTTTAAGTGCGGGCCGGACTACATCGACCCGGCCTACCTACGTCTAGCGGCGGGCGAGAACTGCCGCAGTATCGATACCTGGTTGGTCAACCGGCCGACCATCATCGACCTTGTTGCCAAAGCTTGCCACGGCGAATCCCTGGCCCTGATCGAGGGCATAATGGGTCTCTACGATGGTCGGAGCAGTCTTGGTGCCGAAGGCAGCACGGCGGAGTTGGCGAAGTGGCTGCGGGCGCCGGTCTTGCTGGTCTTGGACGTGGGCCGCACAGCCCAAAGCGCGGGCGCCATCGCCCTCGGCTTTCGGGATTTCGACCCCGAGGTCGAGATTATCGGCGTTGTCCTCAACAACATCACCAGCCCCGCTCATTTGGCGCGGGCCACTGAGGGCGTGGAGGTCGGGGCGGGCTTGCCGGTTCTGGGCCATCTATCCTACAACCCCGGCTTGACGTTGCCGGAACAGCACCCTAGTTTCCTGCCCAGCGCCGCCTGCGAGTCGCTGGCCGATACGATGGAGAGGATTCGCCGTGAGGTTCAGGCCACGATTGACGTGCAGGCGCTTCTTCAGGCGATGCGTGAAGCCTGGCCGCTCCCAGACAGTACGGTCGGTGGGGCGTTCCCGCCGTCGCCGCGCCCGCCGCGGGCCCGGGTGGCGGTGCTGCGAGACGAGGCCTTTGACCTTTACCAGGACGACAACTTGGAGCTGCTGGCGGCCTGGGGCGGGGAGTTGGTTACGGCCAGCCCACTGCACGATACACAACTGCCCGCGGGCTTGGACGGCGTCTATGCCGGACCGGGGCTGCCTGAGCTTCATGCCGCGGAGCTGGCGGCAAACCAACCGTTCTTGAGCAGTCTGCGCGAGCAAGTGAAGGCTGGCCTGCCCATCTACGGCGAGTGCGGTGGCGCCGTCTATCTAAGTCAGGGGGTTATAGACCAGGACGGCGAGCGCTATCCGTTCCTGGGCGTGGCCCCGCGCTGGGCCGAGATGCGACGTAGCAGCCCGCGGCTTGGCTACGCCGTGGCGACGGCGGCTCGCGACTCGCTTCTGGCCAGACGCGGCAGGCACTTGCGGGCCTATGAGTTCCACTGGGCGCTCACCACGTTTCCCGTCGAGGATGCTGCCTACCTGGTGTCCGACCCGGAGGAGCAGCTCGAGGGCTACGCCCGCGGCAACGTCCTCGCCTCCCAGCTGCGGCTGCACTTCGCCAGCGATCACACGCTGGCCCGACGATTCGTGGACCAGTGTGCGAGCCGCCGCGGACACGAGGATTGAAGGTTGGGGCGGCCGGCTGGCCGTGGCGCGGTTGACCTGACGGTAGGGACTTGCTATGATGCCGCCTGCCCAATCGCATCTTGCCTGGAGTCCGCGCCGCGGAGGTTCACCCATTAGCAGCGAACGCGAGCCATTTCTCTCCCTAGTGGTCCCTGCTTACAACGAGGAAGGGCGTTTGCCGGAAAGTCTGCGGCGAATCGCCAGTTACCTCGGCGAGCAGCCCTACGATTGGGAAGTGGTGGTATCTGACGACGGCAGTGAGGATGGCACGGCGGCGGTCGTCGAGTCCTTTGCCGCTCGTGACCCGCGCTTCCGACTGCTGCGCCTGGCGCACCGGGGCAAGGCCGCTGCCGTGCGGGGCGGTGTGATGGCGTCGCGGGCCAAACTCTCTTTCATCTGCGATGCGGACCTCTCGATGCCAATCGAGGAGGTCGGTAAGTTCCTGCCGTTCTTTGCTGAGGGCTACGACATCGCCATCGGCTCGCGCGAGGCACCGGGGGCCCGTCGTTACCATGAGCCCTACTACCGGCACCTAATGGGACGGGTCTTCAACCGCATCGTCCGCTTCCTGACCATCGGGGGCTTCCAGGATACCCAGTGCGGCTTCAAGTGCTTCAAGGCGGACGTGGCGCGCGACCTGTTCGAGCGCTCTCACCTCTACTGCGACGATAGTCAGCCGATCCAGGGCCCCCTGGTCACCGGCTTTGACGTGGAGCTGCTCTTCCTCGCCGTGCGGAGTGGCTACAGGGTCGCCGAAGTGCCCATAGACTGGTACTACGCCAAAGGCAGCAAAGTGCGGCCGGTCCGCGACACGTTCGCCATGCTGGGAGATGTGCTCAGGGTCCGTTTCAATAATCTGCGGGGGAAGTACAACGGACGGCCAGGACAGCACTAGGCAATGGCCCTACCGTCTGGGCCTGGCGCTGGTGGTCGGCGCTTACCTCGTCTTCGCGGGGCTCTACGCGCTGAAAGTCCCCAAGTGGAACGCCCCTGACGAACCCGCGCACTTCAACTACGTCAAGCATCTCGCCACCACGGGCACCTTGCCGGTGCTCCAGCCGGGCGACTACGATCAGGACTATCTGCTGCAACTAACCACCGCCAGGTTCCCTGACTCGCTGCCGGTTGATGGTTTGCGCTACGAGTCGCACCAGCCGCCGCTCTACTACCTTCTCGGCGCTGTCGTCTACAAGGCTAGCGAAGGCGCTTCGCTCGACCGCCAGGTGATGGCCCTGCGCGCGCTCTCTATCTTCTTCGGCGCGCTCCTGCTCCTGGCGGTCTATGCCCTGGCGGGGCTGACCTTGCCCGGGCGGCCGCTGCTGGCGCTGGCGGCGACCGCTTTCGTCGGCGCCGTGCCCATGCAGCAGTTCCTCAGCGCGGCGGTGCAGAACGACAGCCTATCGCTATTGGTGATGACGCTCGTTCTGGCGGTCTTAGTCGCCGGCCTGCGTTACGGTTTCGCCGACAGGCTGGCGCTCGTGCTCGGGCTGCTCCTTGGCCTAGCCTTGCTTACTAAGGTCACGATCTACGGCGCGGTGCCGCTGGCATTGCTGGCCATTCTGGTTCGCCGCCGCTGGCAGGTCCGGCCGGACCTCGCGTCGGGCGGGACCACCGGGGGCACGCTGACTTTCAGTGTCAGCCGGCCCGCGGCCGGGCTCGGGCGGCAGTTAGCGCTCGTCGGTGGGCCGGCGCTGCTGGTTTCCGGGTGGTGGTTCGTACGCAATGCGCTAACCTATGGCTGGCTCGATCCTTTGATTCAGGCACGGCACGCCGCCGCCGTCGTGGGCCAGCCACGCACGGTCTACAGCTGGCAGGGACTGGAGTACCTGGCGACGACGACCTTCCAGAGCTTCTGGGCCCAGTTCGGCTGGATGGGTATTCTGGTGGACCGCCGCCTGTATCAGGCGCTGCTCTTGTTGACGGTCATCGGGACGGTTGGGCTGGCGGTTTGGCTGTGGCGACTGACCAGCGGTCGTGAGCGGAGCGACCGGCCCGCCCGCTGGTCGCTGTCTGTACTTGGTCTCTCCTTCTTCGTCGTTCTGGGGGAATTCCTGTACTACAACCTTACCTTCATCCAGGCGCAAGGCCGCTACCTCTTCCCGGCTCTGGGGCCCATCGGCATCTTCTTTGCCGGGGGGCTCCTGGCCCTGGCGCCCCGGCGCCTCGCCTGGGCGGGCGCGGTGGCTCTCTGGCTAGCTTTCCTCGTTCTGGATTACCTCTGCCTGTTCCGTTTCGTCGCTCCCTACTTCGGCACGGCCTAACCGGAGGTCCAGCCATCAACGCGGAGCATCGCCTCTATCCCCGGCCGCCCTTCCAACTTGAGCCGACGGTGCGCCTTCTGCAGCGGCGACCCAGCAATCCGGTTGAGCGCTGGGAGGACGGTGCTTACCGTAAGGCGCTGTCGCTGGGCGGCGGTCTGGGGCTGGCGGAAGTCCGGCAAGAGGGGCTGCGGGAGGAGCCGGTGCTCGCGGTGCGGCTGTACGGCGGGTCGCTGTCGACCCAGGTTGTGGAGGGCGCTTTGTCTACGCTGGCTCGCACGCTGGGCATTGCCGTCGACACGGAGCCGTTCCAGCAGCTGGCGATGTCCGACCCCGCCCTGGCCTCGGTTGCCCGAGCGCTGCGGGGCCTCAAGCCGCCCCGCTTCGCGTCTCTGCTGGAGAGTCTGATCAACGTCATCGCTTTCCAGCAGATCAGCCTCACCGCCGCACTGGCCATCGTGGGCAGACTGGTGACGTCCCTGGGTAGCAATGTTACCTGGCAGGGGCGCGAGTACTGGGCCTTTCCTGACGCCGTGCGGCTGGCCGCGACGGGTGAGGAAGCGCTGCGCGGGCTCGGCTTCTCTTCCCAGAAAGCTCGCGCTTTGCGCGCCGTTGCCGCCCTGGTGGCTGACGGCGGCCTGACGTTAGGTGAGCTGGAGGCGCTGCCCAGCCCTGCCGCGGCCGAGCGGCTGACGGCCCTGCCCGGGGTTGGCCGTTGGAGCGCCGATCTCATTCTTCTGCGAGGACTGGGACGGCTGGACGTCTTTCCGGCCGGCGACTCGGGCATCCGCCGGGGTCTGGCCCGAATCTTTGGATTGGCCAGGCCAGCCGACGCGGCCCAGGAGGCGGCGCTGGTGGAGCGTTTCGGCGCCTTGCGTGGGCTCTTGTACCTCCTCGTAGCTGGCTCCAATCTCATGGACGCCGGCATCCTCCAGCAAAGCGACTAGCTGTTTGCCACCAAGCCCGCTTCGCCTTGCGTTGACCGCCCTTTGTGCCCGTGCTATAGTAGGTGCAAGGGAGGCGGCGCTCCGCCGCCCGCACTTGCGGTTCTTTGAGGCGGCACAACTAAGGCAGGAGCGGGGATGGACAGAGTACTGCGAGTGGACATGAGTGCTCTGACTGTGCGCGAGGAGACGTTGCCCACTGACCTTCGCGCCCTGGGCGGGCGCGGCCTGTGTGACAAGGTACTCTTGGCAGAGCTTGACCCTCTCTGCGACCCTCTCGGCCCGCACAACGAGCTCGTCTTCGCTACTGGCATCTTCGCCGGTTTGGTTTCCGTCTCCAGCTCCGGGCGAATCTCGGTGGGCACGAAGAGCCCATTGACCGGCGGCATCAAGGAATCGAACGGCGGGGGCACCCTGGGCCACAAGCTGGGCCGCCTCGGCTACCGGATGGTCGTCGTCGAGGGCCAGGCGCCGACGGACCAGCACTTCGTGCTCAAGATAGACAAATCCGGCGGCAGCCTGCTGCCCGCGACGGGTCTGTGGGGGGCGCGCTGTTTCGTCTCAGCTGAGACGCTGAGGGGAGAGCACGGCCCCAAGGTTTCCATCGCGACAATCGGTCCGGCGGGCGAGCGGGGCTATCTCCTCAGCGGCATCGGCGTTACCGACATGGAGGGCGGGCCGAACCGCTACTGCGCCCGCGGCGGCGTGGGCGCGGTGATGGGCAAGCGCGGTCTGAAAGCGGTGGTCGTCGACGACGCGGGAGGCGCCGAGCCTGCCGTTGCCGACCGGGAAGGCTTCAAGGCGGCGGCAAAGCGGCTGAATCAAGCCCTGATGGCGCACCCAATCACCGGGGACACGTACCCGCGCTTGGGCACGCCGGGGCTGGTCAGTTTTGTCAACCAGATTGGCGCCTTTCCCACTCACAACTTCAGCCGGGGCAGTTTCGAGGCGGCGGACGAGATCAGCGGCGAGAAGCTTTACGACACGATCGTGGAGCGGGGCGGCCAGGGACGAACTACCCATTCCTGCATGCCAGGTTGCGTGATCCGCAGCTCTAACGTCTTCGCGAACAAAGGCGCTGCCCAGCCCTGCCGCGGCCGAGCGGCTGACGGCCCTGCCCGGGGTTGGCCGTTGGAGCGCCGATCTCATTCTTCTGCGAGGACTGGGACGGCTGGACGTCTTTCCGGCCGGCGACTCGGGCATCCGCCGGGGTCTGGCCCGAATCTTTGGATTGGCCAGGCCAGCCGACGCGGCCCAGGAGGCGGCGCTGGTGGAGCGTTTCGGCGCCTTGCGTGGGCTCTTGTACCTCCTCGTAGCTGGCTCCAATCTCATGGACGCCGGCATCCTCCAGCAAAGCGACTAGCTGTTTGCCACCAAGCCCGCTTCGCCTTGCGTTGACCGCCCTTTGTGCCCGTGCTATAGTAGGTGCAAGGGAGGCGGCGCTCCGCCGCCCGCACTTGCGGTTCTTTGAGGCGGCACAACTAAGGCAGGAGCGGGGATGGACAGAGTACTGCGAGTGGACATGAGTGCTCTGACTGTGCGCGAGGAGACGTTGCCCACTGACCTTCGCGCCCTGGGCGGGCGCGGCCTGTGTGACAAGGTACTCTTGGCAGAGCTTGACCCTCTCTGCGACCCTCTCGGCCCGCACAACGAGCTCGTCTTCGCTACTGGCATCTTCGCCGGTTTGGTTTCCGTCTCCAGCTCCGGGCGAATCTCGGTGGGCACGAAGAGCCCATTGACCGGCGGCATCAAGGAATCGAACGGCGGGGGCACCCTGGGCCACAAGCTGGGCCGCCTCGGCTACCGGATGGTCGTCGTCGAGGGCCAGGCGCCGACGGACCAGCACTTCGTGCTCAAGATAGACAAATCCGGCGGCAGCCTGCTGCCCGCGACGGGTCTGTGGGGGGCGCGCTGTTTCGTCTCAGCTGAGACGCTGAGGGGAGAGCACGGCCCCAAGGTTTCCATCGCGACAATCGGTCCGGCGGGCGAGCGGGGCTATCTCCTCAGCGGCATCGGCGTTACCGACATGGAGGGCGGGCCGAACCGCTACTGCGCCCGCGGCGGCGTGGGCGCGGTGATGGGCAAGCGCGGTCTGAAAGCGGTGGTCGTCGACGACGCGGGAGGCGCCGAGCCTGCCGTTGCCGACCGGGAAGGCTTCAAGGCGGCGGCAAAGCGGCTGAATCAAGCCCTGATGGCGCACCCAATCACCGGGGACACGTACCCGCGCTTGGGCACGCCGGGGCTGGTCAGTTTTGTCAACCAGATTGGCGCCTTTCCCACTCACAACTTCAGCCGGGGCAGTTTCGAGGCGGCGGACGAGATCAGCGGCGAGAAGCTTTACGACACGATCGTGGAGCGGGGCGGCCAGGGACGAACTACCCATTCCTGCATGCCAGGTTGCGTGATCCGCAGCTCTAACGTCTTCGCGAACAAACTCGGCCGGGCCTATTGCTCGCCAATTGAGTTCGAGACCCTGGGGCTGTGTGGCAGCAACATCGGGCTCGGCACTCTCGACGCCGTGGCCGAGGTCAATCGCTGGTGCAACGACTTCGGCGTGGACACCATCGAGCTGGGGGCCACGCTGGGCGTGGCGATGGACGCCGGAATCGCCAAGTTCGGCGACTTGGAGGACGTGCGCCACCTGCTGCGGGAGATGGAGCGCGACACCATGCTCGGCCGCATTCTCGGCTCGGGTACGGTGGGCGCCGCCCGGGTGCTGGGCGTCAGTCGTGTGCCCACCGTGCTGGGCCAGGCCGTCTCGGCCTACGACCCGCGCGTGGTCAAAGGCAACGGGGTGACCTATATGACCTCGCCCCAGGGCGCCGACCACACCGCCGGCAATACAATCCGGATCAAGACGGAGCACACCGACCCGCTCGGCAAGGTCGCCCTGTCGCACGGCGCTCAGATCTCTGCCGCCGCCATCGACACCGTGGGCCTCTGCCTCTTCGCCGGAGCGCCCGTTGGCGCCAATCAGGACCTCATCCGCGACCTGGTCGCGACGGTCTATGGGGAAGAGGTGCCGGCCGATTACTGGACGTGCCTTGGCACGCAGGTGCTGAGCGACGAGTGGGCGTTCAACGACCGGGCAGGGGTGCCGCCCATCAGGGGGCGGATGCCTGAACTCTACCTGAAAGAGGCTTTGCCGCCTACTGGCTCCGTCTTTGACGTGCCCCTGGAGGAGATCGAAGAAGTCGTCAGGTTCTAGGGTTGTCTCAAGCGGTCCGTCGCTCATTCTTGCCCCGCGCCCGACACGTGTCGGGGCGGGGCCTTAGGTTGGCGCTATGGCCATCGCCCTGGATATCTTGTCCCTGTTGCTCTTCCCCGGTCTAGTCTTCGTCGTGTTGATCGGCGTAGGCACGATGTGGGTCGCCCAGCGTCTGGGCGAGCAGTTGCGTGGCGGGCAGGTGGCCGGATTCGCGGATCTGGTTGGACGGTCACGTCAGTTGGCTCACCTGGCGACGCACCCGGCGCCGGAGGAGTTGGATTGGGCGAGCGCGGCCCTTCTCCTGGGGCTGTTTGGGGCGGCAGGCGCCACGACAGCTTTCTGGCGATCTATCGTCTTTCCCTCTGCCGCCTGGGGCCAGGCTTACATCGCGCTCGGCCTGTTGTTGATGCCCCTTCTCGCCGTTCTCTACTGGAGTGATTGGCGGGCGCGTAGCCGTGGCCGCGGCCGGCAGCGCGACCTGTTGCTGCTTCTGTACACCAGTGTGCTGGTCTGCGCCCTGGCGGTACCCGCGGTTGCCGCCCGCTCCTTGTTGTTGGCGCAGGTAGTGTCGCCTGTGGGCCGCAGCCTGCCGGCAGTCTTTTCGCTGAGCGGTGGCCTTGCTTTCCTCGCGGCGGCCGTGGCGGCGGCGATTCAGTTGGCGCTGCTCGACGCCTATTTCGAGGACTGCCTGGGGATGGTCAGCGGCGCGGTGCAGGCTCTGCTCCTCCAGTTGCTGCGGGCAGCCTGCTGGGTGGCGACCGTGTCTGTGTTGGCACTACTGTACTGGTCGCTTCCGGGTAGCCCCCTCGGCGCTCTGCCGGCGACCTTCCTCGCCTACGCGCTCGGAGTGGTACTGCTGGTCGTGCTGCGCGACCTGTTGCGCCGGTCCTCGTTGCCGGTGGCCGACTTGGCTTGGCTGCCACTTGGCCTGCTGGTGGCCCTGGCGCTGGCGTTCGCCGCGGGGGGGTGGTAACGTTGGCCCAGCCGCCTGTCCTCAACCTGCCGCTGCCCCTCGAAGCGTATGGCGTGGATCCTCTGGGCGGTCTGCTCATCTATCTGGCTTTGGTCGTCTTTCTCCTGACCGTGCTCTACACGGTGGGGGCGCCCGGCTGGGGCCAGTTCCTCGTTTTGTCGTTTCTCTTGCTGGTGTTTGCCTTGCCGCTCTTCGCCATCGACAACGTGGCCGTCTTCTACTTCTTGTGGGAACTGTGCGCACTAATGTGCTGGGCGATTGGCCAGAATGCGCTCGGGGACAGTCGGGATGATAACGGTGTCCTGCCCATTCAGCTCGCTGGCGGTGTGGGCTCGTTGGCTGTGCTCGCCTGCCTGGTCGTATTGCACGTGAACAGCGGCGCGACTTTCAGCCTGTCAGCTTTGCGCCCGGAGGCAGCTCCCTGGGCCGCGCCAGTGCTATTGGTGGCGGTGCTTCTCAAGTCCCTGGCCCTCGCCGGCTATGCCTGGCGAGGCGGACGCCAACCGCTGGCGGGGGCGTCGGCCGCGTTGCTGATGACGGCAGGCATAAGCATTATCGGCATCTTCCCCTTCGCCAAGCTGCTGATTGGCGTGTTTGGGGAGAATGCGGATTGGCGCGAGCTGTGCCTGTGGATCGGCTTGGTCGGAGCCGTGGTTCTCGCCCTGGCTGCTCTTGGCGAGGATGACGTCCGGCGGTCGGTGGCCTATGTGGCGTTGGTGCAGGTGCTGCTGCTGTTTGCCGGTCTCGCCTTGCCGTATACGCAGGGGCTGGCGGGCAGCCTCTTGATCCTTCTCGGCTACACCTTCGCCAGCACGACGCTTTTCGTCGCGGTCTCGGCGGCGGAACAGCGGGCGGGAGAGCGCAGCCTGTCCAAGCTGGGCGGGCTGGGGGCCGTGGCGCCGGGCAGCGCGGCGCTCTTCGCCGTCAGCGGCCTGGCCCTGGCCGGACTGCCGCCGCTGGGGCCATTCGTCGGGCAGATTGTGCTGGCCTCGTCACTGTTGCGCGTCCAATCGCCGCTGCCGTTTGTCCTCTACGCGGCGGCGGTCCTGCTCACCGTTCTTTGCGTACTGCGCCTCTTCCGTGGCCTGTACTTGGGCCCGGTAGCGGCGGCGGCGGTCCACAGCGCTGGGCGGCGGCCCAGCCGGCTGGCGGCGCTCGTACTACTGCCCTTGCTTGCCGCCGTGGCGCTGGCAGGATTCGCTCCCTTCTGGGCGACGGGAGTAATCGAGCCTGTCGTGTCCTATTTGCAGCGCTAGGGAGAGATGATGCCGGGCGATTGGCTGTTGACCGTTGTGCTACTCCTACCACTGGCCGGCGTGCCCTTGGCGGGATTGCTGTCCGGCAGCCGGCAGTCCGCGGACTGGCTGGTTCTGGGCATTCTGGAGATAGAGACTGTCCTCTGCCTGATGCTGCTGGCCGCTGTCGCTGGCGGGCAGAGCATCGTTCTCCCCTTGGCGGCGACAACGGTCCTCGGAGCGACGTTTGAATGGAGGCTGGCGGTCGACACACTGTCGGCGGCCTTTATCCTGCTCGTCGTGGTTGTGGACCTGTTGGAGACTTCCTTCTTCGCGGCGAAGGAAGTGCGGATGGATGAAGCAGTCTATCAGCGACCGCTGGCCCTGCTATCACTCGCCATGGCGATTGGGGTTCTCGCCAGCGGCAGTCTGCTCACCCTGTTTGCCTTCTGGCAATTGGCGATTCTGGCCGCGAGCCTGCTGCTCATCCTCCCCCAGCGCAGTTCGGCGCTGCGTGCCGCTGGCTGGTTCCTGGCCACGAACGAGGTGGGGGCAACCTGTCTTTTCGTCGCAGTGGCGCTGACGCAAAGCCAGAATACCGGCCAGACGTTGGTCGATTGGCTGCACAAAGGCGACCCGGGTTTCCAGTTGCCGCTACTATTGCTGTTGGCGGTGGCGTCGGCTGCGATGCTGGCGGCTGCTCCACTTCATTCCTGGCTGGGTCAGGCTGTGGGCTCGCTCTCACCAAGTCTCGCGCCCGCGTGGCTCGGGCTGCAGAACAAGTTGGGCTTGTACCTGTTGCTACGTCTGGCCAGCGACGCGGTGCCCTCGGCTCAACCTCTCTGGAGTGGCCTGCTGATCTCCTTGGGCGCGCTGAGCATCCTCGTGGCGGCCGCGAGCGTGCTGCGCGAGCGCTCCGTGTGGCGCACCGTCGGGGGCCTGTTCTTGCTGCAAACTGGTTTGATGCTCCTTGGGCTTGGTAGCGGATCGGCGCTTGGTGTAGCCGGCGCCTTCTTCCTTGCTTTTTCGCAGACAGCGGCCGGCTTGTCCGTGCTCTTGGCGCTGGCCGCCGTGCGCGAAAGCGTCGGCACCGCGGAGCCGAGTCTCGCGGGCGGTTTGGCCAGGCGCTTACCTTTGCCCGCCCTCGTCTTCTTGGTGGGAGCGCTGGGCATGGCGGGTCTGCCGCCTTTCCCGGGTTACGCCGGCCTGATGCTCGTTTATCAGGGCCTGGCCGCCAGCGGCGAGGCCTGGCGGTTGTCCTTCTTGGCGGTCGGACTGCTTGGCACGGTGGTGACGGCGGCGCTGCTGCTGCGCCTGGGCGGGTTGCTCTTCCTGGGAGAACGTCATCTTCAACAGCCCTTCGCCGAGCCTCTGAGCATCTTCCCCAAGATCACCCTGGGCGCTGTGTTGCTCGTCTGCCTGGCCGTGGGGTTGCTGCCGCGTCTGCTTCTGGATCCCATCGTCGCCCCGGTGACTGGAGTCGCGCCGGTGGGGAGTTGGGCGGATCTGGCGCTGGCACCCGCTCGCGGGGGGACCGCAGTTGGCTTCTTGAGCCCGCTCTGGGCTCTGGCGCTGCTGGTTTTGCCCTTGCTGGCAGTGCTCTTGCTCGCGCGTTTCGAGCGCACCAACCCGTATCCCTCCGAGCCGGCGGAGTTGCCCGAAGTGTTGAAGCTGGCGCAGTCCCTAGCGCCCGGCAGGCCGCTGGAGCTGGCCTCTGATCAACCGCAGGCGCGTAGCGAGCGCTGGTGGCTAGCGCTGCAACGTCCGTTGGCCGGCGACAGTGCGGATCCCTACAGACTGGCTGCGGCGTCCCTCTCCGCGACTGCTCGCCTTGCCGCTCGTGTGGCCCAGTTCACTTTTCGGTTTCTCTTGCGCTAGGCTGTTCAGCACCCCTGCCCAGCCGAGACCGCCAGGTCTGCCGCGCTTAGTCATCCCCCAATCAGCGACTCTCTGGCTGGTCCCGCGCCCCACTCGCCTGCGAAACAGGAGACCGGGACAGGGGCTGGTCAACGTCACCGGTCTGGGTTTGGCCTTGAGGGAAGGCGCGCTACGGCCAGGTGAAATGCGATTTGAACTTGGGGTTGGGTGGTCGCCGAGACGTTGAGAGACCGCCGGACGGATGCTATACTCGCGCCAGCGGGGTTCAGCCTCGCGACGGCCATGTAGGGGGTGAACGTCCGTGACGGCAGTGGCAACAGTGCGCGAGCTCGCATCGGCTGGGGGTGCCAGCCTAGTCGGGGTGGCCAACGTCGAACGCTTCGACGGCGCTCCTTCGGGTCACCATCCCGCTGAGTTATTGCCCGGGGCGCGTTCCGTCGTAACGTTCGGCATCCGGCTCCTCCGCCGTGTGACGGAGTGGCCGGACCTATTGCGTGGCTCTCCCCTGATTCCCGAGGAAGCGCGCGTGGAGGCACTACGCAGCCTCTTCTACAAGCGATCGGGTTACGACATCGTCAATGACCGGCTCAATCAAATCGCCCTGACCCTGGCCAACCATCTGGAAGAGGAGGGTTTTCCTTCCCTTTTCCTCCCGGCCACCTACGGCCAATCGCCGGACTGGACGCGCCCAGGGGTGCTGCCGGGCATGCTTTCCCAACGCCACGCGGCGGTGCGCGCCGGCTTGGGCGAGTTTGGTCTGAACAACGTCGTGGTGAGCGAGCGCTACGGCCCACGTGTGCGCTGGAATTCGGTCCTCACCACCGCGCTCCTCGAGCCCTCGCCGCTGCTGGCCGGGAAGACGTGCCTCGGGGAGGGCTGCCGCCTGTGCATTGACGAGTGCCCGGCTGGAGCGCTCAGTCTCTTGCCAAGCGCCAGCGACGCGGAAGTCTGGCTGGACCCCGTGTCGCGCACCGACTGGTCCATGTGCCAGGCCAGCCAGCGGCAATCAGACTGCATGGGTCGCTGCCTGCGAGTCTGTCCACGTGGCAGCTAGCGTGGGCACGTCTATCTGACGAGGGGGAAGGGACGATTGAGCGAGGCACAGGGCGGACAGGCGCGGGGCGTGGAGTTTTTCGTCCCGCCCGAGCCCAGCATACACCTCGGCGCCCTCGGGCGCTTCCTCACCAAACTGCCGGCCAACGTTCTCGACACCTACCTGGCCGCATACACGGTGCCCGGCGACGTGGTGCTGGACCCGTTCGCTCACTCTGATGCCCTGGCGCGCGCTGCCTCGCGTTGCGGCCGCCGGGCGGTCCTTTCCGACCTAAATCCGCTCACCTGCTTCATTTCGCGCACCACTCTGCTGGCGGTTACCGGGCGGGAGTTGCAGGCGGCGTTCGACCAGCTTTCCCGAGTCAAGCAGGCCCAGGCCCCGTTGGCCAGCCATCTGGATGGCCTCTATGCCACGGATTGCCCGCGCTGCGGCGCGTCCGCGGTTGCCACGGCTTTCATCTGGGACAGGCGCTTGGATGGACCCATCGCCAAGCGGTGTCTTTGCCATTCCTGCCACTTCGGGGAGGCGGAGCCTGCGGACCTGGTCCCGGTGACGGAGGCTGACGTGGCTCGCCTGCACGAGACGGAGCCTCGGGGCTTCCACTACTGGTACCTCGTGGATCGCTTCGGCCACGATGCCGAGGGTCACGGCGATTTGGCGGTGCAGCTGCTCGATCTCTACACCCGGCGCAACGCCTACGCTTTGGCGACCATCGTCAGGCATATCGAAGGCAGCAAACTGGGTGAGAACGTCCGCCACCTGCTCAAACTGGCGCTGCTTGATTGCCTTTGCTCGTGCAGTAAGCTGGAGCCGCTGACCCCGACGACCTTTGTCAGCTCGGATATTGACTTGCGACCGCCGGCAAGGTACGTCGAGCGCAACGTCTGGCGCCGTTTTACCTCGGCCTGTGCCGAGCTGCGCCAGACCCTCGAGGCGCGGGGTGGAGAGACCTCTCCGGCCCGGCTAGCAGTAAGCGTCGACCGGCTCTATGACAATAGCGCCTACAGCAGGCTCGGCAATCCGCCCAACACCGCGGTGCTGCGCCAGGCCGCCCGCCATCTACAGCGTGATCTTCCGAACGAGGGCGCGGCCATGGTGCTGACCTCGCCCCCGGGGCCTGGCCACGGGACGTTCCTCTGTCTGTCCTATCTCTGGTCGGGCTGGCTGCTGGGACCGGGACAGGCCCATGGGCTGGAGCAAATACCCTGCTCACGCCGCCCCCTGGATTGGGCGGCTTACTACAGAGCCGTAGCCGCGGCTCTGCGGGGGCTCCTGCCCACGCTAAAGACCGGTGCGCCCGTCGTGCTACTCTTCGAGGCCGAGAGCCGGCGCCAGTGCGACATGCTCGCGCTGGCCGGCCTCACGGCGGGGCTGGAATTGCGGCGCGTACTCTGTCAGGGTACGGGTTTGCACGCGGCCGTGCCGGTCGGACAGGATACCGCGGGCCACTACGTACTGGAGTTCGCCAAGCCGGAGAGCGATCCGTCGTCGGTCCACCTTCCCGCCTCTGGCGCGGCGGGCCTGGAGGCGCTGGTGCGCCAGCAAATCGACGTGACCCTGAAGAATATACTCGCCTTGCGTGCGGAGCCGACGCCGTACCTCTACGTGCATGTCGCCGCTCTGGAACACCTGGCCAAGAGTGGCTTGCTCCTGGCGCTCCTAGCCGCCAAGGACTTCGATGGCCTCGCGGTGGCAGACATGCTGGCTGACGAGGTCGTCGCCGGCTTGGAGCGAGGCGAACGCCGCCGCACCCTGACGAAGTTCGCGGGCAAGAGCTCGGTCTGGTCTTTAGCCAAGCAGACTCACGGTGCTGTGGGCCTCACCGACCGCGTGGAGAGGGCGACTTACGAGCTACTCAACAACACGCGGCTGGTGAGCACGGATACCGCCTTGCGGCTTGTGCACGGCCTCTTCCCCGGCCTGACGACGCCGGAGGCGGGCTTCATCGAAGAGTGCCTCTCCTCCTACGGCCGCCGGGCGCGAGAGGGAGAGTGGACCCTGGCCGAAGGAGAACGGGAAGACCAGCGCCAGCAGGCGCATACGCGCGCCGTCGTGGCCGTGGCCGACCTGGGCCGACGGTTTGGCTACCATTTGTGGATTGGGCGGGAGGAGCAGAAACGGCGCTTGGGCGGAGGCACCCTCGGGCAGGTGCTCAGTGTGGAAGAGCGCTACACCAGCCCTGCCGGCCAGTTCGGTGGCATTCGCGCGGCCGACGTGGACGTCATCTGGTATGATGGACGGGGAACGGTCTGGCTATTCGAGGTGGAGTGGACCGCAATGATCAGCCAGGCGGTGGTCGGCCGCCGCCTACCCATCTCGGCGCGGCGTCATCTGGTGGTGCTCGACGAGCGCGTGCCGCTCTTGCAGAGCAAACTGCGGCGCGGGCCCTGGTTGCAGCAGTACCTGGACGCGGACGGCTGGGAGTTCATCAAGTTGGGCCACCTCCTCTCCTTCGCCCGTGCCGATGAGTCTACCCAGCAAAGTCTGGGCAGCATTGTGGGCCTGAAGCCGCCCGTGGAGGGCGCACAAGCCCACTTGCCGATGATGTAGGTGAGCCGTTGAACCTGGTGCAGGTAGTAGAGCAGCTGCTGCAGACCGACGGCGGCAACATCACCGCCCACCGCCACTTGCCCGCCAAAGCGGCCAAGCTGGTACCGTTTCCGGCTTCCACCGATCCGCGCCTGGTAGCCGCACTGCGTGAGCGGGGCATCGCGGCGCTCTATAGCCATCAGGCCACGGCGGCGACCGCTCTGGCCAAAGGCAGGCACGTGGTGGTGGTGACGCCCACCGCCTCGGGCAAGACCCTCTGCTACAACCTGCCGGTTCTCAATACGCTGCTCTCCGACCCCCAAGCGCGGGCGTTGTACTTGTTTCCCACTAAGGCCCTTTCCCAGGATCAGATCGACGAGCTGCGGGGCCTCGTCGACGCGATGGATGTGGAGCTGAAGACCCATACCTACGATGGCGACACCCCGGTCACAGCCAGACCGCTGATCCGCAAGGCGGGACACATCGTCGTCACTAACCCGGATATGTTGCATACGGGCATCCTGCCCCACCACGTGAAGTGGATGCGCTTGTTCGAGAACCTGCGCTACGTGGTTGTAGATGAGCTGCACCAGTACCGGGGCGTCTTTGGCAGCCACATGGCCAATGTCTTGCGCCGCTTGCGCCGCATCTGCTCGCACTACGGCTCTGAACCTCAGTTCATCTTCTGTTCGGCTACCATCGCCAACCCCAAGGAGCTGGCGGAGAAGCTGCTGGGGGAGGAGGTCGAACTTGTCGACGACAACGGCGCCCCGCGCGGCGAGAAGCACGTCATCCTCTACAACCCCCCGCTGGTGAACCGGCAGCTCGGCTTGCGCCGGGGTGCTTTGCTCACGGCCCGCGGCCTGGCCGCGAACTTCCTGGCCAACCGCATCCAGACGATCGTCTTTGCCCGCAGCCGCCTGACGGTGGAGGTGATGCTGACCTACCTCCAGGAAGCGGCGCGCCAGCAGCGGCTACCCGCGGGCGCGGTTCGCGGCTACCGGGGAGGCTACCTGCCGCTGGAGCGACGCGAGATCGAGCGTGGCCTGCGCGAGGGGGGCGTCCTAGGGGTTGTCTCCACCAACGCTCTGGAGCTGGGCGTGGATATCGGCGGCCTGGAGGCCGCGGTCCTGGTCGGCTATCCCGGCACCGTGGCCTCTACTTGGCAGCAGATGGGTCGCGCCGGTCGCCGCCGCGGCGCCTCGGCGGCCGTCTTCGTCGCCAGCTCCAACCCGCTCGACCAGTACCTGGTGAACCATCCCGACTACTTCTTTAGCAGTCCGCCGGAGCACGGATTAGTGAATCCGGACAATCTGCTAGTGCTGATGGACCACCTGAAATGCGCCGCGTTTGAGCTGCCCTTCGGCGAGGGCGAGCGCTTCGGGGTGGAGACGACGGCGGAGGCGCTGGACTACCTCGTCGATAGCAGGGTGCTCTACAGGTCGAAAGGGGCCTATCATTGGAGTAGCGATAGCTTTCCCGCCGAGCAGATCAGCCTGCGCAGCGCGGCCCGGGAGAACTTCGTCATCATCGATCAGAGTCAGGGAGCGCGCGTGATCGGCGAGGTCGACCGTTACGCGGCGCCCACTATGATCCACGAGGAGGCTATCTACATCCACGAGGGGCGCCAGTATCAGGTGGTGCAGCTCGATTACGAGGAGAAGAAGGCCTTCGTGGAGCCGGTGAACGTAGACTACTACACTGACGCCAACCTGGCCGTGGAGTTGCAGGTGCTGGCCGAGGATGCTGGACGCCAGGACCGCCAATCCGCCGACGCTCACGGCGACGTGCGGGTCACCTACGTGCCGACCATCTTCAAGAAAATTAAGTTCGACACCCACGAGAACCTGGGCTCGGGGCCCATCTATCTGCCGCAGGAGGAAATGCACACCACGGCCTACTGGCTGACCCTGGGCGAAGACACCCTGGCGGGTTTCGACCGGGAGCAAATTCAGAGTGGGCTCAACGGCCTGGGCAACCTGCTGGTGAATGTGGCGCCGCTGTTCCTGATGTGTGACCCGGGCGACATCCGGGTCGCCTGCCAGATTCGCTCGCCGCATACCGGGCGCCCCACCGCCTTTCTCTACGAGTTCTGCCCCGGCGGCGTAGGCATGAGCGAGCGTCTCTTCCGCCTGCGCGACGATTTGCTGCAGCGTTGCCTGGAACTAGTGCGCGACTGCCCCTGCGAGGACGGTTGTCCTTCTTGCGTCGGCCCCGCGGGCGAGGTAGGGGAATCCGGCAAAGCCGCCGCCGCCCGCATTCTGTCCAGGTTGCTCTCCGATGGACCTCGCTGAGCGCCTGCGCGGTCTGGGCTACGTCTCGGCGCCACGACCGGCCGCCGTGCCCTCACCTCTGCCCGGCGCCGCCATCGACGACCTTGTGCCTGGCGAGTGGCGCGAGACGCCCCACGGCCGCTGTTTCGTCGCTTGCTCGCGCTATCCGCTGCAGCACGAGCACGGCGGGGTCGCCTTGCGCCAGGCTCTCGATCTGCGGGCCGCGGACCTGGCCAGGCTCGGACGCTCTGCCGACTTGAAAGAACTTGACTTCGCCACTACGGCTTTCCTCGACACGGAGACCACCGGCTTGGCGGGAGGCACCGGCACCTACGTTTTCCTGGTTGGCCTGGGCTACTTCACCGGCGATGGTTTCGTGGTGGAGCAGTACTTCATGGGGGAGTACGGCGAGGAACCGGCGATGTTGGCCGCCTTGAGCGCCGGGTTAGCCCGCTTCGCCGCGGTTGTCACCTTCAACGGCAAGGCCTTCGATTGGCCGCTGCTCAGGACCCGGTTTGACATGCACCGGCGCGCCCTACCGGTGAGCGAGCCGTTGCACTTGGACTTGCTGTTCCCCGCCCGCCGGCTTTGGCGGGAGCGCCTCGGCAGCTGCTGTCTGTCTTCCCTGGAGGCGGGCGCCCTCGGGCTACAGAGGACGCTGGACGTGCCTGGCTGGCTCATTCCCAGCCTCTACTTCCAGTACGTCCGGGAGCGCGATGCGCGTCCGCTCAGGCCTGTGTTCGCCCACAATGAACAAGATGTGCTGAGCCTGTTGGCCCTGACGGTGCGACTGGGCCGGCACTGGCAGGACCCGCTGCGCGAGTCGGCTCATCCCCTCGACCTTTTCGCGCTTGGCCGTACGTTTGAGATAGATCAAGACTGGGGCACGGCGGCGCTGTGCTACGAAGAGGCACTCGCCAGGGGGCTCCCAGGTGGCAAGCACCAGGAGGCGCTGTTTCGTCTAGGGATAACTTACAAGCGTCTGGCGAAGCTCGACGACGCGGAGCGGGTCTGGCGAACCCTGGTCTCGCGGCCATCGGCGGCGCTGTTGACTCCCCACGTCGAGCTGGCTAAGTATCTGGAGCACCGCGAGAAACGGTACGCCGAGGCCGCGCTGGTGGTGGAGCGGGCCTTGGCGCTGCTGGCAAGGCAAGTGGGAAGCCCCTGGCAGGCACAGAGGTCGGACCAGGATAGGACCAGTCTGGAACACCGCTTGCGGCGGCTGCGGCGCAAGACGGCGGCCGCGGCCTCCGGCGGGGATAGCCAGGCCTGGCGAGAGGAGAGACAGTGAAGCTCACGGTGATAGGCAACAATGGCGCGGTGCCCCGGCCCGGCGGCGCGTGCAATGGCTACCTGGTCCAGGAAGGCGACAGCAGTATCCTGCTCGATTGCGGCACCGGCGCCTTCAGCCAGTTGGAGCGATTCATTGATCCCTTGGCCGTCGACGCAGTGTTCATCAGCCACATGCACGCCGACCACTTCTTCGACCTGGTGCCCTACCGGTATGCCCTGCTCCTGACCCTGGGCCCCAAACGACCCGCGCCTCTGCCACTCTGGCTGCCCAACGGCTGCGGCCAGGTGCTGGAGAACTTCGCCGCCTCCTTCGGTGGCGCGGCGCACTTCTTTGGTGAGGCGTTTGCCCTGCACGAGTACAACCCTGGCGACGTCATTACGGTAGGAGACTTGTCTGTCACCGTGGTCGAACTACGCCACTTCATCCCGTCCTACGGGCTGCGGGTGGCAGGGAACGGCACGCTGGCCTATTCGGCCGATACTGCTTATTGCGAGGCGGCCCTCGCCCTGGCAGCCGGCTGCGATGCCTTCCTTTGCGAAGCCACGATGCAGGATGCCACCTATGCCCGCGGCCGGGCCGGCCACCTGAGCGCGAGCGACGCCGGCCGCCTGGCGCAGCAAGCGGGCGTACCCAGGCTGCTACTTACCCACATCTGGTACGAGCTCGACTCCCAGATCAGCCTGCGGGAGGCCCGCGCCACCTACGGCGGGCGGCTGGAGCTGGCCCTCGAGGGCCAGAGCTACGATATCATCGTCAGCGATGGTAGGCCTGGTTGACCGCCCCTAGTCTGATACCTCCGTGAGCCCGCGCACCCGGCCAGCCGTCCCCGCGGCCGTGTGAGGGGAGTGCTCTGCCCAGTTCCATAGCGATTGTCGAAGCAGCCGTCCCCGCGGCCGTGTGAGGGGAGGGCAGTGCGGCCGCGGGACACCTCCATTCGACCTGCGGCTTCGGGGTTCGCACCCTGGGCGGAGTTTGCGCGGGCAGAGTGCCCAGCCTATAATGTGGCGGGAGACAGTAATGGAGCGCTTCTCTGGTCAACCGCTGCGCGAGCGGCCCCATATCGCCGTGCTCTTCTACGACGCCATTGGCGACTTCGTCGTGGCAACGCCGCTCTTGCGCGGCGTGCGGGACAAATACCCAGGCTGCACGTTGGACTACCTCGGCGGCGAGCGAACGCGGCAGTTGGAGGAGGCCAGCCGCCTCGTCGACAGCCGCTTCTCTGTCTTCGGCGCCGGCACTCTGACGGACCTGCCGGGCTATCTGACCGAACGCCGGGCCCTGGCCGGCGACTTCGATCTGGCGGTCAACTGCGATGACCATCCTGTCGCCGCAGTTGTCGCCGCGCTGCTGGCCCCCCGCTACGTCGTCGGCCGTTGCTTTGACGGCGAGCTGCGCTCCCCATTGCCGGATTCGGGGGAGCGACTCGACGAACTGTGGCGCCAAGACTGGGCGGACGCGGATCTTCTTGGCCGCTACGGGGACCTGCTGCAAACGCAATTCATCGGCGAAATCCTCTGCCGTCTGGCCCGGGTGGAGACGGACTACGCCCGCACCGAGGCGCCGGTGGCGGAGCCGCCGCTGGCAGTGCCGCCCATCCTGATCGCCACGGGGGGCAAGCGGAGCGCCAAGCTGTGGCCGGCCGAGCATTGGCTGGCCCTGCTGCGCCACTGCCAGCGGCGCGGTCTAGCCGTCGGCCTGCTGGGTGATGCGCCGGCGCAACAACGCTCGCGCTATCACTCCGCGGATCTCGAAGACTATCTGCTCGGCAATTCCGCGCTACAGGACCTGCGCGGGGCCCTCTCCCTGCCGCAGGTGGCCGGCGCTCTCCAGCGGGCGCGCGCCTGCGTTACCGTCGACAACGGCATCATGCACCTGGCCGGCGCGGTCGGCACCCCTACCCTGGCCCTGTTCGGGGCCAGCCCCTGGCGGGTCTGGGCGCCGCCTGTGCCCCATCTGCAGGTGCTGCTCGGCGACGAGCCGTGCCCGCTCTGCGCGGAGAACCGCTTCCGGAACGAGGCTTGCCTGCGCGAGAGGCACGTCTGCCTGGAGAGCCTGGCGCCGTCGCTTGTGGCCGAACGCCTGGACGGGCTGCTTTCTGCCCAGGAAGCGCCCGCGCGGCAGCGGCTTCCGTACTAGAGTAGATCTAAGGTTCAAAGTAGCTCACACGCGAAGCGCAGCGTGTGAGCTTCTCGTCGTGCGGGCTCAGCTCAAGCGGATGCGCGGGTTGAGGTAGGCATAGACGACGTCGGCCAGAAGGTTGGCCAGGCTGTAGATCGCCACCACGAGCATCGACACGGCCTGCAGCAGCGGCAGGTCGCGGTGCTGGATGCTGTAGAGGAGCAACCTCCCCAGGCCGGGATAGCCAAAGACGCTCTCAGTGACAATCAGCCCGCCGATCAGCCAGCCGATGCTGATGGCGATGATCGTCACCGTGGGCAGCAGGGCGTTGCGCAGGACGTGATTGAGGATGACCTCGTGCGCGGGCAAGCCCTTCAGGTAGGCCGTGCGTATGTAGTCGGTCTTCAACACCTCGATCGTGCCGGAGCGGGTCATCCGCGCCACGTAGGCCAGCATCACCAGCGTAATTGTCAGGCCCGGCAGAATGAGTTTCGGCAGGGCGTCGAAGAAGCCGGCGTCAGGTTCTATGGCCGAGCTGGCGGGGAGCCATTTGAGGCCCAGGGCGAGAACGCCGATGAAGACCAGTCCGGTGACGAACTCCGGCAGCCCCACCAGCGCGAGCGAGAACACGGAGATTACGTGGTCTAGCCAGCTATCCCGTTTCATGGCGGCAACCACGCCGAGCACCACCGCCAGCGGCACGCTCATGACCAACCCCACGCCGGCCAGCATGGCTGAGTTGCGGAGACGCTCCATCACCCAGGGCTGGATTGCCGTGCCTGTGGCCAACGACGTGCCCCAGTCCCCCTTGACGAAACGCCAGAGCCAGTCCCAGTATTGCACGTAGAGCGGCCTATCTAGGCCCAGCTCGCCCCGCAGACGGGCCAGGGCTTCAGGTGTGGCGAAGCGACCCAGGATCATAGTTGCCACGTCGCCCGGCAGCAGTTGGGTCACGCCAAAAATGACCAGCGATGACAGCAGCAGGGTCAGTAGCACGAACAAGAGGCGGCGGGCGACGTAGCTAAGCATCGTTCGCCGCCTCTACTGTGCTCGGGGCGAGCCTCTGCAGGCGCTGCAGCTCAGCCAATTCGATGTGGCAGCAGAGGCGATGGCTGGACGAGGCTTGGCGCCAGGGTGGCTCCTCAGTCTCGCAAATCTGGCCTAGCTGGCGCGGGCAGCGCGGGTGGAAGCGACAGCCACTGGGCACTTGCACGCTGCTGGGCACGTTGCCCGCCAGACGAAGGCGCCGCCGCGGGGTCGCGGGGTCGGGCACCGGAATGGCCGCCAGTAGGGCCTCGGTGTAGGGGTGGAAGGGAGGAGCAAAGACTTCGGCCGTACTGCCGATCTCCCAGAGGCGACCCAGATAGACGACGGCCACGTAGTCGGAGATGTAACGAACCGCCGCCAGGTCGTGGGAAATGAAGAGGTACGTCGCGCCCCGGCTGGCCTGCAGTTCGCTCAACAGGTTCAGCAGCGATCCCTGCACGGAGACATCCAGGGCGGAGATCGGCTCATCGCAGATCACGATCCCGGGGTCGGCGGCAAAAGCCCGGGCGATGGCTACCCTTTGCTTTTCTCCTCCGGAAAGCTCCTCGGGCAGACGGGCGGCGTAGCTTTCGGGCAAGCCGACCGAGCGCAGCAGCTCCGCCACTCGTTCCCGCCGGCGGTCGGCGGGCAAATCGGCCAGCAGTGCCAGCTGTCGGCCTATTGCCCTGCCCACGGTCAGGCTAGGATTGAGAGAGGCATCTGGATTCTGGAAGACCATCTGCAATCGCCTGAGCACGGGCCGCGGGCGCCCGGCGACCGAGGGGGAGAGTCGATTCTCGCCCAGGCTGACGGTTCCGGCGGTCGGCTCCGCCAAGCCCACGAGGCAGCGGCCGAACGTGGTCTTGCCGCAGCCGCTCTCCCCAACCAAACCGACGGTCGTTCCTTCTGGAAGCGACAGGCTAATGTCATCCACGGCCCGCACGGGCGGGCCGGCCAACGACGGTAGCAGGTTGCCTATCGCGCCGCCGGTCGGAAAGTATTTCTTGACGCCCTGCGCCGACAATTCGGCCCCGCCTGAGGTGGCAGCCGTGACCGCCGGGGGGCTGGTGTCGGCAGCGCCCCGCCAGCCACCCGCCAGCTCCAGCCAGCGGCGGCAACGCGACGAGCGTCGTGGCGCTACTGTCTCGTAGAGGGGACGGGCAGCCCGGCAAGCGTCCTCCGCCAACTGGCAGCGAGGGACGAAAACGCAGCCCGCGGGTAGCTCGTTCGGTCTGGGAATGCGGCCGGGAACGGTGCTCAGAGGCGCCCGGTGCTTGTCGGCGTCCAATCCCGGTATGCTGCCCAGCAACCCGACAGTGTAGGGATGGAGCGGCAGGTGATAGAGGTCGTTCACCGGGGCCTCTTCGACGAGCTCCCCGGCATACATCACGCCGACTCGGTCGCAAAGCCTGGCGACTACTCCCAAGTTGTGGGTGATGTACAGAATCGCCGACCCGTACTCCTCCGCCAGTGACTCGATGAGGTCGAGCACCACTGCCTCGGTGGTCACATCCAGCGCCGTCGTCGGCTCGTCAAGGATCAGCAGCTCCGGGTTGCTGGTGAGGGCCATGGCGATGAGTGCCCTCTGCAGCATGCCGCCGCTCAGTTCATGGGGATAGCGTTCGGCTACCGCCGCCGGATCTGACAAGCGCACTTTGGCCAGCATCGCCACGGCTTTCCCGTGCGCTTCCCCTCGCCCCAAGCCCAGATGAGCTCGGGCCACTTCGGCGATCTGCTCGCCCACGCGCAGCGACGGGTTGAGGGCCGTGGCGGGGTTCTGGTAGACCATGCCGATCCGCCCGCCCCAAACGCGGCGTAGCTCGCCGGCGCTCGCGGTCAGGAGGTCGGCATCCCCGAAACGTATCGCGCCGCCGGTCACGCGGCCGTTCCCGGCCAGATAGCACAGCACCGCCAAGCCCAGCGTCGTCTTGCCGGAACCCGACTCGCCCACGAGCCCATACCTATCGCCCTTGCCCAGGGACAGCGAGACGCCGCGCACCGCGGCCAGCGGGCCCTCTTCGGTATCGTAGGCGACGGTGAGGTTGTCGAGGGCCAATAGCGGCGTGCCCAATCTAACCTCCCGCCACGCCCGGCCGCAGCAAACGCCGCAGACCGTCGCTGAACAGGCTTACTCCAACCACCAGCAGGGAAATAGCGGCCGCGGGCGCAGCCAGAACCCAGGGCGCCAGCGCATAGGAGTCGCGCGCCTCGGCGACCATCAAACCCCAGTCAGGGGAGGGAGGTTGCACGCCCAGGCCGAGGAACCCCAGGGAGGCCACCAGGAAGATGGAATAGGAGAAGCGGGCGGCCGCCTCGACCACCAGCGGTGGCAGGGCGTTGGGCAGGAGCTCCGCAAACATGATGTACAGACTACTTTCACCGCGCAGGCGCGCCGCCTCCACGAAGTCTTTGGTCTTCAGTTCGAGCACTACGCTGCGCACGACCCGGCTAACCATGGGGATATACAGAACGACGATGACCAGCAGTACATTGCCGTAGGAAGGGCCGACAACCGCGAGCAGCAGCATCGCCAGGAGCAAAGCCGGTATGGCGAGAAGAACATCCATCAAGCGCATCAGCCCCTCGTCCCAGAGGCCGCCCTGATAGCCGGCCGCGAGCCCAACGAATACTCCCACAGCTACCGCGCCCAGGGTGCCCGAGCCGCAGAGCACGAAGATGTCCCGGCTGCCGACGAGCACCCTGCTGAACACGTCGCGTCCGAAGAGGTCCGTGCCAAACCAATGCCCTAGCGAGGGCGGCTGCAGCATCGCGGCCAGGTTCTGGTCCGTGGGGCCGTAGGGCGCGAGGTAGGGCCCGAACAAAGCGGTGAGCAGGAAGAAGAGGACGATTGAGCCGCCAACTAGGCTGGCCGGGGCGCGCCGCAGTCGATGGTAGAGAACGCGCCAACCTCGGCTGGCTCTAAGGCCAAGAGATGCTGGAATTGCCCTGCTTGCCATATTCCCCTCTCGCCTGGGGGCGCGGGCCAGCGGCCATGTCTTCCCAACGACAGAGGCCAGGGAATCGCCTCTCTGGCCTCCGGTTGTGACTGGCGCCGCCGGTTCTCTGCCGGCCCCGGCCGGCTTGGGCTAACCCTCTATGAAGACCGAGCGCATCGTGGACCGCGGGAAGTCCGCGTGCACGACCAAGCCTTTCACCTTCGGGTTGGTTGCGGCGATTGTCGTCTCGAAGTAGGGCACTATGATTGGCCCGCGGTCGATAAAGATTTGCTGGATTTGCTTATACAACTCGGCGCGCTTTGCTCTATCCAGCTCCGAGGCTGCCTGATCGGCCAGCTGGTCCAACTCCGCATCGGAGAAGTGCGATTCGTTCCACTTGGCGCCCGTCTTGTAGGCCAGCTGCAGGTAGGGTTGAGGCGTTGCCCGCAGCGCCCACTCGGTGATGCCAAAATCCACCTGCAGCCAGCCGTCGTCCTGATAGTAGACGTCCGGCGGCACGACCTTGATGTCGACGTTCACCCCGGCCTCGGCCAATTGCTCTTTCCAGACGACGGCGATCTTGGGTACATCGAAGCTGTTCTGGGCCGTGAGTTGGATGTTCAGGGAGTCGTAGCCGGCCTCCTTCAGGAGCTGCCTGGCCTTGGCGACATCGCGCTTCGGTTCCGGCACGTCCAGATAGTAGTCGCCGAAGACGGGACTAATCGGCGTGTCGCGCCCGGCGACGCCGTAGCCGAGCCGGGCTGCCTTGAGAATGGCGCTGCGATCGGTCGCCGCCTTGAGCGCCTGGCGCACCTTCGGATCAGAGCCGGGTTTGCGATCGGAGCGCATGTGCAGGGCGAAGTGCATGTTGGGCCGGCCCTGCAGGATGGTGGTCTTGCCCTCTTTCTTGAGAGTCTCGGCCAACTCGGCCCCCAGGCCCATCACCACGTCCAACTGGCCGCCGCGCAAAGCTTCGACCTGCGCCGACTGCTGGGGCGAGTAGATGTCCTGTATCCCGTCCAGATACGGCAGATCGGACAGCCAGTAGTTGGGATTGCGCTTGAACGTGGCCCGGTCCTCGGGCGAGAATTTCTCCAGGATGAAGGGTCCCGTGCCGTTGTAGGTGGTCTTGAAGTCTTTGGTGTCGCTGGCGACGATGGCGGCGTGGTAGTCGCCCAGATCCGCCGGTAGCTCCGGGTTTGCCTTGGCGAGCACGAACTGCACGTTCTTGCCGTCGACGGCCTTCACGTCTTTGATGTTCTCATAGAGGCTGGCGGTGGCGGCGCCAATGCTCTTGTCGCGCAATCGGTTGAAAGTGAAGACGACGTCTTCAGCTGTCAGAGCCTTGCCGCTGTGGAAGGTGACCCCCTGACGCAAGGCGAACGTCCATTGGGTGCCTTCCTTGTTTGAGCCCCAGCTTTCCGCCAGGGCCTTGCTAGGCTGGTTCTTCTCGTCGATCCAGACCAGCCAGTCGTACATCTGGGCGCAGGCGGCGATCTCGGTTGAGGTGGCCTGCAATGCTGGGTCGAGCTGCGTCGGCGGTTGCCAACCCCGGCGCAGGGTGCCACCCTTCTTGGCCGCGCCCGCCGTGGCGGCCGACGCGGGGGTGGTCGCCGCCGGGCCACTGGCTCCCGCGGCCGTCGGCGCGGCCGGTGCCGTGGGCTGGACGCAGGCGGCCAGCGCGGACGCCGTCCCGGCGGAGAGCCCAAGCATCATCAGCCCCTTGATCAGAGCCCGGCGGCTCAATCGTCCATTCTGCCCAGGGTAAATCGGTTCGCCGAGCTGTTCTCGGTCGCTCAAGGGTACCCTCCTCGCTCTCACTCGCGGACACGGGCAAGTCGGCTTATTGGCAGGTAACCTGCTGCCCGCGACTTCTCCGCGCTTGCCACCAGCGGCTTTGCTGGCACCGCGGTATGTCGTTTCCTGGTGCCGGCCGCAGGAGAATCCTGCGGCCGGCGAGTTCCTCTTAAGATTCTAGCAGGGGCAACCGAGCCAGTCAAAGACGCCACCTACGGCTGGCTCGCCGCGGGTGCGTTCGGCGCCTTCTTGAAGGTGACGCTCACCTAGCCTGGCGGGGGCAAGGCAATGCTCTTGACCACCTACGGCTTGCCGCCGACCCTCTCCACGACCGCGATCTCCTCGTCCGTCAAGTCGTAGAGCTGGTACACCATGGCGTCAATTTGCCTATCGACGGCGTCTATCTGTCGTTGGAGCACTGTCTTCTCGTGCGCTGTGCTGGCTGCGCCGAACTGCTTCCACAGTGCGTGCATGCGCTCTACAGCGTCCACTACCCCTTGGAGATGCATTTTGTCCACTGAATCGGACAAGTTGAGCACGGGGACAGGGAATCCCCCCAGATATTGGCCGAAGAACCTGAGGTAAGTCTCTCCACTCCCCTCCAGGCCGGCACAAGTGTGGGCGAAATAGAAATATGCGCACCGCGAGTTCAACAGGCCCAGTAGGTAAGGGTCGTAGCCAGGGATGAAGTAAGTCGTATTGGAACAATAATGGCCTCCCGTGTCCAAGGCAAAGCGCGGAGCGATGGCGATGTCAGGGAAGATGATCTTAGGGCCAGCCATATACGACGCGAAGTTGTATTGTGGCTGTTGTAGTTCGTACCATTCTTGGCGGGTAGCGCGCCTCCCCAGCCTATCCTTGAATTGTCTAAGATGCTGCTCTACCGCCGGATAGTCGCTGATGTTCACCCCGTGATGCGTGTAGACAATGTAGATGTCCTTGGGCTCAGTGTGATAGCGGCGCACATCTCGGCCGTTCAAGAAAGGCTTGATGATCTCCTTAGCCCCTGGATTGCGCTCCACAATATCAGCATAAGTCTGGCTGTCTATTACGAAGGCCTCGGTGAGCCCTGATTTGATGCCCATGCAGATCTGACCCATGCAGTATTCGGCCAACGGCTGACACCGTGACTGCAGGCCGGAGATCAGGCTGTCTGTGTCTTGCATCGCGAAGTTCCAAACGGCTTGGCCCAGCACGCGGCGCGGGACCTCATACGTTATTTCTGCGATAGACTGTTCGATGGATAATGAGCCCCCAGTAACCGCTCGGAATCTCTCCGCGGCTAACGGCGGTGCATAGAACACCGTAAGCTCGCCGCTGGATGCGCGTGATGTAACCAATATGAGCGTCCGCACGGTTGCACCAATAAACACGGGTAGCCCAGCTAAGTCCACCACGCGCTCTATGACTGCGTTCTGGCTTAGAAACCGCCGCAACGGAGAGCCGTAATTTGACCGTAGGAACTTGTTGGACACGATCATGCCGAAGACTCCACGGTCGCTAAGAAGGCTATGTGCGCGTTCTATGAAGTAGGCATACAGGTCCGATCGCTCGTCATGCGAGGCGTAGGCGGCCTTTAGATAGCTCTTGATCTCCTTGAAGTTCTCCATCCGAATATATGGCGGATTGCCGATGACAGCGTCAAACCCGCCGTCCGGCCGTCGAAGAACGTCTGGAAACTCGTTTTGCCAGTCGAACACGTTGACGCGGTACCGCGCCTCTTCATCGAGGAAGCTGGCCTGCCGGTTGTCGTAGAAGTCGGGGCCGATCAGCGAATTACCGCACTTGATGTTGTTGGCCAAGTCGGGCAGCGCCCGCTCGTGGAACATGGCGAGCTGCCTGCTCACGGTCTGCTCGGACTCGCCCTCCAGCACCTTCAGCAGCAGCGAGAGCTTAGTCGTCTCCACCGCTTGCGCGTCGATGTCCACGCCGTAGATGTTGTTCAGCAGGATACGTTTGCGCTCGCCGGTGGTCAGGCGCCAGTCGCCGCCCGGGCCCTGGTACAGCTCACGCGTGTGCTTCTTCGTGCCGTCGGCCACGTACTGGTCGCGGTGCCAGTCGAGGAGGTACTGATAAGCGCCAATTAGGAACGACCCGGAGCCGCAGGCGGGGTCGATGATCTTCAATTGGCTAGCGCTACCCCTTGGACCCGGTCGCCTCCCCTCAAGAAGCTTGCCGACCGTCTGCTTCACGATGTAGTCCACGATGTAGGTGGGGGTATAGTAGACGCCGCCGGCCTTCTTCACCTCCGGCTTGTCTTCGATGACGGCGTGGTGTCCCTCGGTCAAGCGGATCACCTTGCCCAGGAACTGCTCGTACACGTGGCCGAGGATGTTCGCGGGCAGGACGGAGAATTCGTAAGGGCTGTCCGGATAGTACAGGCTTTTGAAGATGTCTTTGAGCGGCTTGTCGTCGAGAACAAGCCCAAGAGTCAGCTCGTCAGGTAGTTCGGTTCGGCCCTTCTCCCTGTGGAAGTGGAAGAGGCCCGAGTTGTAGCGCTCGTCGGCCCGTTGGAACAGCACCCCCAGGCGCTCGTAGACGCGGGTGCCGTTCTGCAGCGCCATCAGTCGCCCGTACTCCTCGATGCCCCGGTCCTCGCAGATGCGCAGGAAGATGATCCGGTCAATGGTGCTCTGCACGGCAAAGTTGAGCTCACGCCGGGTCAGGCCCGGGTTCCGTAGGGCCAGGTTATGGGCGAGCACGTCGCGCCAGGACTCGATCTCAGCCAAGAGGGCGTCGTCGACCTCGGCGGTCCCTTTCTTGGCTTTCGTGGAGTCGGCGTACTTGTCGAACGAGCCCTTGAGGACGGCATCCCGACTGAATACGGACGCTAGCTCATCCCAACGCGGTGCGTAGTCCGTGAAGTGAAGACTGAGCGTCCGGGCCGCTGAAGCCTTGTCGGTCTTGGCCGGCTTGATTCGGCAGTCGTAGACGGCGAACTCCTCAAAGTCGGTGAGGATGCTGAGCGGCAACTTGGATGACCAGGCGTAGCGGCGTATCTGGAAAGCGCCGTCGGCGTTGTCCTTGATGTTAACGCCCGGGCGCTTGGCCTCTACATAGAACTTGCGTGTGCCGCCTACGCGAAAGCAGTAATCTGGAGCCTTGGTGGCGCCACCGACTTTGATTGAGTCCTCGTGGACAACATCTTTGTAGGATTCGGCATAGCCCTGCTCGTTGTTCACGTCCCAGCCAAGTGCCTTGAAGAAGGGGTCGATAAACTCGTGTCGGACCTGGGTCTCGTTATAGTGGCCAGACATGTACGCACTCCGACTCTGGTCGAACCGCCCCACCAGGGCCGCGATCTCAGCCGGTGCGGACATTGCCCTCACCAGTAGTCAAAGCAGTCCGCGCGACGATGCCGTCTTGACCTACCGTCTCGTCTTTGACGTAGCGGTGCAGTATGTCTAGGTTGTCGCCGTAGTAGAGTGTGTTCACGAGGTTCACCTACCTACAAGACACCCCGCAGCTTCGGCTGCGAGGTGTTCTCGTTTTGCACCGCTTTTGCACCAATGCGCGACTCCCCGGCGAGCCCTTTAGAGAAATAGCCCGATAAATCGGGCTTTTTTGGTGAGCCGGCAGGGATTCGGACCCTGGACCCTCTGATTAAAAGCCGGGGGCGGGCTCCAAGCGTCTCCGGGTCTCTCGCGCCGTCTCCGGCATTGCCCGAGAAATCGGGCCGTTACCCTCCTCCACTCCAGGCGGATTGGTCCCGTTGCCAGTAAACCGCTCTCCTACTGCAGCTACTGCTGCAGCTCGTCCGCGCTCAGCGCCTCTCCGTAGAGGCGCATTGCCTCCGTCGCCATCCCAGGCAAGAGGTGCCCGTAGGTGTCGGCCGTGATGCCTATGTTAGCATGACCCAGGATCCGCTGCACGGTGGTGAGCGCCACGCCCAGGCTCAGCAGCAGCGAGGCTGCGGTGTGCCGCAGATCGTGGAAGCGGACCGGCGGCAGCTGCGCCCGCTCGAGGGCCGGCCCGAACCAGTCGCGCCGCACGTTGCGCGGACTGAGTGGTCGGCCACTGCGGGTGCTGAAGACCAGGTCGCCGTCCTGCCACTCCGGACCGGCCGCCAGGCGCTGCTCGTTCTGCCGGATCCGCGCTCGGCGCAGCGCCTCCACCGCCTGGGGCACGAGTGGCACGAGGCGACGGCTGTTCTTCGATTTCGGGGGCACGCAGATCGGGCCGCGGCCCAGTACCCACGAGAGCGTTCGCTGCACGGCGATCTGCGGCACGGTCCAGTCGACGTCGCTCCAGCGCAGGCCTAAGAGCTCGCCCTGGCGCAGACCGGTCAACAAAGCCAGAGCGACTAGCCCCTCCGCCGGCGTGTCCCTCACCGCGGCCAAGAGCGCCCTCCCCTGCTCGAGGTCGAGGGTCGGCGCCTCTTCCCTCTCGACCTGGGGCGGGTCCGCCCGGTCGGCGGCGTTGCGGCCCACCATCTCGAGCCGCTCGGCGTCGTGGAGGGCGCGGTGCAGCACCGCGTGGAGGTATTGCACCGTGCGGGCGCCGGCGCCGGACGCCAGCCGCTCGGCGTAGAGGGTCTGCAGATCGCGCGGCGCCAGCTGCTGCAGGCGGAGGCCTCCGAGGTAGGGCAGGCAATGCAGCGCCAGCGTCCGCTCGTAGCTCTGGAGAGTGCGCGGCCGTAGGCGATTGGCGGCCACGTTTGCTAGCCACCAGGCCACGTACTCCGCCAACGTCTGCCGCTGGGGCGGCGCCAGCCGGCCCTCGGCGTGGTCGCGCTTCTTGGCGCTCAGCAGACGGTCGGCCTCGTGCTTCGTGTCGGCGACGACGGTGATCCGCCGCGGCTTGCCGCCGACCCAGCCGACGACGTACTGGCCGCACCAACGGCCGTCGGGCCGCTTGTAGAGGGTTCCTTCGCCGTTGCCCTTGGCTCGCGGTCTGGCCATCGTTCAGCCTCCCGGGTGCAAAGCCAACTCCCCTAGACGCCGCTCCATGGCGCGGCGGGAGACGCGGAAGATGTAGGCGAGCATCCCCAGATCGACCCGGCGGGCGGAGATCTCCGTCAACCAGCGCCGCGGCATCAGCAGGCGCGCCGCGAAGCCGTCGGCGAGCCACTCCTGGTACTCGTGGGGCCCGTCGCAGAGCAGGCCGCGCGAGCGCTGCAACAGATGGAAGCCCTCGTGGGCGATGGAGAAGCGCTGGGCGCCCCGCGGCAGGCGTTCGTTGACGATGATGAGCCAGCCCTCCGGGCTGGGCTCGAGCAGGCCGTGCATAGCCCCCAGCGGCCGGCGGTAGATCTTCACCGGCCGCCCCGAGTCGCAGAAGGCGACGATGTTCTCCGGCACGGGCGGGGCGCTGATCCCCGCCGCCGGCAGGAGACAGCTCGCCAGCTGCTCCACTTCCCCGAGGTCGCGCACCGCCCGCGCGGTGTAGGCGCTATCGCCGTTCCAGCTAACCATCAACCAGCTACCTCCCTAAAGTGCGCTTGGTTGGATTATACTAGAACGCGTGTTCTAGCGCGAGGACTAATAAGCGCGAGAGTAGACGGTGACCGACTTCCTCGTAAGCAGAGAGAACCCGTTGTCGAATCTGATCCAATACGTGCCGGCCTCGGGGGCCGTGAAGCGGAAGTCGTACCGGTTCTGCGCCCGCCTGCGAGTGTCGATGGCCCGCTGGCCCGGCGTCAGAATCTGAAAGTCGACGTCGTTACCGCCGCCACGCACGAGGAAATATCCTTCAACCGTCGCCCCTTGCCTGGGCACTGCGATAACCGCAAGGGCAGAGCCGCGGGCCGGCACCTCGACGTTCTCGATCTTGAAGTCGGGGAGGCGGTAAGCCGTGGCGGCGATAGTGGGAGAGGCGAACCACCGCGGCGCCTGCCAGAGCCAGACGCCAGCAAGAATCACCGCCGAGATGCCTGCAATCGCCACTACCTGGCGGCGCAGAGAGCTAGGCTGCGTGGGCGCGGCAGGCTCCACTGCGAGCCGCCCTTCCTTGGCTCGCGGCGCCGGCACGGCGGCCAGCTCCGGCCGCGGCTGCCAACTGGCCAGGATAAACAGACCGAGTAGGGCGACGCCGGCGAACAGGCCGACCATCAACAGGCCAGAGCGGAACTGCTCTTGGGCGGTGATATAGACCTGCTGGTAGCGCGGATCGACCATCTGACCGGCGTTCTGCACGCCGAAAAGACGGCCCAGCCAGTCGACGCCCTTGGCGATCGTGACGGCATTAGAGGCCTCCACCCGGCGCATCACTTCGAAGGCTGTCCACGTTTGGAGTCCAAAATAGCCGCCGCCGAGAAGGCCGGCCACCACCATGAGCCAGGGCCAGCCCGGCTTCTGAGAGGGCCGGAGGTGGAGTGCCGCTAGAGAGGCAGCCGGGATGATGACCTGAGCAGCTGAGCCCTGGTCTGCCACGTTGGGGCTATTGTAGGCCCGGCCGCACTTGGGACAGAACTCCTCGCCCTCGCCGCGCCGGCGGCCGCACTTGGGACAGAAGGTCAGATCGTCCATGCTAGCCCTCCCACGGCTCTTGACAGCGGTTAGCCGTCGCGGCTAGACTGCGCCCATTCGCGCCAGAAGGTGCGCCGTGCGACAGCGCCGCGACCTTATCCAGGGCGTACCCGACGGGCTGCTCTACGCCGCGCTCGCCGGCCTCTCCGCCTATACCAAACTACGTCTTGGGGAAGAAGTCCCGCAGAAACGTGAAGGCGGCACCCACCACTACGCCATAGAGAAAGGCCGCTGCCTCCGCGCTCATCCGCCCGAAGGCGGTGAGGAGCGAGACGGGGATCACCACGACCAGCACGACGCCGCCGGCCAGCCACAGTACGCGATCCGTTGCCCGCACTGCGGCGGCCCGGTTACCCTCGAGCTTCTTGTCGGCGAGGTCCAGCCCGCCCTCGACGAGCCTGGCCAGCGCCTGCCGCAACTCCGGATAATCCCAAGCGGTGCCCGTCCAGGGTGGCTGCGGCGCGGTTGGCGCGCCGGCGGCCGCCTCTGCCGCCGCTTCTGGCGGTGGTTCTGGTAGGCCTTCACTCGCCATCCTTCTGCCCCTGGCCCTCTTCTGTGCTCCCACGGTTCTTGACACCGCTCGCCCGCCGCGGCTAGACTGACGCCATGCACCACGAGGTACCGGTCAAAGTCACGGCCTATGTCGACGAGGGCATTGCCCACCTGGTGGAGGCGCTAAACCTCTTTCCGGGACTGTGCACTATCGACAGCTGCCAGGGCCACGGCGAGGAAGGGCTGGCACACGTCTTCTTCGACTACCGAGGCAGCGTGCGTGACCTCTTCGAGGTGACTCTTAGCCTCTCCGCCGTCGTCCTCAAACGCCTCGCCGACAAAGGCCACGGCGAGTGCGGCTGGGAAGTGAGCTGGGACGCCGACAACCCGCCCAGTGGCCATGTCAGCCTCGACCCGGCCGCGGTGGACGATGCCGCCACGGCGCTCAGAGAGTACGCGCGTCTAGTCGGCGATGGATCAGATCGTGGCAGTACTTGCACACCGCTTCGCAATTAGCCAAACCATCGCTACCGCCGCGGATCTCCCGACGGTGATGGTGAAACCGGGCGCTATGCCGCCCGATCCGGCGCGGGCAGCGGCTCCCATGATCGTGCCCGAGGCGCGCGCACTCACAGCGCCCACCGGAGCGCTCGAAGGCAGCGTCTTTCGTGGCCTCCGAAAACGCCATGGCCTACCCTCCGCGCTGGCTTGGTGCCCTCGCTGCCAGCGCTACACGCCGCGCCACGGGCCCCAGTGCGGGACCTGCCGGCTCGACGTCTAGCCCTTCTTATCTTGCTCTTCCCTGGCCCGCCGCTGCCGTAACCACTCCTCGTACTCCGCGTCGCGGGCCTTCGCCCGTTCGGCCCTCTCCGCCTCCACCGAGCGGATGGCCTCGTAGGCGGCGACCAGCGCCCGCTGCAGGGCAGGGTTGTCCGCGAACTTGCGGCTGATGTACATGTGGTTTGTTTCAATCCCCACCTGCTGGCAAGGCAGATGCGCTTCGCCTATCCCTCCTCCGACGCGTCAGATGCTATGCCGCTCCACGGCCGACCACGAATCCCCGTCGTCATTGCCGCCCGGGCGGTTGATCAGATTCACTAACGCCTGCCCGTCCAACAGCACCAAGTGCGGGTCTTCGGCCAGCCCTGCGGCGTCCGGCGTGAACCCGCTGGTGGTGATGAAGATGCCCCGCGTCGCGCCGTGGCGCGGATGCCTCATCATGCCGTAGAACTGCTGCACCTCCTTCGAGCCGACGTTTCGGCCTGGGCTGTACTTCTTGCACTGCACGGCCACCCGCTCCCGCCCCGCGCGGCACTTGACGTCGACACCGAGATCGCCGCTCCTGCCCACGTGCTCCACCGAGTCGAAGCCGAGCCCACGCAGTAGATTCTCGATGCGCCGTTCGAACTCGGCGGGCGTGAGCATCACGAGATCAGCCAATGTAGCCGTTCGGCTCCGCAGTGCGGCGGAGTCTCGCCGCTCCCGAAACCAGGACCACGACCAATGCCAGATGCTGTCCGCCACCACGCCGATAGCCAGGCTGAACCCGACCACCAGGAGCCACTCAGACTCGAAGGGCAAGAATCCAAACCTGGTGTTAGCGATGGCCAGCGCCAGCAACACAATGATGACAACCACAAACAACTGAGTGGTGCTGAGGTCGCCAAGGCCGGCAAACACCAGGCGCAAGAAGAACCCGCCGTTGCTGATTCCCTTGCGTCGGCCCCGGTAGACCCGGTTGCCACGCACCGCCAGGGCGACCAGCAGCAGCCCCAAGAAACCGGCTATGACCCACAACTCGTCGCTAGTTGCTCTGGGCATTGGCATCCTGTACGGCCGGAGAACGACCTCTAGACCGTCGTTCTTTGCGGCATTCGAACCCGCGGTAGCAGCTGATCTTCGGCCATTGCGACCCGCAACTCGACTAAACTCCGAGGCACTCGGAACGCGCCGGCGACGGCCTCGACGGCATAGCCGGCAAGCAGTCGCCGCCGCAAGGGCTCGAACGGAATTAGCATCAGGGCCGCGGCCTGCTGCGCCTGGCGTTCGTACCGGCTGTACCACCAGCCGTCGATGCGGCACAGCCAGAGACTATTCGGATGCTCTAGAATCAGGTGCGCCAGCTCGTGGCAGAACGTCATCCGTCGCTCATCGCGGCCCAGGCTGCGGTTGATACCGATGACGCAGCCCACCTCGTTGGCGAAGGCTCCACCCAGCGTGCCCTCTGACAGCCTCAGAAATTTGACGGGGGCGAGCTCCCGCAGCGGCCCAAGGTCCACCGGCACGTGCCGGTGCAGGTCGTGGGCGACAATGAACCGCTCAATCGGAGACAACTCATGGCGCACCCTCTATCCTTGGCCCTCCCTCTGGCGGCGACGCTCCGCCCGCATACGCTGTAGATCGCGCGCCTGGTCAAGCAGGGGCGTTATCATGCGGAGAAACTCGGCCCTGTCCTCGGGGGGCAGCTCGGCCAATTTCTGCAAAGTGAGGCGCAGGTTGGGATCGGAGAGATCGACACCGACGGGCAAGGCAATGTCCTCAACACGCTCTCCAGGAAGATGTCCTGCTCGCCGCATCAGATCCTCATAGTCAAGGCTCAACACCTTCGACAGACCCATGATTTTCGCTGGCGATGGGGGAGGCACTTCGTCCCGCTCGACCTGTGAGAGGTAGGAATTAGAGACCCGCTGCTCCTCGGGCAGGCGAGACGTGAGCAGTTCTACCTTCCGCACGCTGTAGCCGAGTCGCAGTCTCGCTCGCCTGATGTGTTGGCCGAAAGTCTCTTGGCCCTCCGACATACGCCCCCCAGACGACTGCTCCTTGGCTGATTATAGGAGCGCTAGGCTGAATTGGCACAAAATTGCACGAAAACCCGCGCAAAAAACGCTTGACAGAGAGCGCGAAGCTACGTACCATGTGCTTGATATATCGGACAGACAGCCCTCGGAGGGAAAACGTATGAGGATCAACACAGAGGCGTTGAAAATAGCGCGAATCCAACAGGGCATGACGCAGAGCGACCTGGCCGGGCGCGTTGGGGTACACGTCTCGACGATATGCCGCTTAGAGCTTGGCAAGCAGCTGGGTACCAAGACACTCAAGCGAGTTGCCGATGCTCTGAACCTCCCGATGGACCAGGTAGTCGCGGCGTAGTTTTTGTTTTGCCTTGGAGTGCCCGATATTACGAGCACGCTGCGTGTTCTATCAGCCAATCCCTACAACGTGCCCTGTAGCGCGTCAGGACGCCAAGGAGGCCGGAAATTGAGCCCTCAGGTCTCTACATACCACCCCCCCGAAAACGGGGCCGAAAATGGCTACTTGACGCTTGATTATCCCAGCGCCAGGGCCCGAGATTTACAAGATCGGCAGCAGCATGCTCTGACCGAGACCGACCGCAAAGTTGGCGCCCGTGCTGCCAACCAAGCGCGATCCGCTAACGCCAAGGCGGCGGCGGACGATGAGAAGCGGCGGCGCGACCTGATCGGCGAGCGCCAGAAGATGCTGCGCGGCTCGCCGTTCTGGAACGAACGCGCGGTGGAAGATGCCCGCCGCCAGCTGGCCGAGCAGGCGGGCATCACCCTACCCTACTCCACGACGCCCCTCGACCCCAAAGTGATGACCGAATGGCTCAAGCGCCTGAAGGTCAATACCCACGACTACGAGGCTTGGTGCGGGGGCAGCGTGGGGACCTTTTGCCACTACAACCCCGACTGGTCGCTGCGGGACTGGCTGGCGCTGGTCCTGGAGTACCGCGACTACATTTCCACCTTCGCGCCCCAAGCGCGGACCTAGGAGGCTCCATATGTCGGCGACCGTGGATACTCTTGTCCCATTAGCGGCCGAGCGCCGGCAGGGCAGGCGTGCTAAGGCCGGCCGCAAGCCCAAGCCACCGCCGCCGGCGCCCTGGCCGGCGCTGCGCGTGCCGACCTTTGAGGAGGTCTACATAGAGGCGCCGGAGATCGCCCGCGACCTGGGGATCAGCGAGTCGACGGTCTACACGCGCCTCGCCGCCAAACACCTGCCCGGCGAGCGCGTCGGCGAGCGCCGCTGGCGCGTGCTGCGCGCCGTCTACGAGGCCTGGAAACGCGGCCAGTCGCCGGCCGCCGAGCCGGCGGGGGCGGGGACAGCCTGCCCCGAGCGCGGCGAAGGGACCCGCCAGACGGTGGAGGTCCACCCCGGCGAGGGGGGAGCGGTTGACGTAATAGTGACGACGGTGACGACGCTGCGCCTGCTGCCGGTGGGGAGGGGCTAGGTGGGCTGGTCGGGGATGCTGCCGCTGCTGCCCTGGATGCTGTTGGGCTTTGCCCTGGGCTGGTTCTGGCTGGAGTTATGGGCCTGGTTAGGGCGCCGCTGGCGGCGTTGAGCGGGCCCGGAGAGGAGGAAACCACTATGACACCACTGCTGATCTGCGGGCTGCTGTTCGCCGCGCTGGGCGCGGCCATCAAGGGCGGTTACGAGCTGGGCAAGGCGGGCAAGTAGGGGCGACCGGCCGGTCGCCCCTACGGGGACGCTCGCCCCTACGGGAACGGGGAGGGTTTGATGGCTGGACGTATGCCGATGGGCCCGCAGCTGGCGATCGAGGCCGAGAGACGCCTCGACGTCTGGGCCCAGCGGCTGCCGGGGTGCGCCGACCTCTCGCTCTGGCTGGTCGACCGGCGCTGCCCCGTATGCCTGGTGCACCCGATGAGGGTGAATCTGAACTGAGAGAACGTCCCCCACGGAAAGGAGGGGATATGCCACGAAAACTAGGCGCGGACGAACTGGCGGTGGAGGTGCAGGCGGGCTCGCTCTCGATCGACCGCCGTATGGCCGGGGCAAGCGCCGCTCGGCGCCCCCGGCGGGGCGCGACGGTGGCGGCGGACTGCCCACGCCAGGAGGAGTGCCTGCTGCTGGAGATCCGGCGGCTGCGGGCCGTCGCCCAGCGGCTGGCGGAGGAGACGACGGCCTTGCGGAGCCTCCGTAAGGCGGCGTAAACGACAGCGGGCGGCCGGTGCCGTCAACACTGCCGCCCGCTTAGACCCCCGCGGAGGGGCCGCTCACGGCCCTATTCTCCCGTGGCTGGGGTGGTGTCAAGGAGGTGCCCATTGACCACGCAACCGCGTCCCTACCAGATCGCGCCCGAATGTCAGTACGACCAGTCCTACTACGAGGCGGCGCGGCGGCTTTGCCAGCGCTACTGTGCCTACGCCAAGGTCTGCGAGTATCGACCCCAGACCTGCGTCCACTCTCGCCGCCAGGTCTCGCGGGGGCTGGCCAAGCCGCTGCCGCAGCTCCGGGCGCCGCGTCTCTCGCCCTGGCTGCACGAAATCGCCCGCTTCGTCCTCGGCGGCGTCGCCTTCCTGGCCTGGCTGGGGCTCTTCCTGCTCGTCTCCGCTTGGTTTCCGGGGCCATGACGTGGTGACCGACTGGAAAGCCCGCGCCCTAGATGCCTACCGAAGGCGCGAGGCGGAGACGCTGCCCCGCGAACAGGTGACCTACGACGAGCGCGCCCACGTGCTGCGGCTGCTCCTCGCCAGCTTGCTGCGCCGCTGGCCGGCGATCCGGCCCGACGCCCAGGGCCGGCCCTACGCCGTGGCCGACGGCGTCACGTTCTACCTCGAATTGGGCCCCGACCCGGTGGGCCCCTGCGACTATGACCTCATCGGCGGCTGGCGCTGTCCGCGCTGCCACCAGGTGACCCGCTCCCAACCCATCACCACTCAGGAGCAGATCGGCGTCCTCCTCGAGGAGATCGAGGGCCACGTCTGCCCGCGAGAGGAGGCCGCCGCCCATGTCCCGGTCATCGTCTAAGCGCCAGCCGGCGTCGGGCAACCTGCGAACCATGGACGAGGAGGTCGCGCCGATCCTCGAGATGGCGTCGCCGTTCGCCTTCTGGCGCGAACCCAGGGTTCGCGCCAAGCGGGTGTTTTTCCAGCGCTGCCAGGTCTGCGGCAAGGGCAAGGTCGAGATGGTGGGAAGACTGACCAACCTCGACGGCGCCGTCACCCAGGCCGAGGCGCGGGTCTGCTCGGACTGCGGCACGACGATGCGCGACCGCGGCCAGCTGGTCGACCCGCGCTGGCTGGGCGCCTCGCCCCCTACAACGAGGGGGGTTAATCGATGACCACTCGCATGATCGGGACCTGCCCGCGGCCCGGTTGCCACGGCGCGGTCATCTACCAGCACTATCTGGAAGATCTCCGCAAGCGAGTGCCCGTGTGCATCCGTTGCGGCTGGGAAGGGGAGGCAATTGACGTGAGCCCGAGAACGAGTACTCGCGCGGCGGACGACGTCGTCGACGTCTCGCGGCCGCCGAAGCCCTGGGGGGCGGAGAGCAAGCCGGCGCCTTCGCCGCGGCCGGACAACCAGCGGCCGGCCCGGACGCCGATGGAAGAAACGCTCTCCGCCTATCAACACGCCCTCTGGACGTACACGGTGCTCGACGAAGACTGGCGGACCGCGGTCGCCAGAGAGCGCCAACTGGCGGAGCAGCGCGCGGCGTCGCTGACGGCCTTGCTGCTGGCCAAGGCGCAGCACGACGCGACGGTCGCCGAGCTCTGTTCCGGAGAAGCGCCGCCGGCGGCTGCCGGGCCGAGCGAGAAGAACGGCCCGAGCGACGAGGCGCGCGAGCACCAACGGCGGTACAGTCGCGAGTGGTATCACCGTAACAGAGCCAAGACGGCGGCCGCCGAGTCATCAGCGCCGGAGCCGTCGCCCGACGTCGTCGAGGAGCCGGCCGCGGTCCTCGCCGAGGCCCTGGCCTAGTGTCGCCCGCGGTGTCCGATCGACTACATCGACTACAAGGGGGTGCCGGTGCTGGCCATGGCTGACGAGGAGTGGAAGTTCGTCGGCATCGCCAACGGTCGGGGCTTCGTCAAGGTGCCCAACGAGATCTTCGACGAGGGCCTGCCGCGGATGACGGGCGCCGAGATCAAGGTCGTGTTGGCGGCGCTGCGGTTGACCCTCGGCTGGCGGCGCGACTGCTGCCCGATGAGCGATACGCTGCTCTGCCAGATGACGGGCCTCAGCCGGGCGGCGGTGCAGCGAGGCCTCCACCTGGCGCTGGAGCACCAGGTGCTGGAGCGGCTGCGGCGGGTGGCCCACGGCACCTACGTTTACCGCCTGCGCGCCACGGCGCCCGGCACCCAGCTGTCCTTGCCGGCGGCGGACGACGGTCTGGCGGAGGCTGAGCCTCCTCCAGAAGAGGATAGCAGCTTCAAAAGTGAGCTGCTGGTGGAGGAGGATGAAAACGGCAGCAGCTTCAAAATGAAGCTGCTCAGCAGCTTAGAAATGAAGCTGCTGCCGGATCCAGCAGCTTCAAAAGTAAGCTGCCAGCAGCTTCAAAATGAAGCTGCGAAGATTAAAGACATGACAGACATGAGAATTAAAGACATGAGTACAGACAGTGCGGCGCCGCAAAGTCGCCCCCCCAAGTACTTACAGTTCAGGACGTTCTATCCGAGCCACCAGGGGCCCGAACAACGAGAGTTTGAGGCCTGGCAACGTGCCATAACTGCCGGGCCGCCGGGGCTCGACGAATGGCTGATCGCGGCGGCGGCGGCCCTGGCGCGGAAGCCACCGGGTCGGCTGGGACGCAGTCACGTGTCCGCCCGCCGCTGGCTGGAAACGCGGCCCTGGGAGCGCTCCCCGGAGGCTCTCCAACCTGGCTAGGAGGTCCAGAACCAATGGCCGAACCGAAACCGGTCGCCTATGTCTGCGGCCCCTACCGCGACGACCGTCCAGAGCGCGTCGCCGCCAACGTCCGGCACGCCCACCTAGTGGGCGTGGCCCTGCTGCGCCTGGGCTTCGCCGTAATTGTGCCTCACCTCAACACGGGCGGCCTGGAGGTAATCGTACCCGAACAGACGTTGCTCGAGGCGGCGCTGGATCTGCTGCGGCGTGGCGACCTGGTGGTCTGCTGCGTGCCCGAGCCCGTGGCCATGCGCTCCGAGGGCACGCGCCGCGAGCTGCTCGAGGCGGACCGGGTCTGCCTGCCCGTCGTCTACTGGGACAGCGCGCCCGGAGTCATGAACGAGCTGCTGACGGACTGGCTCGCCGGCTGGCGGGTCGAGCAGCGCGCCCTGGACGCGGAGATCGAGGCCAAATTGGCGGCGGTGAGCGCCGCCGGGAGGATGAACTGATGGCCGACAAGAAGGCCGCCCGGGGCCAAGGCTGGGCCCGGATCGACGGCGCCGGCAGGCTGCACTACATCGGGCCGGACGGTAGGAGCCTCTGTGGCAAGTGGCTGTATCTCGGCGACGAGTTCGAGACGGGCGACTCGCTCTACTGGAAGCGCTGCGCCGAGTGCCAACGCCGGCACGACCGATCGCGGAGAGAGAAGGCCCAGCCGTGAAAGCGCTCTCTCTGACCCAGCCCTGGGCCAGCCTCGTGGCGATCGGCGCCAAGCGGATCGAGACGCGGTCCTGGTCGACGTCGTACCGGGGGCTGGTGGCCATCCACGCCAGCAAGAGGTTTCCCGATGAGGCGTGTCTGTTCGCAATTCAGGACCTGGTGACGGGACCGCTGATGCGCGCTGGCGCACTGCCGGCCGGGTGGGCACCGTGGGGAAAGGACAACAAACCAATAGATGCCTTGCTGCCCCTGGGCGCCATCGTCGCCGTGGCGGGGTACGGCTGGGTGGTCGCCAACAACCTCGTGGCCATCCGGTGGGCCTGATGCGCGAGTACGTCTACCTCGGCACGGCTCCCAGCAAGACCAACCCGGTGCAGGGCCGCACGCGCTCCGACCTGGTGGGCCGGCGCTGCGAGGCGATCTTCACGCCTGGTGGTAAGACGTGCATTTGCGGCCGCAACGGCTCGATGCTGGTCCGCTTCGGGGACGAGGAGGTCGTCGTTGTCCGGAGGCGACTGCGTAGAGGGGGAAGAAATGACAGACGGTAATGGAGAGCCGATGTCGACGGCGGGCCCGGCGCCCGTCTTCGTCGACTTCGCCTTCGCTCAGTTGCTCAGGGAGTACAAGTTTGAGAAGCTCGACCGGCCGCTCGAGATGACTCTGAACCTGCACAGCGAGGAGGGGCGGCCGCCGGTGATCCCGCGGCTGCTCGTCTCCTGCGAGTGCGGCGGCGCCGGCGCCGTGCTCACGGGGAGCGCGATGCTGGTCTGTGGTCAGTGCGAGGCCTCCTACAGCCTGCATGTCGATCGCACGGATCCGCTGAACCTAGTGGTCCGGGTGAGGGCCCTGCCCGGTCCGGAGCGGCTGGCCAAGAATCAATTGTTGCTGCCGCGGCCGCGCCGGCCGCGGCCGGTGTAGGGAGGAATAACAGCAATGAGGATCAAGACGTGGCTCAGCGAATACAGGGAGTGTATGGCCGTGATCGCTGGGGGCGCAGTCGCCAGCCTTGTTATCACCTGGCTGATCGGGCAAGCACTGCCGTTCGCGCCCCCGCCTAGAGGCTGGTTGAACGCCGCGACCATCTTCTTTCAAATCTGGGCAGTCTTCAATCTCTGCTACGCGGTATACAACCTGGTGCGCGCTGGGCGGAACCTTGCGAAGATTGACCATCTTACCCGTGGCGATAGAGCTAAAACGGGGCGGGGAGGGCCCCGATAATGGCCGTCTATCGCGCGCGGCTCCACGCGGGGCAGTACTGCGCCGTCTGCCGGCGCTGGCTCCCCGCGGGGAGCGTAGTCTGGTACGATAGCGAGTGTGGGTGCGCCTATTGCGGGGCGGAATGTAGGAGGCAGGCGGGGAAGTGAAACGCTGGCAGAGGGTCGCGATCGCGCTGGGAGTGGCGGCGGTCTGTGCCGTGGGGCTGGCCTGGGCCAGCGGCAGCGGCGACGTCGGCCTGGTGGCACTGGCCGCGCTGGCGATCGTCTCGGCGAGCGCCACCACTGTGGCCCAGACCCTACTGCCCTAGCGGCGAGCTGGTAGAAAATGGCTGAACGAGAAGGCTATTTCGACGGGCTAAATCTATGGGTGAACTTTGACTGCCTCAACTGCGGGCACTTCGTTCCGGGTGACGAGGGCCTGGTTTGCGACAAGTGTGGCGCCCATTACTCGGCGGACATCGTTCTCAAAGACAACACCGGTAGAGTCGTCTACGGCACGACGGCCCGGCCGGACCAGAGCGGATCGGGGGAGCCCGATGACTAGACGGCGTGGCCCCTCCTGCCCCAGCCTGGTCGAGGCCTCACCCTATGGCGAGGTTGGCCGGCTCGAGCGCGACGAGGATGGCCGACTGCTGTGCCACGCCTGTGGCCGATATTGCCATAGCCTGGCTCAGCACGCCCGCCTGGCCCACGGCCTGGAGGCCGATGACTACCGCGAATGGGCCGGGCTCAACCGGCAGACGCGGCTGGTGTCGGAGACGATGCGCGAGCGCCTGCGTGCGGCCACGGCGCCGATCATCGAACGCCTGCGCGCCCAGGGCAAGCTGCGCAACTGGGGCGAGGACCGCCAGCGCTGGGCCGAGGACAAGGCGGAGGCGGTGACGGCCATCGAGCAGGGCCTGCGTCCCGAGGCGAGCCAGCACCGGAGCGAGGCGTTCGCGGGCGACCCGGCCAGGGCTGAGCGGCGCCGCCAGCGCAACCTGGCTGGCTTGGACAAATCTACGCCAGAGGCGATTTCGGCCGGCCTGCGGCGCTACTATGCCGAGCACCCCGAGGCGGTGGACCGGGAGCGGCTGCGGGGTCAGATCCCGGCCGCCGTCCAGGCCAGCCTGCACCGACCGCGCGAGGTCGTCTGTCCCGAGTGCGGCCAGGCGTTCACGGCCGAGAGCCACCGCGAGAGATATTGCCCGGCCTGCCGGCCGGCGGTACAACGACGCTACGACCGCGAGTACAAACGGCGCCGGCGGACGGGGGTCCCTGAGTCAGGGATGGGCTGAGACTCGTCTCCTCCGGCGCCCTCGACGCCGGCCACCCCCCCGTCTCGCTCGGCAGACGGGGTTCTTCTTCTCGGCTTTCTTCTTCTTCTGGCGCTGGTTGGCCCAGGCGCTGAGGCCGCCGGCGCCGAGGGCGAAGCCGGCGCCGCTGGCGATACCGCCGAGGAAGGTCGTAACCATGTCTACCTCCTATCTAGGGGTTGAAAACCTTCACCACCAGGCCGCCCACGACCCCGGCCGCGCCCGCGATCACGCCCAGCACCTTGAGCCCACCCCTCACAGATGTCCGCCACTCCTCGAGGGCCTTAAGTCGGTTCTCCTCCACCTCGCAGTTGTCGCAGATGTTGTCGAGCTTCGTCTCGATCGCCGCGAGCTGGCCTTTGATGATCTGCAGGCAGGCGTAGATCTCGACAATCCGCTCTTCCGTCGTCTTGGGCGCTGGCGGGTGCAGCATCTTCAGTGTCCTCCGTGTCACGTTGTCGTCCATACGCTAGAACTTGGCGCCGGCGATCAGCTGTCGTGCGTGTTCGTCCGTCAGCTGGGTGTAAATGGCCGTCGACTGCAGGCTGGCGTGGCCCAAATGCCGCTGGACGGCCTTGACGTTCTTCACAGGTGCGACGTCAGAAGCTGTGTCCGGCCGGATCACCTCTTCCTTGGCACTCACGCCGACAACATGGCTGACATGAGGGCCAAAGGTCGTTTCAGCCCTTCCTTCGGGGAGTGCAACGGCAACTATACGCACCCCGAGAGGCGACCACAGGGAGAGACCCACCCGGCCGCCAGTCTGACGGCGATCGAAGTAGGCCAGATCCGGGCGGATAGGGCGAGCGGTATCCCTGCGGCCGTGCTGGCCCGCCAACACGGCGTAACCGCCGGGCACATTCGCGATATTGTCAGCCGAAGGACGTGGAGACACCTGCCATAGCCCATTCTGCCGTCGAGACGGCTCTCTACAAGGCGATTCTAGGTCCCTGTTTTGGGCTCTAGGTCAATTGATACCTGGCGCTAGCCGTTCCCTGCGGCCGCGGCGCGCGCCTCGATGGCCGGTTTGAACACGTTGCGCCAAATTATCTGCCCGAGCGCGAAGACAGCCGCGGCCCTGACGAAGAATGCCTCCGTCGACGGCGGCAGGCCGCCGGTGAGCAGCTCGGCCACGGTCGCCAGCAGCACGGAGACGAGCACGGTGAGCCAGAACGCCCACAGGTCCGAGAGCCTGCCGGCCTTGACGAACTGCACGATGAACGGCGCGACGATACCCGCGATCAACAATGCGAGGGCTTCCGCGGTCATGATTCTCCTCCGATCTTTCGGCCGGCGCTAGCGCCGGCCGCTCACTACCCAAACAGCACGGTCAGAAGATCGACGGCCCTTGCGGCGACGGCCGCGATGGTGCTATCATGTCTGTACCGAGCGGACGCAGTTCCCGGAGAATGCGTAGGAGTCCGCCGGCTGTCCGCCAGAGCTCCGGGCGCTGGCGTTGACCATTGTCTGACGGGGTTATCCCGCACGGACCGTAGCGGCCCCGCAGTCCGGCGCTCGTGCTCGACGACACGCTCTTTGGTCGGTGCCACCAAGGAATCAAATACGCGGCGTCCGCCGCTTAAGTACACGGTCGCCACGAAAACCACCCTCTCGTACCGCCCGCTGCTTGGGCTATAGACCCTCAGTCTCGCCTCATATTTCTGCCGCGAGCCGCTTTCGTACATGTGCGTCGCTCGCTTGATCGCCGGTATGATCGCCGGGATCATCTCCCAGCGCCGGTGATCGGTTGGGTGATTGGCGATGTGATCGAGCACCCGGTCCAGTTCGACGTCGACGTAGTTACCCCAAGGGTCGCGGACTCGCCGGAATCTCTCCGCGCGCGTGATGCCAAGAGCGTGCCTTACCCTCTCCTCGAGGATGGAGGGCGACGGCTTGGACTCGTGCCAGAGGTAGACCGGCTCCACGGCCTACGCCCCGTGGATCTGGGCCAGTTTGCCCTTGGCCGGCTTGCCCTCGGCCGAGAGGGCGGCGACGATGTTGACCCAGTTGGCCGGGTCGATCGTCCACTCTTTGACCGTGGCCACGTGGCCGCCGTCGCCGCGGGTCTCCACTACCACCGCCACGGCGCCGTCGCTCTCCCGGCGGAACGATAGACCGTCTTTGTACCTGAGCATGACTACCTCCCTTGTTTCCGCCGGCGATTGCGCCAGCTGTAATAGACCCTTGGCTTCGTGGCCTTCATCTCGCGTGTCTTGGCGGCCAGTCGTTTGTGGCCGTCCCGTTTGGCGGCGTTGCCGATTCGCCGCTCGATTCTCTTCGCCTTGCCGGGGTTGCGCTTCATGCCGCTACCTCGCCAAGTGCTATAATCGGTGACGACAAAGCGCTCCGGCACTGCTGTAACAGCCCGGAGCGTGGCATAGCGAAAGGAAACTCGCCATGCGCGCCCATCCTACCATAGACAACCCACGCCTCTGCGCCTGCGGATGTGGTGAGGCGGTGAGCCCAGAACACCGATTCCGCCCGGGCCACTTCTCCCGCGTGCGCAGTCTGGCTGAGCGATTCTGGCCCCGCGTTGCCAGAGGCGGCCCCACCGACTGCTGGCCTTATGTTGGCTTCGCCAGGCGTTACGGGCAATTCACCTATCGGCGCCAGCACCTTCTGACCCATCGCGTAGCCTGGGAACTCACCAACGGCCCGATCCCCCTCGGCATGCTGGTTTGCCACAGTTGCGACAACCCTCTGTGCTGCAATCCGGCTCACTTGTTTGTTGGTACGCCGGCGGACAATTCTGCCGACATGACCCGCAAAGGCAGGTCGGCTAGAGGTGATCGCTGTTCCACTCGACTCTACCCGGAGCTCTACCCCCGAGGCGAGATGGTCCGCGTGTCGCGGCTCATCCCGGAGGACGTACTGGCGATCCGCCGGCGCTGGGCGGCGGGAGAGCACAACAAGGCCGCTCTCGCCCGCGACTACGGGATTGATCGCAAGAGCGTGCTTTGCATCGTCGAGCGCCGGACCTGGCGTCATATCTAGTCTCCCGCCTTGTATGGGGTGAAGGGGATGAGCCCAGAGTAGCCACGAATGCCATTGATCGGCGGCGCGTCCACAAAGGCCCACGAGCGCCGGTCGCGGTGGGGGTCCACGTACCACGCCGAGTCCTTGAGCCCATGGAAGGCGTCCCCGGCCCTACGCCACAGGTCCTTGACCGCGAAGTTGTCTCGATCGGTAAATGCCTCCCGCCCGTCGGGGGACTTGATCCACGCCGTTGTCTGGCCCAACAGGCTGAGCGGCAACTGGCCGGCCCACTGGGCTATGTAGAGAACAACATATGAAACGTGACGGCACTGCGTCAGCGCCTGAATCGCGGCTCGCCGGGTAGGGTCGTGCGGGTTATTTGACAGGCTTAGGCTGGCCTCGTCGATGATGATCACCCGGCCGCGGGGTGGCATCGCCGCTGGCCCGTTCACCAGGCGTGGCTGCTCCCATTCCGCATCCGGAGCGTCCTCGTCGTTCTCGTTCTGGCTGTCGAGGAATCGGGAAAGGCGGTCCATGCGTTTGACCAGTGTGTCTTTACCGATGCTCACGGCGAAGGGAGGAAGGTCCTCCCCATACATCTGGCAGCATTCCACCGCGAAGCCGTGTTCTTGCTGATACCGATGGGCGAGCTTGACCGCCAGGCTTGTCTTTCCGCTGCCCACGCCGCCGAGAATCACATGGCCTCCGTATGGTTGCCTGAACATCCGCGCCAGGAAGGGCGACCAGGGCGGCCGCGGGCCGGCCTCGGCCTCCGTCTCCTCCAGCACGCGATACTCGGCGTCGACGACGTCGCCCCCGGACGTCGGGCGGATGCCTCGCAGCACGCGGTAGGCGTCCGTGGCGTGGCCCAGCGCCTCCTTGGCCACGGCGCCGGCGCCGGGAGCGACCAGCAGGTCTACCGCCTCGGCCCAGCCCTCCGAGCGCAGGTAGTCGATGGCCTGCCGGTCGCCCCGCTGGGCCCGTTGCCATGCCTGGTAGAGCCTGGCGGCGGTGGGCGCCGACTGGGCCAGACGGCGCAGATTGGCCGCGTTGAGTGCCAAGTATCAGACCTCCCGCATTGTAGGGGCGAGGGTCGCCCGCGCGGGCGACCCTCGCCCCTACCCCTCTAGGCGCGGCGCCCGGCCGCTACAAGCAGGTTCCTCCTCAAGGCCGCACGGCGGCCGTCGCCGCCGGCGGGTTGAGAATCTCCGGATGCTGCCGCAGATACCGCCAGCCGACGTAGCCCATGGCTGCGATGACCGCCAGCATCAGCAGGTCGTCGCTCCTCGGATTGGCGCGCGTCGCCCGGGCCCGGCTCGGGTTGACCCGCGCCGGCTCCGTGGCGCCGTGGTAGACGCGCGAGGCCCGCTTGAGCGCCTTCTGGTACTCCGAGAACGGGCTATTCTTGGGCACCTTGGCGAACTCCGCCTTGACGGTCTCTTTCCAACTCTTGGCCATAACTCACCCCCCGAATGGTTGGCTGAGCGCCGGCGGAGAGGTCCCCGCCGGCGCCCCCGCGCCGCCTAGCGGCGGCCCTTGCGCCGCTTGCGAAAGCGGCCCTTGGAGTCGCGGGGCGGTGTCCTGCGCTTGGCCATGGGGAAACCTCCTGTCGTGATCTATCATCCTTGAGCCCTGGTGGCTCAAGTTGACGCCTAACCCATGAAGCCGCGGCGCGGGTCGAACTTCACCGCCGCCCGGTTGGCGACGATCGCCGGCTTCTTGGTGGCCGGATCCACCACCAGCAGCGGCTTCTTCTTGCCCTTGCCGCGGCCAAAGCCCTTGTCGAGCGAATCGTGGTGCCAGTCGTACTCCGCCCGCTTGCCCTTGCGGGGCGAGTAGGTATAGTCCTTCAGCTCGCCGGCGACCACCGCGTAGCGGGAGGGCTTCCTGCGGTCCTTGGCCGACAACTCGACCACATTGTCCTGCCAGGTGCCGTGAAACTTCTCCGCCAGCCGTTTGGCCCGGCGCAGGTCCCGGTTCTCCCGGCCCTTGACTCGGGAGGCCTTCTTCTGGCCCGGCTTCTTCTTGGCGGGGTTGCGTTTGGCCTGGAGCGCCGTCTCCAGCGCCCCGCCCGCCAGGCCGGCGGCCAGCTGGCCCAGGATCTCGACGATCATCGGCCCCTCTCCTCCACGTGCATCTGGCCGCTCCCGTCCTGCCACACCCAAAGATGGTGCTCTGGATGGACCCAGGCCCAGAGTTCCTGCTTGGAGGGTCCGGCGACCCACAGCGCGTCGGCTACCCGCCGCAACTCCTCAATCGCCCACCAGGCGTCGGCCGCGGTGGGCAGATGCTCCAGTACGTGGCTGACAAACGCCGCGCCGAAGTGATGGTCCGGGTATGGGATGCCGCGCACGTCGGCCCCAACGACTACCGTTGTCTCTGGCGCGCCCTGGCACATCGCCGGGTCGAGATCCAGGCAGACGTCGCCGAACCCGTGGCCCTGCATGCCCAGCGCCGCCCGCGACGGGCTGCCCTGGGGCCCGCCGACCACGAGCAACGGCTTGCCCTGTTGGCGCGCGTAGGCCTGGGCCGCGTCGTACTTCGAACGGCGAACGATGCCCTCTCCCATCCACACGAGCCCCTGCCACGCCGGAACGAGCAACAACGGATTCATCCCGTGACACCTCCGCTATAGCCGATGACGAGACTGTCTAGCGCGCGCCGCGCGTGAGGGACGGGCACAAAGACCGCCGGTTGGTCGGCGTGGAACACGCGCCGCACCGCCAGCCCGCCCTGAACGATCCGGATTGCCAGGTAGTGGGTCGGGTGCAAATGGGCGATTATGCCGGCCGGCGACGGGACCAAGAGATAGGCGTAATCGGCCACCCGTACACATTCGCCCACGGCCAGACGCACATCCTCGGCTGAGTGCAGGTGCTCGAGGGTCTGCTCATTGAACGCGGCGCCAAATTGCTTGTCAGCGAACATGGGCATCGCGCGCTCGTCTCCCTGTACCCCGCCTGCAATGCGGCGGATGATCGGATCAATATCCAGGGTCGCGTCGCCGTTAGGCGGCTCTAGAAAGCCGCGGCGAATCCCCACCCGCAGCAGGGGCTTGCCCACGGCGCGGCAGTACTGCCGCGCCATCCTGTATGCCTGGTGGCGGTCGAATATCTCGGGCACCTGGACATGCATCTCCCAGAGGACCGCCAACGGCATCAACGGGTTCACCTTGGCCTCTAGATCGCGTAGATGGGCGCGCTCAGCGCGGCCAGCGACTGGCCAGAGGTGAGCGCCCCGGCCGGCACGACGACGTCGCCGATCGATGTGTAGAGGTAGCCGATCCCCATGCCGATCGCGGCGCCGAGAATGGCGGCGGACATCCCGTTCTTCAGCTGCATCTCACCGGTCATGAATCCCACCGCCGCCCCGGCGATGGCCATCGCGAGGATCTGGTTCATTGTCTCCCTCCCACGTTTGACTAAACGCCGCCGCTCTGCTGGATGGCGTAGGCGAAGAACTCGGCTGGCCCGTAGGGCCCCGGGTCGTAGCCGTCGCTTACCTGGACATAGGCGCTGAACTTGGCCCAGTCGCGGGCCGCC
>JAMCYS010000012.1 GCA_023473795.1 Chloroflexota bacterium | reverse complement strand
CTGCTCGTATGTCGGAATAACGCTGCGCGTACCGGGTTGGCTGTCTTCTGCCTTCTGTCTTGCCGCTTCCTGTCGCGCTCGCAGCTCAGACACCCTGGCTGCCGCTGCTGCCATTCGTTTGTATTCGACAGATTGGACCGTCTCCGTCTCTTGCCCTTGGGGGAAGATAATCGCTCGCGTAAATCCCATTCGGTTTGTGCCTAAGGGAACGCTAATGCTGCTGTTGTCTAGCTCGGCATGCGCAGACTCCAATTCTGCTTGCAGCAGTGGCGGCGCAACTTCAACTAGACCGAGTAACCATACCCAGCCGATTGTTCGCCCATCTAGACGGACCTGTCTCGGCACTACCAGTCCAAGTAAGCCTTCGCTTTGGACGAGAGAGCGAGAGGGTAGCCACATCGCGGGATACTGCCGGCCCTGCGCCGCAGCATTCTCTTTGTGCTTCGATGCCTCCGCGCGCGCCGCCTTCAAGCGCTTCTTGCCAAGCGGCAAGGGATAGTCCACGTCATAGGCAAAACCGTCGTCGGGGTAGGGGTATGGTCGCCTTGTGGCAAAGTAACTGACGGTCTGCCAGGCCATCTCATGACAAACGTGGTCCGGCAGGTTGCTCCCGTTCGGCGCTAGCTGAACCTGGCAAGGGGGGTCAATGTCGCAGGCGAGACTTCGGCCAATGAGGCATGACATGGGGAACACCTCCTACCCAAGGTGATTTTGGCAGCCGGGCCGTCGCGGGGTAGCGCGGCGCTTGCGGGGGTGATCGGCCCCACCCGGCATGCCTGCTGTACTATACCATAACTAGGTCGCGGTCGGTCCAGCGCAGGATGATGCAATTCTGATGCATCCCATTTGTCGAAGTCCTTCGCCCAGACCTCCATTTGCTCCTCGGTCAGGCGGCGAGGTTCGGCCACGAGGCTGGCGATGACGCGCGCCTCGCGCGAGCCCTCGGCCCAGAGGAGGAACGCCAGTTCGTGGTTCCGGCCGGCTTCCCTGGCCAGCGCCCGCAACTCGGGCACGGTGACGCCATAGGCCTTGCCGGTGATGCCGAAGCGCCGCATGCCGGGAAGGTTCTCCGGCTTGGCCAGCGCCCGCAGGCGGGCGACGATCGCCTCGTAGCCTATCCGTTCCTTATCGGGCATCCGCAACCCTCCTTGGTTGGGTTGAACTAAGCCTCGTAGAACCTGGCGTAGTCACGCCAGCCATGCTGGGGCCGGTAGCCAAGAACCTCTTTGGCTCGGGCGATGGCGTAGAGCGGCGGGCGCTCGCGGGTGAGGAAGCCATCCGTGTTCCTCAGCTCAGCAACCTCCGAGTAGAAGCGGCGCACCAGGTCGCGGGTCGGGACGTCGGCGACCGCGTCGTCGGCACCGACGTTGAAAGCTTCGTGCGGCCCGCCTTCATATGACAACCCCAGCGCCACCGCCTGGGCCACATCGCGCACGTCGACGTAGTTCCAGAGGTAGTTGGCGCCCTGCTCCGGCGCGGCCAGCCAGCTGTAGAAACGGCGCGTGTTCTCCAACTGGTCGGGGAACCACACCGTGGCCAGGCGCAGCGAGACGGCGCGCAGCCCGTAGCGCGGGGCGTAGGCTTGGCAAAGCTGCTCGCTCTGCAGCTTCGTCAGGCCATAGAGGTCGCTGGGCGTCTTCGGGTGACCTTCGTCGACCGGCAAATAGCTCGGCACCAGCTTCTCGTGATAGTTGAGGAAGCCGTAGGCACAGATGGAACTCGCGTAGACGACCTTGCCCACGCCCTGCTTGACGGCGGCCTCCAACACGTTGAAGGTGCCCTTGTAGTTCACCTCGACGAACTCGGCGTGCCGTTCGGGGTAGTACCTGTAGAGCGCCGCCAGGTGCACCACCGCGTCCTGGCCGGCCATAGCTTCGGCGACCGCCGCCGGGTCCGAGACGTTGCCGACGAAGCAACGCTTTCCCTCCGGGCCTTCCGCCACGTCCAAGATGTCGACCTCGTGCTCGGCAGCCAGCCTCTCCACCACCACTTTGCCGATTCGCCCCAGGCCGCCGGTGACCAGAACTCTCATCCGCCCCTCCTTTGTTCCGCCGCTCGTGCTCACGCCACCAGAACCGCCGCTACGCTTGCCAGGCGCAGTATAGCAAATGGCAACCGGCTTGATGCCTCGGGTACCGTAAGGCATGCCCCAGTAGGCCGCCTTGCGCCAGCTGTTACAATTGGAGTGAGGCAGGCCCGGGCTACACCATTGGCTAGCACGGTCTGACCCCGGCCGCCAAGGAGGTGCCGCCATCCGCGCTCCCAACCAACCCGCGCCCGCCCAGGCCGGCTGCCTCAGTTACGGCCTCTTCGTCTTCGCCAGCCTCTGGGTGGTTCTGGTCACACTGGGCGTGCAATTCCTCACCTGGTTGGCCGATCAGTACTCGATCATCCAGCAGGGCACCTACCTGTCTGGACCCACCTGGTTCGCCGCCACCTGGGGGCAGGGATTCGCTCTGGCGATCGTCATTCTGCCCCTGGCCTTTCTCACCAGAGCGCCGCGATTGCGGGCGGTCTACCGGGCCTGGGCGCTGGCGTTGGCGCTGCTGTTCCTCTTCGCCCTGGCACGCCTGCTGCCCCAGCCGGAGAAACAGGCCGCCGCCCTGGCGCAGATTCTCCTGGCCATCCTGGCGGCGCTGGCGCTCTGGCGCCTGGGAATCGCTTCCGGCAGGCGGGCCACGCCCGGCCGGCGCCCGCTGGCTCTCGCGGTGCTCTTCGGCGCGCTGCTCTGGCTGCCCTGGCTGGTCTGGGGCGCGCTCGGCTCGCCGCTGGACGTGCTGCTCAACGCCCTCGCCGCCTACGCCTTCGGCCTTGGCGCCGCCCTGCTGCTTTCGTACTTCCTGCTGGCACCACTCGCCGACGGCGAGCCCGGAGGCCATGCCGGCGCGCTTCTTGGCGGCTTCGCCGCCGGCATCGCTCTGCTGATCATGGGGTCGGGCTTCGGCTTCGCCGGCAGCCAGCTGCTGCTCATCACCACCCTGCCGGCGCTGGGCTTCGCCCTCGCCGCCCTGGCCCGCTTCGCCCCCGGGCCGGTCGCCGCCTGGCCGGCGCTGGCCATTCTCGTCGGCGACGCCACGGCCGCACCCTTGCTCTTCTTCGACCCGAACGAGCTACAGATCCTCCTCGGCGACAACGAAATCCCCACCTGGGCCACCAGGGCGACGCTGGTGGGGCTCGTCCTGGCCTGGCTGTTGGGCATCGCCCTCACCGCCTGGCGGCGACGCCTGGCCGGCCCGCCGCCCGCCGGGCCGCTGCGACTGGCGACCGGGGCGGTGCTGCTGGCCCTAGTCCTGGTTTACTTCCTGGGCGGGCAGCCGGGTTTCTACGGCGACCAGCTCTTCGTGATGCTCAAGGAACAGCCCGACGTCAGCGCGGCCGGCCAGCTGACCGACCGCGCCGAGCGCGCCCGCTACGTCTACAGCACCATGACCCAGACGGCGCAATCTACCCAGGCCGGTCTGCGCTCGACCCTCGACCAATGGCGCATCCCCTACCGGCCGTACTACCTGGTCAACAGCATCGAGGTTGACGCTGGCCCGCTGCTGCGGGCCTATCTGGACTCGCGGCCGGAGGTCGAACGGGTGCTCGCCAGCCCCCACCTGCGGCCTCTGCCCGAACCGCTGCCGGTGGCACGGGGCAGCGCCGGCGCCCCCAACGGACCCGTCTGGAACGTGACTTCAGTCGGCGCCGATCGGGTCTGGCAGGAGCTGGGAGTCACGGGCAAGGGCGTCGTGGTCGGCCAGTCTGACTCTGGCGTGCAGGGCGACCATCCAGCTCTAAGCCCCGGCTACCGCGGGCGCGGCGGCCAGGACGACTACAACTGGCTCGACCCCTGGAGCCACTCGCCAACTCCGCGCGACCTGAGTGGGCACGGCACGCACACCACCGGCTCTGTGCTCGGTCGGGGCGGCATCGGCTTGGCGCCGGACGCGGAGTGGTTCGCCTGTGTCAACCTGGAGCGTAACCTGGGCAACCCGCCCCTCTACCTCAACTGCATGCAGTTTATGCTCGCCCCCTATCCTCGCCAGGGCGACGCCTTCCGGGACGGCGACCCGGCGCGGGCGGCGATGGTGACCAACAACTCCTGGGGCTGCCCGCCGGTCGAGGGCTGCGACGCGGGCGCTCTGCGGGTGGCCACCAACGCCCTGCGGGCGGCGGGCATCTTCGTCGTCGCCTCGGCCGGCAACGAAGGGCCGAGCTGCGGCAGCGTTAGCGATCCGATCGCCATCTACGACGCCGCCTTCACGGTTGGCGCCATCGACGAGCAGGGCAACGTGACCGATTTCAGCAGCCGCGGCCCCGTCACCGTGGACGGCAGCGGCCGGGTCAAGCCCGACCTGGTGGCGCCGGGTGATAAGGTGCTCTCCTCCTTCCCGCGGAGCACGTACGCGGTGGAGTCGGGCACCTCGATGGCCGGCCCCCAGGTGGTGGGCGTGGTGGCGCTGATGTGGTCGGCGCAGCCCAAGCTGGTCGGCAACGTGGCCCGCACCGAGCAAATCCTGCGCGAAACGGCCAAGCCCTACCAGGGGACGCGGCTGGGTTGCTTTGCCGGCGGCACGCCGAACGACGCCTATGGCTACGGGGAGGTGGACGCCTACGCGGCCGTCAAGGCAGCTCTAGCGGAAAGATAGCAAAAGCGCGATAATAGTGTTGCCCGCCGCGCCTTTGCTCCCGCCTCCGGGACCGAGCCGCGGGGCTACCGCTGCCGTAGCGACGTCGCTACATCGCCTTGGGCGAGCCAGTGCTGGCCGCGGCGGGCAGGGGGTGGGCAGCGTGCGCCAGAAAGGGCAACCGCCGCCAGAATCCACGTCCAATCGCATCATCTTCCCAGTCGTGCTGGCGGCCCTGGCGATCCTCGCGGTGACTCTCTGCCTTGTCTTCCCCAGCACTCCTCAACCGGCTCCGCCGGCTGCCGTGCCGATCTCCAAGGTCGTCGCGCGGGCCAAGGACGGCGCGGTCAAATCAGTCATCCTCAGCCAGGTGAGCAACGAAATCGCGATCTTCTACAGCGATGGCACCAGCGAACGCTCGCTCAAGGAAACGGGCAGTTTCCTCGACTATCTGCAGAGGGCGGGCGTGCCGGCGGACCGGTTGCCGGTGGTGGAAGTGGGCGCCGTCGCCAGCGGCCCGGCGCTTCCGTTCAATCCCCTGCTGGCGCTGCTTCCCGCTTTGCTCGTCGGCGGCGCCGTGATTCTCATCACCATACTGGCCAACCGCCATGCCGGCAAGGCGGAAAACAGGAGCCAGGATCAACAATCCAGCCAGGCCACCGCCTTCGCCCGTAGCCGGGCGCGCCTTATCGTCGCCGACCGGCCGGCGACGACCTTTGCCGACGTGGCCGGCGTGGACGAGGCGAAGGAGGAGTTGGCCGAG
>JAMCYS010000116.1 GCA_023473795.1 Chloroflexota bacterium | reverse complement strand
GTGATGCCAGGTGACGACGTGCGCCTGGAAGTGCAACTGATTATGCCCATCGCCATGGAGGAAAGCCTGCACTTCGCTATCCGCGAGGGCGGCCATACCGTCGGCGCCGGCGTCGTCACTAAGATCATTGAGTAAAGGACTAGCGAATGGCTAGGCAGCGTATACGAATTAGACTCAAGGCGTACGATCACCGCATCCTCGACCAGTCTGCCGTGCAGATCGTGGAGACGGCGGAGCGAATGGGCGCGAAGGTGGCGGGGCCTGTGCCTCTGCCGACTCGCATCGAGCGCTTCACGGTGGTCCGCAGCCCCTTCATCGACAAGGACTCGCGCGAGCAGTTCGAGATCAGGACGCACAAGCGGTTGATCGACATTCTGGAGCCAACCCAGAAGACCATCAGTGCCCTGATGAGCTTAAACGTGCCCGCCGGCGTGGACATCGAGATCAAACTCTAGAGGAGGGCGGAGGGCTGAGGGCCCGGGGAGCGCGAGGCGTTCTCCTTCACGGCCCCTCGCCTGAGGGTTATGGTAAAAGGACTTCTTGGCCGCAAGGTGGGGATGACCCAGGTCTTCTCCGAAGCGGGACAAGCGCGACCGGCCACGGTCATCGAGGCCGGCCCCTGTGTCGTCACGCAGGTGAGGACCAAAGAGAAAGACGGCTATGAGGCCGTGCAGATCGGCTTCGGCGAGGCCAAGCGCCTCAACAAGCCCGAGCGTGGCCATCTCAAGGGTCTAACGCCGCTGCGCTACCTGCGCGAGGTGGAGGCCGAAGATATCTCTCAGTACGAGGTAGGCCAGCAGCTCGACGTGACGCTGTTTAGCGAAGGCGAGAGGGTGGACGTGATCGGCGTCTCCAAGGGCCACGGTTTCGCCGGCGTAGTGAAGCGTCACCACTTCCGGGGCGGTCCCAAGACGCACGGCCAGTCCGACCGCTGGCGGGCCCCGGGCTCTAGTGGCTCGGGCACCACACCGGGCCGCGTGCTCAAGGGTACGCGCCGGGCGGGCCACATGGGGCACCAGCGAGTGACGACGCAGAACCTAGAGGTGTTGCAGGCCGACCCCGAGCGCAACCTGTTGCTCTTGAAGGGCTCGGTGCCGGGCCCCAAGGAAGGCCTCCTGCTCATCCGTAAGGCCATCAAGGGCGAGTTCTAGTCCAGCCGGTGGCCGGGCAGACAAGGAGGAGAGCACGTGCAGTTACCAGTGTATAACTTGGCAGGCGAAATCGTCGAACAGGTGGAGCTCGACGACGCCGTCTTTGGCCTGCCGATGAACGAGGCGCTGCTTCACCAGGCCGTGGTGCGCCAGCTCGCCAACCAGCGGCAGGGTACCAGCTCCACCAAGACCCGTGGCATGGTGACGGGCAGCCGCCGCAAGCTATTCCGCCAGAAGGGCACCGGTCGTGCCCGGCACGGCAGCATTACCGCGCCCACCTACCGGGGTGGCGGCGTCGCCTTTGGTCCGCACCCGCGCGACTACCGCCAGCGGATGCCCAAGCGCATGCGCCAGCAGGCCCTGCGCACGGCGCTCTCGGCCAAGGTAGGCGACCAGGGCCTGATGCTGCTGGAGAGCCTCGAGTTCGAGGTGCCGAAGACCAAGCAGATGGTTGCCCTTCTGGATCGCTTCTCCGTGCGCTCGGCTCTCGTCGTGCTGCCGCGGTCGAACGAGGCGGTCCAGAAATCGGCGCGCAACATACCCGACGTCAAAACGCTGCCGGCGCACAGCCTCAACGTGCTGGACGTGCTGGGCCATCGCCACGTCATTATGCCCGTCGCCGCGGCCCGGTTGGTCGAGCAGGCGCTCGGGCAGAACGTCCTGGTGCAGGAGGAGTAAGGCCGTGGCAGGGCTAGGGGTTTACGATATTCTCAGGCGCCCGATCATCACCGAGAAGGGCACGGCGCAATTGGCGCAAAGCAAGTACACCTTCGAAGTGGACGTGCGCGCCAACAAGCACCAGATCGCTGATGCCGTCGAGACCGTGTTCAAGGTGAATGTCACCGACGTGAATGTGAGCACAGCCCGGGGCAAGAAGCGCCGTGTCGGCCGCCACTACGGCACGACACCGGACTGGAAGAAGGCCGTGGTGACGCTCAAAGAGGGCCAGCGCATCGACGTCTTCGAGGGAGTATAGGATTAGAAATGCCTATTAAGACATACAAGCCGACGTCGCCAGGGCGTCGCGGAACCAGTGGGCCGACCTTCGAGGAGGTCACCCGCACCGAGCCCGAGCGCTCCCTCCTGGCCCCTCTGAAGCAGAACGCGGGGCGTAATGGGCAGGGCCGAATTACGGTCCGCCATCGTGGTGGCGGAGCGAAGCAGGCTTACCGCATCGTCGACTTCAAGCGCAATAAACCGGGGGTTCCGGCGAAGGTCGCGTCGATCGAGTACGACCCGAACCGCTCGGCCTACATTGCGCTGTTGCACTACGTGGACGGCGAGAAGCGCTACATTCTCGCGCCGGAGGGGCTCAAGGTCGGCGACAGCCTGATGGCAGGTCCTACGGCCGAAGTGAGGGTGGGCAATTGCCTGCCTCTGCGCAACATCCCCGTGGGCACGCAGATCCACAACATCGAGCTGCAGCCCGGTCGCGGCGGCCAGATGGTTCGCTCGGCAGGCGCCTCGGCGCAGCTGATGGCCAAGGAAGGCGCCTACGCCACGGTCCGCCTGCCCTCCGGCGAGATGCGCCGGGTGCTGGCAGGTAACTTGGCCACGGTTGGCCAGGTGGGGAACGGCGAGCATGCCAATATCAAGCTGGGCAAGGCCGGCCGTACCCGCTGGCTCGGACGCCGGCCGGAAGTACGTGGCTCCGCGATGACCCCGCGCGATCACCCGCACGGCGGTGGCGAGGGCAAGGCGCCTATCGGTATGCCGGGCCCGAAGACCCCGTGGGGCAAGCCCGCCTTGGGTTACAAGACGAGGCGCAACAAGCAGAGCGACAACTTGATCGTCAAGAGGAGGGGGAAGTAATTGGGAAGGTCGCTTAAGAAGGGGCCTTATGTCAGCCCCGCGCTCTTGAAGAAGATCGACGTGCTCAACCGCAGCGGCGAGAAGCGAGTCATCAAGACCTGGTCTCGCGACTCCACGATCTTCCCGCAGATGGTGGGGCATACGCTGGGCGTGCATGACGGGCGCCGGCACGTGCCGGTGTATGTCACCGAGAACATGGTCGGCCACAAGCTGGGCGAGTTCGCCATAACCCGCTTCTTCCGCGGCCACGGTCACAAGAGCGAGAAGGTGACCGTGGCTAAGAAGAAGGCCAAGACGTAGAAAGCGAGGCCTGGTCCCTTTCTCCAGGGAGAGGTTAGAGGGGTGGGCTGAGAGACCCAAGCCTCTGGATTCTCCGGGGAAAAGATGGCCGGCGGTGGGAGCAGTCAAATGGAAGTAAGCGCTACGAGCAAGTACATACGAATGTCGCCGCGCAAGGTGCGCCTAGTGGTCGATATCATCAGAGGGCAGCCCGTAGAGCAGGCGTTGGCCAAGCTGCGCCTGATGCCGCAGGCCGCCGCTCAGCCAGTCTGGCGCGCCCTGCACTCGGCTGTGGCCAATGCGGAGAACAACTACTCCCTGGACGCCGGGGACCTGATCGTCCGCACGGCGATGGCCAACACGGGCCCGACCCTCAAGCGCGGCCGTCCCAAGGCGCGCGGTCGCTACGGCCCAATTCACAGGCGTTCCAGCCACATTATCGTCGTGGTTGGCGAGAAGGAGGGCTAGGTTTTTGGGACAGAAGGTTAACCCGATTGGGTTTCGCCTTGGCATCATCCGCACCTGGGATGCGCGTTGGTACGCGCAGAAGGAGTACGCTAACCTCCTGATGGAGGATGTGCACATCCGCAAGCTGATCGCGCAGCGACTGGTCGACGCCAGCGTACCGCGGATCGAGATCGAGCGTTCGGCCAACCACCTTACGGTGACCGTGCACACGGCCAAGCCGGGCATTGTCATCGGCCGCGCCGGTAGCAAGGTGGAGGAGCTCCGCCAGCGGCTGGAGAAGCTCACGGGCAAGCGAGTGCGCGTCAACATCGCCGAAATCCGCCAGCCGGAGCTCGACGCGACGCTCGTGGCCCGCAGCATCGCCGAGCAGCTGCAACGGCGCGTTTCCTTCCGGCGGGCGATGAAGCAGTCGGTACTGCGTTCCATGCAGCGTGGAGCCAAGGGCATCAAGATCACGGTGGCCGGGCGGCTGGGCGGCGCCGAGATGTCTCGCCGCGAGCGCGAGGTTTCCGGCAAGGTGCCTCTGCACACCCTGCGCGCCGACATCGACTACGGCACGGCCGAGGCTCACACCACCTTCGGCCTCATCGGCATCAAAGTGTGGATCTACCGGGGCGACGTGATGCCTGAGTACAAGCGTGAGCCGGCGAATCAACCTGCCGCTGCTGCCGCCGTGAGCGCGGAGTAGGGAGCGAAAGCATGTTGATGCCAAGCAGAGTCAAACACCGCAAGGTTCACCGTGGCCGTCGTCAGGGCGAGGCGATCAAGGGCGCTACTGTCGCCTTTGGCGAGTTCGGCCTGCAGGCCCTGGAAGCGGCCTGGATCGATAGCAAGCAGATCGAGGCGGCACGGCGGGCCATGACCCACCACATCAAGCGCGGTGGCAAGATCTGGATTCGCATCTTCCCGGGCAAGCCCGTCACCGCCAAGCCGGCGGAAACGCGCATGGGCTCCGGCAAGGGTGCCCCCGACCACTGGGTCGCGGTCGTCAAGCCCGGACGGGTGCTGTTCGAGATCGGCGGCGTCTCTCCGGACATTGCCCGCGAAGCCATGCGCTTGGCAGCCTTCAAGCTGCCCATTGCCACCAAGTTCGTGGCGCGCGAGGAGGCGCCCGCGGAGGAGGCGGTGGTGGAGGAAAGCGAAGAATGAGGAAGAAGTACGAGGAGCTGCGCGAGCTCAACCCTGACGAGCTGCGCCGGCGGTTGCTGGACTCCAAGCAGGAGCTGTTCAACCTGCGGTTCCAGCTGGCCACGCGCAGCCTGACGAACTACAGCCGCATGAACGAGGTGCGACGCAACATCGCGCGCATCAATACTCTGCTGCGGGAGCGGGAGCTGGGCATTCGCTAGCCCGGTTCGCCGTATCGGCGCCGGCAGCCCGAGCGAGGGAAGTATGACCGAAGAGAAAAAGGCGATAATCAAGACCAAGACGGGCCGGGTGACCAGTGACCGCATGCAGCAGACGGTGGTCGTGGAAGTGGAAACCACCAAGCGGCATCCGATCTACGGGCGGACTCTGCGCCAGCGGACCCGCTTTAAGGCTCACGACGAGCAGCAAGACGCCCACGTGGGCGACGTGGTGCGCATCGAGGAAACGCGCCCCCTCAGCCGCGAGAAGCGCTGGCGGGTGGTCGAGATAGTACGTCGGGCGGAACAATTGTAGGGGCGAGCCGTCCGGCGGCACCGGCCCGCAAAGGGCGCGGGGCGTGCCAGCTCGCAGAGGGATGACGAACCATGATTCAACCGGGAAGTAGGCTCACGGTCGCCGACAACAGCGGCGCTCGCGAGATCATGTGCATCAGGGTACTAATTGGCGGCAACCGCAAGTACGCGAGCATCGGCGATGTCATCGTCGCCGCCGTCAAAGAGGCGGCGCCGAATAGCCCCGTAAAGAAGGGCGAGGTGGTGCGCGCTGTGATCGTGCGTATAGCCAAAGGGTACAGCCGGCCGGATGGGTCGTCGATCAGATTCGACGACAACGCGGCGGTGGTGCTGACCGATAAGAACAACCCGAAGGGGACGCGCATTTTCGGCCCTGTCGCCAGGGAGCTGCGCGACCGGGATTTCATGAAGATCATTTCGCTGGCGCCGGAGGTCGTATAGCCGGTCGCATGGGGTCAGAGGCCAGCGGCCAAGACCGCGGTCTGCCCCGGGGACTTAGCCTTTGACCTCTGATTCCAGGCGCGGGGCGACCCGCGGCACAGTGTTAGCGCCAGGTCGACAGGAGATTGGCTGAGCTATGAGGATAACCAAGAACGATGCAGTGCTGGTGATCGCCGGCAAGGACCGGGGCAAGACCGGCAAGGTGCGCCAGGTGATGCCCGACGAGGGCAAGCTGATCGTCGAGGGCGTCAACATCATTAAGCGGCATACCAAGCCGCAGGGCACCGCGCGCCAGGCCGGCATCGTCGAGCGCGAGGCGCCGCTGGATATTGCCAAGGTGATGCTCGTCTGCGCACGCTGCAGCAAGCCCACGCGCGTCGGCTACAAGGTGCTCGAAGACGGCAGCAGGGTGCGGGTCTGCCGTAGCTGCCACGAGGTGATAGGCTAATGGCTACTGCCGCTACTAGGCCCCGCCTGCGCGAGAAGTACCTGCAGGAGGTCGTGCCGGCGTTGCGCGAGGAGTTCCACTATGACAACATCATGCAGGTGCCTCGCCTGGTCAAGGCAACGGTGAACATCGGCATGGGCGAGGCCATTCAGAACTCCAAGGCGCTCGACGCGGCGGTCGCCGATATGACCTCGATAACCGGCCAGAAGCCGGTCATCACCCGCGCCAAGCGCTCTATCGCCGCCTTCAAACTGCGCACCGGCATGCCCATCGGGGCCATGGTGACGCTGCGTGGCGAACGCATGTATTATTTCCTAGACAAGTTGATGAACGTCGTACTGCCGCGCATCCGGGATTTCCAGGGCGTATCGACCAAGTCCTTTGACGGACGTGGCAACTTCAGCCTGGGCCTCGCGGAGCAGATCGTCTTCCCGGAGATCGAGTACGACAAGGTCGATAAGATCCGTGGCCTACAGGTCACCGTGGTGACGACGGCCCGGACCGACGAGGAGGCCCGCCGGCTGCTGCAGCTACTGGGCATGCCTTTCCGGCGGAGCTAGCAGGAGGAGCAATTGGCCAAGACATCCATGATCGTTAAGTCGCAGCGCAAGCCCAGATTCAGCGTGCAGCACCGCAACCGCTGCAAGATTTGCGGCCGGCCGCGGGGATACATGCGCAAGTTCGGCATGTGCCGCATCTGCTTCCGCGAGCGCGCCCTGGTGGGCATAATCCCGGGCGTCGTCAAGGCGAGCTGGTGAGCGCGAGGAGGAAGGCGAAATGAACATCACCGATCCTATCGCGGACATGCTCACCCGCATTCGCAACGGCTTGCAGGCTCGGCACGAATACGTGCTGATGCCAGGCTCGCGGTTGAAAATGGCTATCGCCCGGATTTTGAAGGAAGAGGGCTACATACGGGACTTCGAGATGCTGCGCGACGGACCCCGGCGGAACATCCGGGTCTGGCTGCGCTACACGGATCAGAAGAAGCCCGTGCTCTCTGGCCTCAAGCGCGTCAGCAAACCCGGTCGACGGGTATATTCCGGTAGCGACGAGCTGCCGCGCGTGCTGGGCGGTCTCGGCGTCGCCGTGGTGTCAACGCCCGCGGGCGTGATGACCGCTCAGCAGGCGAAGAAGCGCCACGTCGGCGGTGAAGTCCTCTGCTACGTCTGGTAGAGGCACAGACCCAGGCCGACAGCAGGCGCCTGGATTGGAGGTAGGCTCGTGTCGAGAATTGGCAGAGCGCCGATCGTAGTGCCGAGCGGCGTAGATGTGACGATAGATAAGCAAGACAATACGGTGGTCGTGAAGGGTCCCAAGGGCCAACTCACGCGCCAGTTCCACCCGTCTATGGCCATCGAGCGCCGGGACGGCAGCCTCGTGGTCGAGCGGCCGAGCGATTCTAACATGCACCGCTCCCTGCACGGCCTCACGCGCTCCCTCCTGGCCAACATGGTGACGGGTGTGACGACCGGTTTCCGCCGCCAGCTGCAGTTGAACGGCGTCGGCTACCGCGTGCAGAAGCAGGGCAATCGCCTAATGATGCAGCTGGGCTTCTCTCACCCGGTGGAGATAGTGCCCCCGCCGGGCGTGGAGATCGTCGACGTCGAGACGTTCACGCCGACCACGGCCAACCAGTGGCTCTCGGCGCGCTTCTCGGTCGCCGGCATCGACAAGGAGCAGGTGGGCCAAATGGCGGCGCTCCTGCGGCACTTGCGCCGGCCCGACCCCTACAAGGGCAAGGGCGTGCGCTACGCGGGCGAGGTCATCCGGCGCAAGGCCGGCAAGGCCGCGGGCAAGGGCAAGAAGTAGGTAGGTAGAAGAAATGGCAAGGGCAACTACTAGCCGGGAGCTCCGCGAGCGGCGCCATCTGCGCGTGCGCAAGAAGGTGGTAGGCACAGCCGAGCGGCCGCGGCTTTCGGTATTCCGCAGCCTGCAGCACGTATATGCGCAGGTGATTGACGACACCCAGGGGGCCACCCTGGCAGCGGCTTCGACGCTCGAGGCTGACCTGCGCGGCCAGCTAGACGGCAAGAGCAAGTCCGCCGAGGCCGAGTTGGTCGGCCAGCTCATCGCACAGCGCGCGCGCGAGCGCGGGGTCGAGCGCGTTGTTTTCGACCGCGGTGGTTACCAGTACCACGGACGGGTCAAGGCCTTGGCCGAGGCCGCCCGCGCGGCCGGCCTCTCGTTCTAGGCCGGTTCAGTAGACGGAGCGCAGTTGGAGGTATTGATGGCAAAGATTGACCCGTCCCAGCTCAACTTGCAGGAACGCGTTGTCTATATCAACCGCGTGGCCAAGGTCGTCAAGGGCGGCCGTCGCTTCAGCTTCAGCGCCCTGGTCGTCGTCGGCGACGGCGAGGGCCACGTCGGCTTGGGCCTCGGCAAGGCCAACGAGGTGCCGGACGCCATCCGCAAGGGGACCGATACAGCCAGGAAGGCCCTTATTGAGATTCCCCTGATAGAGTCGACCATACCTCATGAGGTGCGCGAGCACTTCGGTGCCGCCCTGGTGATGCTGAAGCCGGCCTCGGCCGGTACGGGCGTCATCGCCGGCGGTCCGGTGCGGGCGGTCGTGGAGCTGGCCGGCATTAAAGATGTGCTGACGAAGTCCCTGGGCAGTGCCAACCCGATCAACGTGGCCCAGGCCACGCTGCGCGGTCTATTGGCCCTGCGCAACCCCGCCGAGGAGCTGTCCCGTCGGGGCAAGGAGATTCCGCCGCGTTTGGCGGCGATGCTGGCGGCCCGGCCGGAACCCAGGCCGGCCCCCGTGCCCCTGGCGCGCGAGCAGCGCCCAGGCGACCGCTTTGGCGGCCGAGGTCGGGGTGGTCCGGGCGGCGGTCCCGGCGGCGGTCGGGGTGGCTTCGGCGGCCGGGGTGGCGGTTTCGGTGGCCCGCGCCGCGGTCCGAGCGGACCTGGCGGTCCGGGTGGCGGTGGCCCGCGCGGCCCGCAGCAGAGGGGAGGCGCGGCCGGTGCCTAACAAGCTGCGCATCACCCTGGTCCACAGCGGTATCGGGCACCCCGAATACCAGAAGATTACCCTTCGTTCCCTTGGCTTGGGCCGTTTGCACAAGACCGTGGAGATGCAGGACAATCACTCGGTTCGCGGCATGATCAAGACGGTCGAGCATTTGGTCAAGGTGGACGAGGTCAAGGAGTAAACGATGTTCCTGCACGACTTGAGGCCGGCGGAAGGCGCGCGCAAGGACAAGCGACGCATCGGCCGGGGCCACGGCTCCGGCCGGGGAACCACGGCCGGCCGCGGCAACAAGGGACAGAAGTCCCGCTCGGGCGGCCAGGTGAACCCTCGCTTCGAGGGCGGCCAGCTACCCATCGTGCTTCGCTTGCCGACCAAGCGGGGCTTCCACAATCGCAATCGAGTGGAGTACGACGAGGTCAATCTCAGTACGCTGGAGCGGTTCCCCGCCGGCACCGAGATCAACCCGCAGTCTCTGCGCCAGGCAGGGCTGGTCAGCGGCCATCTGCCAATCAAAGTCCTAGGTAGCGGGCAGGTCGACCGCGGATTCACGGTGCACGCCCACAAGTTTTCCCAGAGCGCGCGCGATAAACTCGAGGCGGCGGGGGGCAAGGCGGTCGTGATTGGCGCGGAGGCGGTAGAGCCCGAGGAGGCCTAGTCGCATGTCGCTCTTGCAGGCTGTTCTCAACGCGTTTCGCTTGCCGGACCTGCGGCGCCGGCTGTTGTTCACGTTCGCGATTCTGGTCATCTTCCGGTTCCTGGCGCACGTTCCAGTGCCGGGCGTGAACTTGGTGCAGCTGCGCAACCTGTTCGCTTCCAGCCAGCTGTTGGGCTTGCTGGACCTGTTCTCCGGTGGCGCGATGCGTAACTTATCGGTGGCGACCATGGGCGTGTATCCGTATATCACGTCCACGATCATCATCCAGTTGCTCATCCCTGCCATCCCGCAACTGAAGGAAATGTCGCAGGAAGGCGAGGCCGGTCGGCGTCGTCTCAACCAGATAATGCACTGGCTGACGGTGCCTCTGGCAGCCCTGCAGGGCTATAGTGCCCTGGTGGTGCTGTCCCAACAGGGGATCGTCGCCAGCCCTGATCTATTCGGCGCCAACGCGCTGAACACCTGGGGGAGCATCATTTCGATGGTGGCCGGCACGATTGTGCTGGTCTGGATGGGCGAACTGATCACCGAGAACGGCATCGGCAACGGCGTATCGATCCTTATCTTCGGCGGCATAGTCGCCAACATGCCGCAGATCCTGGGCGGCACGCTCGTCGGCGGCGGCGATTGGGGCGGTCTCTTCCTGTTCGGCGCACTTGGCTTGATCACGGTGGCGGCGATTGTCGTCGTGCAAGAGGCCCAGCGGCGCATCCCGGTGCAGTACGCCAAGCGGATTCGCGGCACCAGGATGTACGGCGGGCAGAGCACTCACATCCCGTTGAAAGTGAACTCAGCCGGCATGATCCCGCTGATCTTCGCTATGTCGATCATGCTGCTGCCGTCGATGATCGCCCAGTTCTTCATGACTTCGAGCGTCGACTGGGTGGCCTCGATCGCTCAGTTCTTTACGACGGTCTTGGGCATCAAGAGTCCCGTCTATTGGATCGCCTACTTCCTGCTGGTGGTTGGCTTCACGTTCTTCTACACGTACGTCATCTTCCAGCAGCAGAATCTGTCGGAGAACCTGCAGAAGTACGGCGGTTTCATTCCGGGCATCCGCCCCGGCAAGCCGACCTCAGATTACCTGAACCGGGTGCTGGGGCGCATTACCTGGCTGGGGGCCATCTTCCTGGGCGTAATCGCGGTGCTGCCGTTCTTCGCCCAGAACATCAGCACGACTCTGGTCGTGTCCAGTACCGGCTTGCTGATCGTAGTCGGCGTCGTGCTCGACACGATGAAGCAGTTGGAGGCGCAACTGATGATGCGCCACTACGAGGGGTTCATCAAGTAGGATTTGCACTCCCTCTCCCCTTGGGGGGAGAAGGAAGAGCATGTTTTCACTCCCTCTCACTCCGGGAGAGGGCAGGGGTGAGGGTCTTACGGTGGTTGGTTGCAGGGCGCAGACCAAGACCGTGCTTTCGACCTTCACTTTGCCCCTTCCCTGAGGAGGGGGAACCGAGGCCTCCCTGCCGGGGGGTCGAGGCGACTGACATATTGTGAGGCAACGGAACGTGTTCGTGGTACTTCTGGGGGCCCCTGGGGCCGGTAAGGGCACGCAAGCCAAGGTGCTAAGCGAGAGACTGCACCTGCCGCACGTGGCCTCCGGTGATATCTTCCGGGCCAATCTCGCGAACGACACGCGGCTGGGCCAGCAGGCCAGGCCGTACGTGGAGAGCGGGCAGCTGGTGCCCGACGATCTCACGACGGCGATGGTGATGGACCGGTTGGAGCAGCCGGACTGCGCCGCGGGTGCCCTGCTTGACGGCTACCCGCGCACGGTGGAACAGGCGCGCTCGCTCGACAGCGAGCTCGCCAAACGCGGCCTGACGCTGGACAGAGTGGTGTACATCAGGGTGCCGACGGTGGATCTGCTGCGTCGCCTGACCGGGCGTTGGATTTGCCGGCAGTGCCAGACTCCCTACCACGAAGTGACGGCGCCGCCGACGGTGCGGGGAGTCTGCGACGTGTGCGGCGGCGAGCTCTACCAGCGCACGGACGATAAGCCGGAGACGGTGCAGAAGCGCCTGGACGTGTTTTTCGCCCAGACGGCGCCGCTGATCGATTACTACCAGAAGGCCGGCATCCTTGTCGAGGTGGATGGCCAGAAGGGCATCGAGGACGTGACGCGCGACGTGTTGGCGGCCCTAGGGGCGGCCTAGCGCGGATGCGCCCGAAGCGGAGAAGAGTGGGCATCATCATCAAGACGGCCGAAGAACTGGCCGCCATGCGCGAGGCCGGGCGCATCGTCGCCGTGACTCTGGCCGCCTTGCGAGAGGCAGTCAAACCGGGCGTCACTACTGCCCAGTTAGATGTTATCGCCGAGGAGATGGCGCATCGTCAGGGGGCGGTGCCCTCCTTCAAGGGCTACCGGGGCTATCCCGCCTCCCTCTGCGCGTCCCTGAACCAAGAGGTGGTGCATGGCATTCCCAACCCCCGGCGCGTGCTGCACGAGGGCGACATCATCAGCTTGGATTACGGCGTGATCTACAAGGGCCTGCAGGGCGACGGGGCCATCACGGTCCCCGTGGGCAAGGTGAGCGACCTGGCCCGCAGGCTGATGGACGTGACCCAGCACGCTCTCGGGGAGGGCATCGCGCAGGTTCGGCCCAATAACCGCCTGAGCGACATCGGTCATGCTATCCAGGCCTACGTCGAGGGGGAGGGCTTCTCCGTGGTGCGCCAGTACGTGGGCCACGGCATCGGGCGCAGCATGCACGAAGAGCCAAACGTGCCCAACTTCGGGGTTGCCGGCCGGGGGCCGTTGCTCAAGCCGGGGATGGTCTTTGCTCTGGAGCCGATGGTGAACGTCGGCACTTACGAAACCGCCGTCCTGGAGGATGGCTGGACCGTGGTGACCGAGGACGGCAGCCTCTCGGCCCACTTCGAGCACACCGTGGCCGTCACCGCGGACGGCCCCGTCGTGCTCACGCTGCCCTAGCTTTTGACAACGGCCACTACTGAACGCTATAATAAATGGTCGGCCGTTGCGAGCAGAGCAGCCGACTTCTTGTTTGTCTAGGGGAGAACGTTCTTATGAAAGTGCGAGCATCGGTCAAGACCCGCTGTGAGAAATGCAAGGTGATTAGGCGCAAGGGAGTGGTCTATGTCATCTGCTCGAATCCGAAGCACAAGCAGCGGCAGGGTTAAACGGGGGCGAAAGTGGCAAGAATTGCTGGAGTGGACATCCCGCGGGACAAGCGCGTCGACATCAGTCTGCGTTACATTTATGGCATCGGTCCGACGACGGCCCGGCAGATAGTGGGGCGGACGCGCATCAACCCGGCGACAAGAGTGCGCGATCTGACCGAGGAAGAGATCATCCGCCTGCGCGAGATCATCGACCGCGAGTTCAAGGTCGAGGGCGATTTGCGCCGCGAAGTCAACATGAACATCAAGCGGCTGATCGAGATCGGCTGCTACCGCGGCCTGCGCCATCGCCGCGGCCTGCCCGTGAGGGGCCAGCGCACCCGAACCAACGCCCGCACCAAGCGTGGCGCGAGGAAGACGGTGGCCGGACGCCGCAAGGCCGCGGCCAAGAAGTAAGTGAGACCAGTGGGTTCAAGGAGACAGCGCATTGGCTGATAGGAAAAGGGTCGCCAGACCGCGCCGCCGCGAACGCAAGAACATACCCGTCGGGCGAGCGTACATCCAGTCCACTTTCAACAATACAATTGTCACTCTTACCGATCCGACCGGGAACGTGCTCTCCTGGGGTACCGCCGGGTCCTCGAGTTTCAAGGGCTCCCGCAAGGGGACGCCCTACGCCGCCGGCCTGGCCGCCGAAACCGCGGCCAAGAAGGCGATGGAGCACGGTCTGCGCCAGGTTGAGGTCTACGTCAAGGGTCCCGGCTCCGGCCGCGAGGCGGCGATTCGCTCCCTGCAGGCGGCGGGCTTGACGATCAGCACCATCACCGACGTGACCCCCATCCCGCACAACGGCTGCCGGCCGCCCAAGCGGCGCCGCGTCTAGTACCGGCAGAGAGCGGATCGAGGAGAAGGAATGGCAAGGTACACAGGGCCGGTCTGCAAGATCTGCCGGCGCAATGGGATCAAGCTCATGCTGAAGGGCGACCGCTGCTATGGGGCCAAGTGCGCCGTCGAAAGTAACCGCCGCCCCTATGGTCCGGGCGAGCACGGCCAGAAGCGGCGCCGCAAGGTATCGGAGTACGGTACCCAGCTCGCCGAGAAGCAGAAGGTACGCTACATCTACGGCATTCTCGAGCGCCAGTTCCGGAAGAACTTCGCCGAGGCGGAGCGGCGTGCCGGCATGCCGGGCGAGAACTTGTTACGCATCATGGAAACCCGTCTGGACAACGTGGTCTACCGCCTGGGCTTCGCGGACTCGCGCAACCAGGCGCGCCAGATCGTGCGCCACGGGCATTTCGCCGTGAATGGCCGCAAGACCAACGTGCCCTCCTTCGAGGTGAAGGTGGGCGACATCATCGCCGTGCGTGAGCCGAGCAAGAAGCTCGAGTACTTCGCGGTAATGGGCAAGGAGCTGGGACGCAAGAACCAGCCCGGCTGGCTGAGCGTGGATGTGGCGGCCTTGGCCGGACGGGTGCTGGCTTTGCCCGGGCGAACCGAAGCCGAGCCCGGCATTCAGGACAATCTGATCGTCGAGTTCTACAGCCGGTAGGCCACGTAGGACGCCAGTGCGCGGGAGGGGCGGCTGCCTGCCGGCAGGGCCCGGCCCGCGTGTCCCGCTTTCTGCCGTTGACCGCCCAAAGGAGGCTGACCGTTGTTTGATATAGTCGTCCCCAAGGTCGAGGCACTCGAGCAAACCGATAACCACGGAACTTTCCAGATGGAGCCGCTGGAGCCCGGGTTTGGCACGACCCTCGGCAACGCGCTGCGGCGCGTCCTTCTCTCTTCTCTGCCGGGGGCGGCGGTTAACTCTATCCGGATCGATGGAGTCTATCACGAGTTCTCGGACATCCAGGGCGTGCGTGAGGATGTGACCGACTTGGTGCTGAACGTCAAGCAGCTGCGGCTGCGCGCCAGCGTCGATCACCCGGAGCCCCTGCGTCTGGAGGCTAAGGGGGTGGGCCGAGTTACCGCGGCCGATCTCCAGACCCCGCCCGAGGTCGAGATCATCAATCCTGAGCAATACCTGCTGTCGGTAGATGCGCCCGATACTACCGTCGCTATGGAGCTGACGGTACAGAAGGGCAAGGGTTACCTGCCGGCCGACCACCGCGAGGGCCTGCCGATCGGCGTGATTCCGGTGGATGCCATCTTTACGCCCATCCGCAAGGTCAATTTCACGGTGGAAGAGACGCGCATCGGCATCACCACTTACGAGCGCCTGCTTCTGGATGTCTGGACCGATGGCACGATTCGTCCGGACGAAGCGGTGGCGCAGAGCGCTGCTCTCCTGATCCAGCAGTTCAGCGTTCTCTCCAGTCTGGTGGCCAAGCCCGAACTGGCCGGCGAAAAGCAGGCCCTGGCCGCGAGCTCCATTCCGTCGCGCCTCTACGACGTGCCGATCGAGGACCTAGACCTCTCCGTGCGCGCCTACAACTGCCTCAAGCGGGCCAGCATCACCAAGGTTGGCCAAATTCTCGAGATGAGCGAGGATGACCTGCTGGCCGTCCGCAACTTCGGCCGCAAGTCCCTGGACGAGCTCAAGGAGCGCCTGGAGGCGCGCGGCTACATCGAGAACTCGCGCCTGGCCGAGACGGCAGGCGAGGGCGAAGCCGCGGCCACAGAGGAAGAGGACGTGGCCTCCGCCACGGCGCCTGAGGTGGCGGCTGAGGAAGAGGAAGAGGCAGCGGCCACCGGCCAGGAAGAGGAAGAAGAGGAGACCGCTGCCGAGGAATCCGAGGAAGAGGAAGAGGAGGAAACCCTCACCTTCCTGCCCGAAGAAGAGGCACGCGAGGACGAGGAAGAAGGGGAGCGCGAAGGCAAGCAGCCCGAGTACGAGGGCTATTGGACAGAGCGCGACTGGGAAGAAGACGAGGAAGAGCAGGGCTTGCGGAAGAAGGCGGGACGTCGCCGCCGTACCACCCGCTAGTCTGGCGAGGAGTCGAACATGAGGCACGCAGTTGCCGGCCGCAAGCTGTCCCGACCCACGGATCACCGGCTGGCTTTGTATAGGAACCTGGTGACCAGTCTGATCCGCTACGAGAAGATAATCACCACCGAGGCTAAGGCGAAGGAGATTCGTGGCCAGGCTGAGCACTTGATTACCCTGGGCAAGCGGGGCGATCTGCACGCGCGCCGGCAAGTTCAGGCCAGTCTGTACGACGCCCAGCTGGTCGACAAGCTCATTCACGTGATCGCGCCCCGTTACGCGGAGCGCCCCGGTGGTTATACGCGCGTGATCAAGCTGGGCCCTCGCCGCGGCGATGCCGCTGCTATGGCCCAGATTCAACTGGTGGAGTAAGGACGGCCGAGAATCCGTGTTGCCGGCAGGCGCGCCGGGGCAGCGTTTCGCCCTGGTTCTGGAGTACGACGGCACGGATTTCTTTGGCTCACAGCGCCAGCCTGCGCGGCGAACCGTGCAGGGGGTTCTGGAAGAAGCGCTGCTACGGGTGACCCAGTGCCCAACGGCGGTCACGTTGGCGGGGCGAACCGATGCCGGCGTGCACGCCCTGGGACAGGTGGCGAGCTGCCAGCTGGTGACACGTCTGGGGCCGGGGGAGCTGTTGCGGGCGCTGAACGCGGTGTTGCCCGACGACATGGCCGTCCTGCGGTGCGTGGCGGTTCCCGAGCGATTCAGCGCCAGGTTCAGCGCTCAGAGCCGTGATTACCGCTACGAGATCATCAATCGGCCGCAGCGCTCGCCGCTCTGGCGGCGGCGCGCGCACTACGTCTGGCAGCGTTTAGACGTAGAGGCCATGGACAAAGGGTGCCGCGAGCTGCTGGGGAAGCACGATTTTGCCTCCTTCAGCGGCGCCGGCCGACGTGAACGGACGGTGCGCACCGTCTCCCACGCAACCTGCCTGCGGGTGGGTACGAGAGTGCGGGTGGAGCTGAGGGCGGATGCCTTTCTGCCGCATATGGTGCGCAATATCGTCGGGACTTTGATCTGGCTGGGGACGGGGAAGCTGGACTTGCCCGGGTTCGTCGGCGTTATCCGTGCCGCAGAGCGGAGGCTGGCCGGACCTACCGCGCCCCCTGAGGGGCTTTACCTCGCCAGGGTGAACTACGGAGACGAATGGCAAGGAGTCTTTGGATGAGGACGAGAACGGTTAAGGCCTCGGACGTACGGCCTGAGTGGTATGTCGTCGACGCCACGGGCCAGACGCTCGGGCGTCTTGCCTCCCACGTCGCCCAGATCCTGCGCGGCAAGGGCAAGCCACTTTACGCGCCCTATATCGACAACGGCGACTTCGTCGTCGTGGTCAATGCCGGACGGGTCGCCATCACGGGCACCAACAAAATGAGCACCAAGTTCTACTACCGCCACTCGGGCTATGCGGGTGGCCTGCGCAGCGTAAGCCTGGCCGAGATGATGGCGAAGCATCCCGAGCGCGTGCTCGAGCACGCCATTCGCGGTATGTTGCCACGGGGACCGCTGGGGCGCCACATGTACAACAAACTGAAGGTGTACGCCGGGCCGGAGCATCCCCACCAGGCGCAGCAACCCAAGGAGATCGAGCTGAAATGAGCGTGCATTACAACTACGGCACCGGTCGCCGCAAGAGCGCCGTCGCCCGGGTGCGCGTCTTCCCGGGTTCGGGGCAAATCGTCATCAACGGCAAGCCGATGCCGGAGCTGCTGGTCGGGCACTTGGCTCTCCAGTCCGTCATCACGGCGCCCCTGCGGGTCACCAGCGCGTTGGGCAAGTTCAGCGTGATGGTCAAGGTCACGGGCGGCGGCACGTCCGGGCAGGCCGGCGCCATCAGCCATGGCCTCGCCCGCGCCCTCACGCTGGCTGACGAGAACTACAAGCCCTTGCTGCGCAAGGCGGGCCTGCTCACTCGCGACCCGCGCGTGAAGGAGCGCAAGAAGTACGGTCTCAAGCGTGCCCGCAAGGCCCCGCAGTACACCAAGCGCTAGTCAGCGCGCCGGGGTCCTATCCTCCGGCCGCGGGCCGTGGCCTGGGGTAGGCTGTTGCCTTCGGGCGGAAGGGCCTCTGCAGGGCTCGGCGCCCCGCTTGCGGAGTAGTGGGGCAGCGGACAAGCCCATCCGAGCAGCGGGCCGGTCGTGGCGATCGGCCCGTTCTCTGTACGCACCGCCTGCCGTCGACGCTACCCGCGGGGATGCGCCACCAGCTGGCGATCGATGAACCGATTGACAAGTTAGTTTTGACAGTATAGACTCGCTTCTCGTTCAACGAGGCTGTCTCTGTACAATTGCTATGGCGGTGGTGCCCGGCACTGCGCCCTCCGCGCGCCAGCAGGCGGCTGAGCGCGACCAGGGGCGCAAAGCCTGTGAACTAACCTGCTGGTGGTGTGACTACCGGGCTAGGTTGGGGGCAGGAGGTTCTTTGTCGTGCAGAATCTCAGTCGTCGCCAGTTCCTCGCCCGGGTGGCCGTGGCGCTGGGCGCCGGCTCAGCCCTCTTGGCCGCCTGCCAGGAGCAGGTCCTCCTTCCTCAGCCCACTGAGGCGATCAAACCAGCGGCCTCTGCTGGCCCGGCCGCGCCCACCGCGTCCCCCTTGCCTGGGGCAATCCCCTTGCCCGCGGCAGCTAAGGCTCCGGCCGTGGCCCCTGACGGCGTGATAGTCGTTGGCTTTAACTGCCCCGTCACTGGCGCCTCTGCCCGCGCCGGTGCGCTGCAGCTCAAAGCCATGAACCTGGCGTTGCGGCAGATCAACACCTCCGGCATCAAGGGAAGTAAGCTCAGCGTCGTGGTCCAGGACAACCAGTCCACGGACCAGGGCGCCCTCGCCGCCCTGCGGAAGAGCATCGAGCAAGACAACGCTCTGGTGCTACTGGGCACCGCCACGAGCACCCAAGTGCTGGCGATGTCTGACCAAATCAAGAACTACGGTGTCCCGACGGTCATCGGCGCTACCAGCGCCTCTCTGACCAAACAGGGCAACCAGTGGCTGTTCCGCGCGCGACCTGACGACTCCATCGTCGCCGCCACGATGGTCAAGTACATCAAGGAAGACCTCAAGCTCAGCAAAGTGGGCATCTTACACGAGGACGGCGCTTTGGGGACCGCCAGCGCCGACCTCGTGGAATTGGGCTGTAGGGCAGCTGGCCTCACCCTAGCCAGGCGCGAGAAGTACACTACCGGGAGCTCGGACTTTGGTGGGCAGCTGCAGGCGTTCAAGGACGCCGCCGTCGAAATCGTGGTCGTCTTCGGCACTAAGCCGGAGGACGTGGCCGGAATCCAGCGTCGGTACCGCCAGTTGAGCTCGCCGTTCAAGTACATCGGTTCGCCGGCCAGCGCCTCGCGCGATACCCTCAATCTGGCCAAGGAGGCTGCGGTTGGTCTTCTGGCCGTAACCGACTTCGTGCCGGGCGCCAGCGCGGAGAGCAAGACCTACGGCGAGGCCTACAGCACAGAGTACGGCGAGCCGCTGGACCCGAATTCGGCCTGGGCCTACGACGGTCTGAAGGTACTGGCCGAGGGCATCAGGATGGGCGGCGAGGACCGTGCCCGGATTCGTGAGGCCATCCTGGGGCTCAAGGGCTACAAGGGAGTGCAAGGGACGTTCAACTTCACGCCTAACGGCGATGGGCTCTCCGAGGCAAGCGTCGTCGAGATTCCGCCGGCCACCGGCTCCGACCAGGTGCCGGTGAAGCTGCTCAAGGTTGTCAACGTCGCCGGCTAGAGCCACGTCGGTAGTCGCCGGGTTTTCCAGCCGCCCGGCTTGGGCGCGAGGGAGAAGCCGCCTTGCCGCGGGTGAGCCGAACCGCGCTCTGCCGGCGGCTCGGCAAGAACGGTGGCGTTGTGGAGTAACAAGATGGCGACGACGAGCGCCAGCCTCCTGTGCCAGTGACGGCGGCTGTTAGGCAACGCTATAATGGGGCCCAGCGGCGGCCTGGGCACTGCCGACCGCCGGCGGAAGCATGAGGTGGCGCGATGATCGATATCAACTGCGATTTAGGCGAGAGCTACGGGCACTACCGGTTGGGCGCCGACGAGGAGATGATGCGGTTCATCACCTCGGCCAACATCGCCTGCGGTTTTCACGCGGGCGACCCGCTGGTGATGGCCCGGACCGTGGCCCTGGCCGTGGCCAGCAACGTGGGCGTGGGTGCCCACCCCAGCTACCCGGACCTGCGTGGCTTTGGGCGTCACCGCATTGACCTCAGCCCGGCCGAGATTGAATCTGACCTCCTCTACCAGATCGGCGCCCTCGAGGCTTTCGCCCGCGCCAATGGCTCGCGCGTCAGCCACGTCAAAGCGCACGGGGCGCTCTACAACGTCAGCGAAGTCGACGAGAAGGTGGCCGTTGCCGTCGCCCGGGCGGTGAAGCGCTACAACCCTGACCTGGTGCTGGTGGCGTCGGCCACCTCGGCCCTGGCGATCCAGGCGGCCGAGGCGGAAGGACTGCGCGTGGCCCGCGAGGCCTTTGCCGACCGCAACTACAATCCAGACGGCACGCTGCGCTCGCGCCGCGAGCCCGAGGCGGTGATCAAGGACGCCGGCCTGGCTGCCGAGCGGGCGGTCAAGATGGCTCGGGATGGCGTCATCGTCGCCTACGATGGCACGCCGATCCCGGTCCGCCCCGACACCCTCTGCATCCACGGCGACGAGCCTACGGCGCCGGCCGTGGCCCAGGCCGTGCGTGCCGCGCTGGCCGCCGCGGGGGTCGAGGTCAAGGGCCTCGCCACGCTGCTTTAGGCCGGGCCCGTGTATCCCGAGCCGCGCTACCTTGACGCGGGCGAAGCCGCCCTGATGGTCGAGTTCGCCGACGAGATCAGTCCCCAGGCCAACGCCCTCGTCCACTGGCTGGCCGCGACGCTGCGTCTGCAGCCGGTGCCCGGCCTGGGGGTGCCGGTGCCGGCTTACAGTTCCCTCCTCGTCCAGTACGACCCGCTGCGGCTGGGGCGGGACCGGTTGCGGCGGCATCTGCAGATCATCCTGGCGCGTCCCGACGCCGGGACGGCCCTGGCCCGGCCGACTCGGCTGCGCCAGATTCCGGCGGCGTTCGGCGGCGAGTACGGGCCCGACCTGGCCGCGGTGGCGGCGCTGAAGGGGCTCGACGAAGCCGAGCTGGTGCGCCAGCTGTGCGAGGTCATCTTCACCGTCTACATGGTCGGCTTCCTGCCGGGCTTCCCCTACCTGGGCACGCTGCCGGAGTCCCTGGCGGTGCCGCGTTTGACGGAGCCGCGGCTGACCGTGCCCCAGGGCTCCGTGGCCATCGCCGGTCGCCAGGCGGGTATCTACCCATTTACCAGCCCCGGCGGCTGGCAGCTCCTTGGCCGCACGCCGTACCAGATGTTCGATCCCCACCGCGACCCGCCTGCCTACCTGGCTCCCGGCGATGGGGTGCGCTTCCTGCCGGTGGCTATGGCCGAGTACGAGGGCCTGGCGAAGGACCAGCCATGGTGTTAGAAGTGCTCGAAGGCGGTCTGCTGACCACCGTGCAGGACCTGGGGAGGCACGGCTACGAGGGCTACGGAGTGCCGGTCGCGGGGGCGATGGATGCCTTCGCCCTGCAGGCGGCAAACGCGCTGGTGGGCAACGACCTGGGCGAGGCAGGCCTCGAGCTGACCGTGATCGGGCCGCGCCTGCGGGCCACGGAGGGCTGCCTGCTCGGCCTGGCCGGCGCCGATTTAGGCTGTGTTCTGGACGGCCAGCCGCTCGCGCCCTGGCGGTCGTATTGGCTGCCGGCCGGGGCTACCCTCTCGTTCGGCGGCCCGCGCAGCGGCTGTCGGACTTACCTGGCGGTGGCAGGAGGGGTTGACTTGCCCCTGGTATTGGGCTCGCGCTCAACCTACCTGCGGGGCGGCTTCGGCGGCTACAAGGGCCGGGCGTTACGCGCCGGGGACGTACTCGCCCTGTCAGCGCCTGCCGGTCGTCGCCTGGCCTCGCCCTCGGCTGCGCGCTTCCTGGCCCTCACCTACGGCGACGAGCCCGTCGTACGCGTGCTGCTCGGGCCGCAGGCGGACCGCTTCACGGCAGCTGGCATGGCCACCTTCCTCGACAGCACCTACGAGGTCTCCGGCGACTCCGACCGCATGGGCAGCCGGCTGAAGGGACCGCGGATCGAGCACACGCGCGGCCCGGACGTCATCTCTGACGGCATTGCCTTGGGCTCGGTGCAGGTGCCGGGCGACGGGCAGCCGATCGTGATGCTGGCCGATCGCCAGACCACGGGTGGCTACACCAAGATCGCCACGGTTATCGACGCCGACATCCAGCTCCTGGCGCAGTGCCTGCCCGGCGCCAGCCGAGTACGCTTTCAGGCGGTGGACCTGGACGAGGCCGTGCGCCTGCGGGGCGCCCAGGCGGCGCAGCTGACCCTGCTGGCCGGCCCGCGGGCGTACAATCTGTATGACGTTGCCCCGGCAGACGGGGAGTGCCTGCCAGGGGGGCAGGAGTAGAACTCAGACGCTCGCCGCTCCGTCTCCCCTTGGGCTAAACACCACATACCATGGTCTGCTGGCAATTGACCTGCCGTGGCGTGATAGGATACTATTCGGCACGGGCCGGTTGTTTGGCGAGGCCCCTCCTGCGGATTCGGAAACTGCGGCGCTGGATCGCAGCAAACAGACAGCGTACGGCTGGAACTGAAGAGGAGTTGAACCAGTAAGTGTCTGGATTCTCAGAGAACCGGGGGGCATTGGGAAAGGCAACCTGGACGTAGTTGTTGAAGAACGGAGGGCACAGCTCACTGCCGTCGGTGAAAGGGAACAAAGAAGCCGAAAGATGGCAATTCTGCGGAATACTGTAGACCAGACGAAGTTCAACAAGGAAGCCGTACTTCCCTACGAGTTGAGGCTAAGGGACTTCGAGATAGCAATACAGGACGTGTACGATTTCTTCTACGACGTCAATTCCAGTCTTGCCAAGAAGGGGCTGCAAAGGCTTGACGATATGCTTCGGCCCGCAATCATGTCAGGCGTTCTGTCGGACATGCTTAGCGCAAGCTTGGCGAAGCATTCACGAGTCCTTACCGAGAACCGGTACTTCAACGGCCATCCGGATTTGATCGTGCAGGGGATCTACCCCGGAAACGCGGTCAGTGCTGGGGAGGAAGGAATTGAGATAAAAACAACTCGCAAGGCCGGCGGTGCCGTAGACACTCACGGCGCCAGGAACCAGTGGATGTGCGTGTTTGTGTACGAAGTGGATACGGAAAGCGAACCGGCTCGCGATCGCAGGCCAATGATTTTCACCGAAGTGTACTTGGGCCAGGTCGCTATAGAAGATTTCAGGCGAAATCCCCGGGGCGAACTCGGTACCCGTACGGCAACCCTACATCGCGAGGGAATCAAGAAGCTTCGCGAAAACTGGATATACCGGGTCTAGGGCCTTCCATTCGGTTGAAAAGCGGCCAGTCTTGGAATCGCTTCCCGGGCCATGTTGAAGTAGTGAATGTCCTTCTCAATTCCCACGCTCTGGTAGCCAACAGCCTGTGCGGCAGCCAGCGTTGACCCTGCTCCGGCGAAGGGGTCCAGGACGATACCCTCACCGAGGGGCAACACGCCGCGTACAAGGGGTCGAAGGAATGCCTGTGGTTTCAGGCTCGGATGAGGAGCCAGCTCGCGTTCGTTCTGCCTCGTTGGGGAAGAAGGTATGACATCTCCAAACGGTCTCTCTGCGCAGGGCCGCCGAAAGCCTCCCGTTTTCCATCTTCGCAAGTTGTCTTGCACTCGCCCTTCAAGTGACTTCCTGAAGAGGACCCAGGGTTCCCACATAGATCGAGGCATGACACTCACATCTTCAAACTCCCTGTGGGCCGCCTTGGGTCGGTCACCACCGCGCATGGTCATCACAAGTCTTATGATCTCCCCTCGACGTTCGAGTCCTGCGTCCGCCAAGGCCCCCGAAATGACAAAAGATAGCAGCGGGTTCGATGCCACGACCACATTGGCGCCAGGTACAAGTTTGGGCAGCAAGAGGCGAGCCCAAACGTAGAAGAAGGTGCGCAACTCCTCGATCTGAGAATTCTTGAGTGTCGTGAAGCGAGGCAACGGTGATCTGAGATGCCCGTCGAACGACGGAGGGATCCGCCATACACCCCCCTTTCGGTTACGGAGTTTGAATTGCTGCTCCGGGGTATACTCCTGCAAGCCGTAGGGTGGGTCGGTCACAACCGCGGTGATGCTATTGTCTTCCTGAGTCTCCAGCCAATCGAAACAATCCGCGTGCACCAGTTGTGCCCGGCCGATCGCAGCCGGTTTCTCCCACTCTGTAATCTGACTGACTTCCTGCTGGACTCCTGCGTATTCGCGGACAACCCGGTAGACTCCACGCCCCTCTCGTGCGAAAAGACTCGGCGTGTTCAAACGCAAGTAAGATCTCACCGAGGACGTTGGAGTGGGGCCTATAACCTTACATACCCTCTCCTCGATTTGCTTCACCGAGAGGGGCTCTGACGTCAATGTCAGCACTTGCAGGACGGCGTCGCGGACCCGCCCCGGCGCGTATCTAATGAAGTCTTCGTCCATGCGAATATCGTAGACGTCCAGACGTCAAAAGTCAAGAGGAGAAGCGCAAGTTCCTCGAATTGCTCGAAATGGAGAATCAGTCTCCGTCATTCAGTCCCACTATGTCACCGAGTCGTTGAACGAATGGCACAACGGATGGGCCGGGTGGTCGCCAGCGAAGTTTCAACACAGTCGAGCTCTCGACTTAGCACCGCGCAGGTTTCGAGACGCTGCTCGGCCAAAGGCTCGACCGCCGGTTTCAGATGGCCGGCTGGGAGTTGGAACTGCCGATAGGGGCCGGTGCTAAGAACCTATCCGATAACCTTGGCAGCACGAAAGGCGATCCAGGCACAAACGAGATGAAGCATAGCCATGTAATTCTCGACCTTCTTCTCCCAGCGAATGAGCAGTCGACGAAAGCGGTTCATCC
>JAMCYS010000154.1:21860-78694 GCA_023473795.1 Chloroflexota bacterium | reverse complement strand
GGGCCTCTACAGACGAGTTGTTCCCCGCTTTTGCGGATTCCTTCCTGCTGCTATCCGGTTGTTAAGGTGCCCCCTTCGGCAGTGACAACGCTTATCGTATCACAACCGCCACGAACCTGTCAAGCCCGGCCCTTCGCCCCACAAAAATGCCCCGAGCAACTAGCCGCCGCCCGGAGCCCCTAGCGAAGCCACCCAAGCCTTCCACGGCACTTCCCCCACCACCCAGTCCCCCAGGCGGCGCGGACACCAGTTTATAGCACACCCCACCACAACAAGTCAATGTCGAAATCGGCCCAGACGCAGGCAATTTGCGAACCATCTCAAAGCCCGCACGCTCCGTTGCGTCGGCCCTGCCCGCGGTCGCGTTGCCGCCTGCCGGTAGCCACGGGTATAATGAGCCTCGGCGTTCAGCTTGCTTACGAGAGGTCCGCATGACCGCGCTCGATATCTACTTCGGCGACAACCTTGAGGTGCTGCGCGCGCTTCCCGACGCGTCCGTCGACCTCATTTACACGGACCCGCCCTTCAATACCGGACGCCTGCAGCAGAGGACACGCCTGCGCACGGTGCGCGACGCCAACGGCGACCGCGTCGGCTTCCAGGGCAGGCGCTATGCCACGCTCACGGTCGGCAGCATGGCTTTTGCCGACGCCTTCGACGACTTCCTGGCCATGCTAGAGCCACGGCTGGCCGAGATGAAACGGCTGCTGAAGCCGGCCGGCAGCCTCTTTCTCCACCTGGACTACCGGGAGGTTCACTACTGTAAAGTCCTGCTCGACGCCATTTTCGGGCGCAGTTCTTTCATAAACGAGATTATCTGGTCCTACGATTACGGCGGCAGGCCCAAGAGCCGCTGGCCCGCCAAGCACGATAACATCCTCTGGTACGCGGTGACTCCCGACGATTACGCCTTCAACTACGACGAAATCGACCGCATTCCTTATATGGCCCCGGGTCTCGTGGGGCAGGAGAAGGCGGCCCGGGGGAAGACGCCCACGGACGTCTGGTGGCAGACCATCGTGCCCACGGCTGGTAAGGAGCGCACCGGCTATCCCACCCAGAAGCCGCTGGGAATCGTCGAGAGGATCGTGCGCGTGCACAGCAGGCCGGGGGATTTGCTTCTCGACCCCTTCGCCGGCAGTGGCACGCTAGGCGAAGCCGCCGTCAGGCTCGGCCGACGGGCCGTGCTCATCGACAACAACCCCGCGGCTCTGAACGTAATGTCCCGGCGCCTTGCCTTCGCCACACCTACCTGGCACGGCTACGACCCGGCCGCGGCTCAACCGGGGTCGAGCCTTTCGGCCGGTAGTGAGCGGCTGGTGGAGACGTGAGGTCGACGCTGCCAGTAGGGCGATCGCCAATAGATGGGGAGGCCCGCGCCTGCATGGTTCGGCGGGCACGGGCGGCCGTGATCTGAGATGGAGGAACAAGCCAAGGACCCAACTACTTCTCGCTTGCCACGGGATCCATCGCGCCCGCGCTACGAGAGGCCGCCGCTCTCGCAGCCCTTGGACGGGCGCGGCCTGGCCCTAGTCATCCTGGGCACGCTACTCTGGACCTCCAACAGTATTGCCATCAAGTTCGCCTTGACGGGCTTGCCACCCTATACCCTGATGGCCGCGCGCGCCAGCCTGGCAACGATGCTGCTCCTGGCGGTGGTGCGCTGGCAGCGCCTGCCCTTTCCCACCAGCCGCACCGCCTGGCTGGGCGCCATATTCCTGGGCGTCTTCCAATTGGCCGTGTCCGGCACTCTATTCTTCTGGGCCCTGCAATACCTACCGGTCGGACGAGCGCAAATCCTGGGCGCGGTACAGCCGTTTCTCACCGTCATCGCCGCGCACTTCCTCATCTCGGGAGAGCGGCTGCGACCCCGCATGGCCATCGGCCTCAGTCTGGGCTTCGTGGGGGTGGTGATCGTGACCCTGAGCCGGGGCGGCAACTTAGGCGGGGAGAGCCTGGCGGCGGACGCCGCGGTGCTGGGCGGCGCTACCATCGCCACGTTCGGCAATATCCTGATCAAGCGCATAGGCTATCGCTGGCGAATGCTGTCGTTGGTCACGGCCCAGATGGCTACCACGGCCGTGGTGATGCTGGTGGTCGCTTCCCTGTTCGAGGGCAATGCCCCCAAGGTGCTGAGCCCGGCCTCGCTGGGTGGTTTGCTCTACTTGGCCACCGTGGGTTCGGGGTTGGCTTTCTTCGTCAACTACTACGTGGTGCGCCGCTACGAGGTGGGAATCGTCAGCTCTTTCGTCTTCTTGCAGCCCGTGTTCGCCGTCGTTCTGGGGGCGCTGATTCTGGGCGAAGAAATCACCTGGACGACCGTGTTCAGTCTGTTCCTGGTCTCCGCCGGCATCATCTACATGAATCAGCGCCGACGGCGATAAGGGAAGAATGACTAGTCCCGAACGGCCGTCGGCCGCTCGGAACCAGCGACAGAGGGCAACGTTCCCTGCCGGGCGCGGGCCGCTCTCCAGGCGACGCGCATCACACAGGCTGCCGGCCCTCCAGGGCGCGGGTGAGAGTGACCTCGTCGGCGTACTCCAGGTCGCCGCCCACGGGCAGGCCGCGCGCCAGGCGAGTCACTTTCACGCCCAACGGCGCGATTAGCCGGCTGAGGTACATGCCGGTGGCCTCGCCTTCCAGGTTGGGGTTGACGGCCAGGATGACCTCCTTGACCGTATCCCTCTGCAGCCGAGTGAGCAACTCCCTGATCCGCAGGTCCTCCGGGCCGATGCCGTCCATCGGCGAGATGGCCCCGTGCAACACGTGGTACAGACCTTTGAAGCTGCGAGTACGCTCCAGCGCCAGGATGTCCAGAGGTTCTTCGACCACACAGATTACCGAGGGATCGCGCGCCGGGTCGGCGCAGATACGACAGGGGTCGCTCTCGGTGATGTTGAAGCAGGTGGAGCAGAAGCCGATCTTCTCCTTGACCTCAATGATGGCCTGCGCCAGGTCGCGCGCCTGCTCGCCGGGCGAACGCAGCAGGAAGAAAGTCAGCCGCTGCGCCGTCTTGGGGCCGATTCCTGGCAGTTTAGATAGTTCTTCAATAAGCCGAACGACAGGCTCGGCAGTCGTGTTCACAGTGTCTCTCCTTGGCCTCGCGCGGCGGGTCCGTCAATTATAGCCGGGGTGACAAACGTGTCAAACCAATTGACGAGCATCAGGAGCGGTGGTATGCTGCCCCGGACGCTAGTAGGGAGGGTAGGTGCTTGCGTGCTCTGTTCTATAGATGGCTAGCGATCTTCCTTGCGGTGCTCCTGGCTGCTTATCTCTTCCCCAATCGTATCGTCTATAACGACTGGCAATCGGTCGCCGTCTTCGCCGCAATTCTGGCTCTGCTCAACATTTTTGTGCGCCCGGTGATCAACTTCTTCGCCTTGCCGTTGACTTGCCTGACCTTCGGCCTGTTTGTTGTCGTGATCAACGGCTTCGTCTTCTGGCTGGCCGCTTTCCTGTACCCAGCGGTTCACGTGGGCTCGTTCGCCGACGCCATTCTGGGCGCCTTGGTCGTCAGCGTCGTCAGCTTTGTGGTCAACCGTGCTTTCGATTAATAGGCTGGCAAGAATAGGACGAAAGTACGGTAGATTAGTCTCCGGGCAGCCGTTCAGAGTTCTATGAGGCGTGCTATAATTCGGTCGGCCGGGGGTCTGTGGCATACAAACTGCGTTTAGGGCCACGAACAGAACCGACCGGCAGGGGTGAGCGGATATGGACTCTTTGAAGTGGCTATACCCCGGTATGCACGTCAAGCGTTGGCTGCTGCTTCTTCTGCTGGGGGTCATCTTCCTCGGTCTGGGAACCGCCTACGCTATCACGAACGTATACCGTGAGCAGCCTTTTCCCGAGTGGGTCGGTACCATCACCCTCCAGTTCGTTCCGCGACTCGTCCGCGCCGCGTTGTTCCTTGTCCTGGGAGTCGGCGTCGCCGTGTACGCGTTCGCCCGCCTGGGGAAATCGCTACTGTCGGCCTTCGTCCCCCTTGGTCGGGAAGACAAGATCATCGACATCGTCTACCAGAAGCGCCTGCTGAGCCGCGGGCCAAAAGTCGTCTGCATTGGTGGTGGTACGGGTCTGTCCACGCTGTTGCGCGGGATGAAGGAATACACCAGCAATATCACCGCCATCGTCACGGTGGCCGACAACGGTGGCTCCTCCGGGCGGCTGCGCGTTGACTTCGGACTGCCCCCGCCGGGCGATTTCCGGCAGTGCATCGCCGCTCTGGCCGATGCCGAGCCGCTGATGACGAAGCTGTTCCAATACAGATTCAACGGCGGTTCTGGCCTGGAAGGACACAGTTTCGGCAACCTGTTCATCGTGGCCATGAGCGACATAACCGGGAACTTCGAGCGAGCCATTCGCGAGTCTTCGCGCGTTCTGGCAGTGCGCGGGCAAATACTGCCGTCCACCCTGGCCAATCTCGATCTAGCCGCGGAGACTGAGGAGCTCGGCCTGGTCGAGGGTGAGTCGGAAATCGGCCACACGGGCAAAGGCAGGATCAAACGCGTTTTCCTGCAGCCGAGCCACCCGGCGGCCTATCCCGAAGCCTTACGGGCCATCTTGCAGGCTGACTTGATCGTGGTCGGGCCGGGGAGCCTCTACACTAGCGTCCTGCCAAACCTGCTCGTCGACGACATCGCCCGGGCAATTCGTGCCTCGAACTCCCCTAAGGTGTACGTCTGCAATGTGGCCACGCAGGCCGGCGAGACGGACGACTTCCATGTTAGCGATCACCTGCAGGTGCTTACCGATCACGTGGGCTTCCAGTTGTTCGATTACATGCTCGTCAACAACAATCCCAACGCGGTCCTGCCCGCGCACGCGCACGTGCGGCCAGTGGAGATCAACGGCGACCTGTCGAAGGCAGACGCGATGGGCGTGCGGGTGGTCCTGGCCGATCTCGTGAACCCGGAGAATGGCCTGCGCCACGAGCCGAAGAAGCTAGCTGCCTCGCTGATGCGTATCTACTATGACCGTTCGCAGTCCGCAACCGCCAAGCCGCGCGAGCTGACGCAGTTGGGCGCGTAGGCGCCGCGCCGACCAGACCCCACGTCACCCCCGGCAATCGCCGGGGGTTTCTTGTTGATCTTCGCAGTCGCTGTGTTACAATCGCCCCCAGTGAGTAGATGACATAATGGAGACAAGATGAGAGACGGCGCTCTGGGCAGGGCCATCTGCGCCTGCGACATCTGTTACCGCCAGGGCCTGTTGCCGCCCGGGCCGGAATACCGACCGCGCAACCGAGAGCTGTTCGAGCGGTTCTTGCCGGCCAAGGTGCGTCTGCTGTTTCTCGCCGAGTCCCCGCCCATCTCGGGAGCCTACTTCTACAGAGTGCCGGAATGGTCCCGGCGGGGTGTGCCGTCGGCACTGTTCTGGGAGATGGCGAGGGCGCTGGGGCTGGCACCCGACGGACCACGGGACTACGAGCGCAAGGAGGAGTACCTGCGGGCTTTCGCGGCTCGGGGGCTCGCCATCGTCGACGCAGCGCGCTGCCCGGTGAACCAGGTGACCGATAGCGTAGCCAACAGAGTGATCGAGAACTGCGGCACCTTTCTCAGGCGGGAGATCGAGGAGCGCGAGCCGCCTTTCTTGGTCCTCGTCAAGAGCACGAACCGGCCCTTGGTGCGGCGTCTGGAGGCGTGGGGCCTGGCGGAGCGGCTACTCGACCGCGAGCCGCTCCATTTCCCAGTGGCGGGCAACCAGGGCCGCTTTCGGGAGGACATAGAGAGGATGCGGCGGCAGCACCCTGAGGCAGCGCCCCTACTAGGGGCTTAGAAGGTAATAGATAGACGGTAGCGCACGACCCGAAAGGGTTCCCTTCGGTCGTCGTGCGCCCCTCTCACCAGCGTCGGCTAGCGGGCGTTCCTAGCGCAGGTCGGTAACGTCGGTATCCGCATGTCGACGGAAGCCGCCCTCCGGGAAGAAAGGCACCTTCTTGAAGGCGCGAGAATAGCGGGCGCCGATGGGCTCGGGTGCGGTGCCCGCCGCTGGATTGAAGACGTAGGGCAGCGCCGAGGGTAGCCGGTCGATCTTCACTAGCTCATAGTTTGCGCTGCCCAGCCCCAGCTTCTGGGCTGACTTGATCTGGATGTACTGGCTGGCGCCCATTATCGACGAGCATTTGTCGTGCTTGATATCGCCGGGGTGGTGCACGCCCTTGGCTTCGGTGATTGAGCCGGGAATGCCCGGCGCCGCAGTGACAGCGTCCACGCAGGCCATATCGATCGCCACCGGATCTTTGGAGGCAAAGACGCCGATGTTTGGCACCATTGGCCGGTCGGCGTAGCCGATACAGTCGCACATTGGCGAGATGTCGACGGCCAGGTTGATGTAGCCGATCCTACCGTGGCCTATCGCCTTGTGGGCGCCATAGGCCGCGTCGGCAATAGCCACTGGGTTCAACTCGCCCCAGTCCTTCGGCGGGGTCAGAGCGCCACAGGTGACGACCGAGCGATGCGAGAAGCAGCCCTTGCACTTGTCCGGCTCGAACACCATCCCGCTCTCTGTGATGTGAATGGCACCGAACGCGCAGACTTGGTCGCATAGCTCCCACGTGGGGCAGTCCCTGCCCTTGCACTTATCCGGGTAGAAGCTGGAACTGGCCAGACTGTAGCGGGCGTCGCCGCAGCCGTGCAGGTTGAACTTGCCTCGCTTGGAGGCGCAGCCCACACCAAGGTTCTTCAGCGCGCCGCCGATGACGCCGACGCCGTGACCCTTGAAGTGGGAGAGCATGATAACCACGTCGGCCATAGCGATGGCAGTAGAAACGAAGGCTTCCTTGAGCGCCAGACCCTCGGGCATGTCGACGTGAACGTCGTCCGTGCCGAAGTAGCCGTCGGCGATAATCACCGGGCAGCCCACGGAGCCCGAAGTGAAGCCGTTGCGCTCATCGGTGATCAAATGGTCGACCGCCGTCACGCGCGAGGACCAGACGGCATAGGGCATCGTCGTGGTGTCGGTGACGAAGGGTATGCCCCCCAGGCTCTTTACTTTGTCGGCCAGCGCCCGCGGATAGACCGGCCGCAAATAGGCGGTGTTGTTCCACTCGCCCATATGCATCTTAATCGCGACTACATCGCGCGGGCGGATCATCTCCGCGAGACCGGCCTCGTCGAAAAGCCCCAGCATCTTCGCCACCAGGCTGTCCTGGGACCCCGACGCTCTGTCGTCCATGAAATAGACTGTCGATGCCACGCTCTCTCCTTTCGTTCTCTCGGCCGGCGCTGGGTCTATCCCGCCAGCCAACCGCCATCCACGAATATGATCTGCCCCGTCACGTAGTCTGAGGCTTCCGAAGCCAAGTAGACGGCCGCACCTGCCAGGTCCTCGGGCACGCCTTCCTTGCCAAAGGGAATGCGACTGCGCACCCAGGCCGCTCTGGCAGGGTCGGCGAAGACGGCGTCGGTGAGGTGGGTGTGGAAATAGCCTGGCCCTATGGCGTTGACGTTGAGATGGTACTTTGCCCATTCCACCGCCATACCCTTGGTCAGCTGCGCCACACCGCCCTTGCTGGCGCCGTAGGCGGCGATGTTCTCGATGCCAATGACCGTCGTCAGAGAACAGATGTTGATTATCTTGCCCCGCTGGCGGGTGACCATATGCTTGGCTACGGACTGCGAGACCAAGAACACGGACTTGAGGTTGGCGCTCAGTATGGCATCCCAGTCCGCTTCGCTCATCTCCAGCAGCGGCAGACGCCGGTTGGCCCCAGCCGCGTTACAGAGAATGTCGATGCCCCCGTACTCGCCGAGCGTCGAGTCGACCAGTCCGCGCACTTGCGCGGCATCGGTTACATCTGCCGGCAAGACGAGGGCGCGCCGGCCGTAGCCCTCGACCTCCCCGGCCGTCTCGCGCAGTTGAGCCTCGCGCCGCGCCACTAATGCCAGGTCGGCGCCGGCCTGGGCCAGGGCCAGAGCGATGCCGCGCCCCAGTCCGGCGCTGCTGCCTGTGACCAGCGCGACTTTGCCCGCGAGGCTCAACTTGTCCAGGATCAACGCTTGCTTGCCTCCACGTCCTCTCGGGTGCGGTAGCGCCGACCGCGGATTTGCCTGTCCAACTCGGCGGCTATTGTAGGCCGGTCGCCAAGGAGGTGTCAACAAGCGCGCGGCCAGGTCCCGGGCGGGCGCCGGGGATCGCGTTGCCGCGCCAAACTGGTAGGACGGTCGGCTGTTGGCATAGTTCCTGCGCCCCGCACTCGCCAATCCGCCGCCAATACGAAATCAGGGGGCCACTTTGGACGACGCTGAGCTGCAAATGAACATCGACTCGTTGCTGGCCGCGTACCCCTCGCCCGATGTCTATGGGGAAGTGAAGGACGGGGTTGTGCGCCTCGTCGGTGCGGTAGAAACCGAGGAGCAGCACCAGGAGATGCTGGCGGCCGTGCGCAATTTACCCGGGGTGCGGGAAGTCAAAGACGAGACGGTTCTGGACCTAGTGCCGGTCGACGGCGCGCACTTGATCTACCATCCCGAGCGGCCGGCCGAGCTGTCGGAGGAGGGTACCGATATCACCTATGAGGGCACTGAGTACGACTTCAATGATGAGCAAGGCACGACCGACGTGATGGAGGCCATCTCTGAGGCCGAGCCCTTCTTCCCGCCGACGGACACGGTAATCCGGCCGCGGGGCGAGCAAGAGCAGGGCTACGATATCGTGGGCGGATTCGCGCCCACCGCGACGGCGGATCAGAGCCCTAGCGAACCCCCGTTCTCCAGCATCGCCCGCGGGGATGAGGAGATCGCCGACGACGTGCGGCGCGAACTGGCGGAAGATGGCCAAACCACCGATCTGAGCGTAGGCGTCACGGTGCGCAACGGCATCGTCTATTTGCGGGGCACGGTGGCTTCACTAGAGGATGCCGAAGCGGCGGAGGGGGTGGCGGCGCGCGTGGACGGCGTGGTGGAGGTGCAAGAAGACTTGAATGTGGCTGCGTAAACCACGCAGAGGTGTGATATAATGCGCCTGCCGGCGGAGACGCTGGCACTCCCACCCGGCAGTTGGGTGCCGGGGAGTTGGCCCCGCGGAGGCAGGCGACTTTGTCTGGAAACCCGGCTGCAGCTGAGCGGGAACGCCATGTGCGTGCGCTGCTTTACGCGTGTACCTCTTTCCTTCTGGCCCTTGTGGGCTACCTCTATCTAGGCTTCGACCGCGGCCATACGATCGCTTACGCGGTCGCGGCCTACGTCATCCTCAACGCCCTCAACCACCGAGCGATGTTCGGTCGGCTCGCGGTCTCGCAAGATCAAGCCGACGGCGACTCAAGGCAGAGCTAATCGCCCAGCAAGCATTTGCCTCGGCAGATGAGCGCAGGCTCGACTGCTCGGCTTGCCGGCGTTGACAAGCACCATGCCCTATGTTACCATCGAAGCAGATTGCATCCGAGTACCCACGACGTGAGTTAGCTTCGACGGGAAGGCTGGAACATTCCCTGTCGTTGTGTTGGCTTCTTAGTTGGGGGCCGGCCGCACCGTTCCGGTGCGACAGGAGCGGGGGCAATCAGCACACCGGGAGATCCCGTTCCGGATTGCGCTCTCGATGTGGTTGGCGACGCCAAGTTGCGGAGGTGTCCGCTCTTCTGGGGGAATTTGGGGGTAGAGGCAGCGCCAGCTCGCAATTGCGAGCCGGGTTGTTGTCGCTCAGGCTGAGCCGGGCGACGGTGACTACGTCTCACCCGACAGGGGAGGGGAGGAGAATTTGTAATGGGCGTCGACAATCTCAATCTGCCACGCTGCCGCCGCTGTAACAATGGTGATCTGGTGCCACTCTCCGATTTTGGCAGCCAGGGAGCGGCCATTCACTACAAAGCCTGGGTTTGCACCAATCCGAGCTGCGGCTTCAACCTCAAGATCCGCAACGGCGACATCTACATCAACGAGCCGATCAACAACGGGCAGATGGTACCCGTGCGGGCGCGATTCAACAACCGGGCCGAGGTGTAGCCAGCAGCCTGGCCCTGGGTCCTGCTAACGCGAATTGCCTACGAGGCAGCCGAACGTTCCTGATGGCGGGCGGCTGCCTCGTCGTTTCCACTCCCGCAGTGCTTCCCCCGCCTGTCAGCCTGGTTTGGCACGTTTCCTGCGCTCACGTTCTTGGCTTTTCCTGCCTAGGGAAATTGAACGACGTGGCCCGCTGCTAGGCGGGGAGGCGACGTGGAGCGAGCCGCGGCCTTGGCCGACCGGCCCCGTCGACCAACTAATCCGCCCGCTGGCTGGGATGAGCAGGATACTAATCGTCGACGATGAAGCCTACATTCTAGAATTGCTGGACACGTTCCTTCGCTCCGAGGGCTATGAGACTCTGGTTGCCTCCACCGGTCGAGAAGCGGTGGAGATGACCCTCCGCTACCAGCCGCACCTCCTGCTCCTAGACGTGATGCTACCCGACATGGATGGTTTTGCCGTCTGCCGCCGCCTGCGCGGTACCATGAGGACCATCTACATTCCCATCATCATGCTCACCGCACGGCAGAACGTGGGCGACAAGGTAGAGGCCCTGGCCATGGGGGCAGACGATTATCTTACTAAACCTTTCAATCTGCAGGAACTGCTGGCGCGCATCCGCACGCAGTTGCGCCACGTGGAGCTGGGCCTGCTTTCCGAGCTGACCGGCCTGCCTGGCAACACCCTCATAGAACGTGCGGTTGGCCAGCTAGTGTCCGGCCGAACCCAGAAATGGGCTATACTCTACGTCGACGTGGACGGTTTCAAGTCGGTCAACGACGCTTACGGCTTCGTGCGGGGCAACGAACTGATCAAGTCGCTGGCCAGAGTCCTGCGTGAGGTGACCGACAGTGTGGGCAGCGAACTGACCTTCTTGGGCCACATCGGAGGCGACGACTTCGTCGTCGTCGTACCGGCCGACAAGGCCGAAAGCGTCTGCCAGGAAATTATCCGTCGCTTCGACCGGGACGTGACACGTTTCTATTCACCCGAGGATCTGGCTCGCGGCTACATTCTGGGCGCTGATCGCCAGGGCCGTACGACCCGATTCCCGATCGCCAGTGTCAGCATCGGCGTAGTGACGAACAGATACAAGCCGGTCGACAGCGTTGGCATGGTGGGCACACTAGCGGCTGAGGTGAAGGCAAAGGCTAAGAGCGTCGCCGGTAGTGCCTACTATGTCGACCGGAGAAGGTAGGAGTGGTACGCAATGGATATGGATCTGAGCCAGGATGCCAGCCAGCAGCAACAGATGAAGGTGTCGCCCCGTCTGGTGGCCGCCAGTTACATCCTCGAGCTGTCGTCGCTGGAACTGCAGCAGGCCGTCCAGCAAGAACTCTCCGAAAACCCTGCCATGGAAATGGTGGAGGCCAGCAGGTGCCCGGTCTGCGGCGGCAATATGGAAGGGAACGTCTGCCCTCACTGCCTGGCCGAGCGTAAGGCGACGGATGAGTCTCGGAACGAACAGTCCGAGGTACCTGAAGACTACGTGCCCACTCATGGGCTCTCTGCCTCCGGCGACGACGATTTCGACCCCTTGACTCAGGTGGCGGCGCAGATGACGCTGCCCGAGCGTCTGCTGACGGAGTTGCAGTCGCTGCTGCCGGGCGAAGACATGCCCATCGCCGAGTTTCTGGTGGGCAATCTAGACGAAAATGGTTATCTGCGCGCCTCGGTGCAGGAGGCCGCCGAGCTTTTCGACACCGACAAGTCCCGCGTGGAGCTGGTCCTTCGGCACCTGCAGTCCCTCGACCCGATCGGCATTGGCGCCCGCGACCTGCGCGAGTGCCTGCTTATCCAGCTCGACTACCTGGAGGAGCAGGGGATCACTCACGCCAACGCGCGCGAGGTAATCAAGAAGCACCTGACCCAGCTGGGGGAGCACAAGTTCGGTCGCATTGCCAGCGAAATGGGCATCTCCTCCGACGAGGTCGCGGACGTGTGGGACTTCATCAAGCACCACCTGAACCCGTATCCGGCCCAGGGCGACAGCGTGCCGGAACCCGGCCGCAATGAGCCTATCTCCACGTATGTTATGCCCGACGTCATTATCAAGAAGGGTGAGGACGGCTACGAGGTTGATGTAGTGGAGTCGAAGCGCTTCGTCCTTCGCCTGAGCCCGATTTACAACCAGCTGTCGGCCGAACTGGAGCACGGCAACGAGCGCTTCTCAGAGGAGGAGCGCCGGCACATCCAGCAGTACGTCTCGCGGGCCAAGCTGTTCATCGCCAACATAAACCAGCGCCGCCAGACCATCCAACGGATTACCACTACCATCGTCGACGAGCAGAGGGAATTCCTCGACCTGGGCATTCGCCATCTACGCCCTCTGACTCGGGCGCAGGTGGCTCAGCATCTTGGCATGCACGAATCGACCGTCAGCCGGGCGACGGCCTCCAAGTACGTGATGTTGCCTGATGGGCGGGTCATACCGTTCAGCGACTTCTTCACCGCCTCTCTCAGCGTGAAAGATGTCATCAAGGAGCTGATCGTCTCCGAGAAGACGCCGCTGACCGACCAGGAGATTGCGGCGAAGCTGGACAACGTGGGCATCCACGTCGCCCGCCGCACGGTGGCCAAGTACCGCGAGCAGCTGAACATTCTGCCGTCATCGCTGCGCTAGTGTCGGCGAACACGAGCCCCCGCGTCTTCGCGTGGGAGGCTTTGCGTTGCCCATTCGCGGCACGATCCCGCCGGGGTCTTCCGGCGGCTGTTCAGCGTCTGCCAGGGCTTCGGACTGCGACGGGTTTGGCCTTTCGCCCTTGCTCTGGACGGTGCTGGCTGGCATAGGCAGATATCGCCGGCCACCGGCTGGCGACCGGCGGCTCGCAGCCGCTCGCCGCGTTGACAAACAGCCTGCCGTGCAGTATAGTCCTCGCCGCGGTCATCAAGTGCTCTTCGCGCGGCGGCCCGTTTTCCGGGTCAGCGCGATACGTGGGCTTCTCCGGGAGGAAGACATGGCTCAACGGGTGGTTCTCGCCTATTCAGGTGGTCTGGACACCTCAGTTTGTATTAAATGGCTTCAGGACCACTACGACGCCGAGGTGATCACGCTTACGATCGATCTCGGGGCCAACGACCGGGACCTGGGTGCCATCCAGGCGAAGGCTGTGAGCCTGGGCGCCAAGAAAGCGATCCAGGTTGACGCTCGTTCCCTCTTCGTCAACTACTTCATCTTCCCCGCTCTGCAGGCGGGAGCCATCTATGAGGAGGCCTATCCGCTGGCCACGGCGCTCGGCCGGCCTCTCATCGCCAAGCTACTAGTAGACGTGGCGCGCGAGGAAGGCGCCGTTGCCGTCGCTCACGGCTCGACCGGCAAAGGCAACGACCAGGTTAGGTTCGATGTCTCCGTGGGCGCCCTGGCGCCCGAACTCAAGGTGATCGCCCCGGTGCGCGAGTGGGGGATGTCGCGCGAGGAGGAGATCGAATACGCTCGCGAGCACGACATCCCGGTGCCCGTGACGGTCGCCAGCCCTTACAGTACGGACGTCAACCTCTGGGGTAGGAGCATCGAGTGTGGCGTGCTCGAGGACCCCTGGAACGAGCCGCCGGCGGAGGTGTACGAGTGGACCACCGGTCCGGCTGAGGCGCCGGCCGAGCCGCAATACGTCGAGATCGGCTTCGAGCATGGCGTGCCCGTGTCCCTGGGTGGAGAACCTCTGGACGGCGTGTCGCTCATCGCCAAACTGAACGAGTTGGGCGGGGCGCACGGCGTGGGAAGGATCGACCACGTCGAGAATCGTCTGGTTGGCATCAAGTCTCGGGAGATCTATGAGGCCCCGGCCGCGATGATCCTCCATGCTGCCCACAGGGCGATGGAGGGGCTCACTCTCACCAAGGACCAGGCCCGCTTCAAGGCCAAGGTCGCCACGGAGTACGCTGACCTCATCTACAACGGCCTTTGGTTCAGTTCGCTGCACCAGGATCTAGCGGCCTACGTGGCATCGTCAGAGCGGCACGTCGGCGGCGTGGTGCGCGTTCGCTTGCACAAAGGCACGTGCCAGGTCGTGGGTCGCCAGTCACCTAAGTCGTTGTACAGCTACCAGCTCGCCACCTACGATCGTGCCGACAAGTTCGACCACCGGGCCGCCGAGGGTTTCATCAAACTCTTCGGCCTGCCCCTGCGCACGCAGGCCGCGGTGCAGTTGCTAACCGGTCCCGAGGGGCAGCTGAGCATAATGCCGCCCAAGGTGAGCGAAGACGCCAAGAAGGTAGAGGAGGGCCACTAGGCCCGAGCCGCAGCCAATGCCGGACAATCAGAAACCCTGGGGCGGCCGTTTTGCCGCCGCCACCGACAAACTAGTGGAGGCCTTCACGGCCTCCATTGACTTCGATAAGCGTCTCTACCGGGAGGATATCGCCGGTAGCACGGCGCACTGCCGGATGTTGGCCGCCAGTGGCATCATTAGCCCAGAGGACGCCGACCTCATCTTGCACGGCCTGGCCGAAGTGCGAGAGGAGATCGAAGCCGGCGCGTTCCCCTTCCGCCAGGACCTCGAGGACATCCACATGAACGTCGAGGCCAGACTGCGGGAGCGGATCGGACCGGCGGCCGGCAGGCTGCACACTGCCCGCAGCCGCAACGACCAGGTAGCGCTTGACTTGCGTCTCTACGTTCGTGCGACCTGTGTCGAGACTGTCGAGCGCCTTGTTGCCCTGCAGGAAGCGCTCCTGTCGCTGGCGGCTTCCCATCAGGAGGTGGTGCTACCGGGCTATACCCACCTGCAGCGGGCGCAGCCCGTGACCCTCGCCCACCATCTCCTTGCCTACTTCGAGATGTTCCAGCGCGACGGCGAGCGTCTGCGGGAGGCCTATGGCCGGACGAACGTTTCGCCCCTTGGCTCGGGAGCGCTGGCCGGTGTGCCCTACCCATTGGATCGCGAGCTGGTGGCCCGTGAGTTGGGCATGGCCGGCATCACCCGCAACAGTCTGGACGCGGTGGGCGACCGGGACTTCGCCGCCGAGTACATCTTCGACGCGGCCCTCTGTCAGATGCACCTCTCGCGCCTGGCGGAAGAGGTAGTGCTGTGGTCAAGCGCCGAGTTCGGCTTCGTCGAGTTGGACGATGCCTTCGCCACTGGCTCCAGCATCATGCCGCAGAAGAAGAACCCAGACGTGGCGGAGCTGACTCGCGGCAAGACCGGCAGGGTCTACGGCGACCTCGTTGCTATCCTCACGATTCTCAAGGGCCTGCCGCTGGCCTACAACCGCGACCTGCAGGAGGACAAAGAAGCGCTCTTCGACGCCGCCGACACGGTTCTCGCTAGCCTAGGCGTATTCGCTCCTCTGCTGGCGACGATGCAAGTTCGCGCCGACGTGACTCGCGCTACCGCGGACGCTGGCTTCTCCCTAGCTACCGATTTGGCCGACTACCTGGCGCGCCAGGGGCTACCTTTCCGCGAAGCGCATGAAGTGGTCGGCGGCTTGGTGCGCCGCTGCTTGGCTGAAGGTAAGACCTTCGCCGACCTCACCCTCGCCGACTTCCAGAGCGCCTCGTCCCTCTTTGGGCCCGACGTGCGGCAAATCACCGTGGAGTCCGCCCTGGCGGCGCGCGACGTGCCGGGTGGCACCGCCCCCGCCCGCGTAAGCCAGGCCCTCGTGGTCGCCGCCGCCCTCGTCCGGCAGAGCCGGGAGTGGCTGAGCCGTGACGCTGTTCGCTGAGCGGGAGGGTCCCGGCAAGCACGAGCCGCTGGCGGCGCGCCTGCGGCCGCGGACCCTAGACGAGTACGTCGGCCAGGAGCACATCGTCGGACCCGGACGGCTGCTGCGGCGGGCCATCCTGGCCGATCAACTCTCCTCTCTCATCCTCTACGGCCCGCCGGGTACGGGCAAAACGACGCTGGCGATGGTCATCGCCCACTCCACTCGCTCGCACTTCGAAACGCTCAACGCCGTCCTGGCCGGGGTGGCCGACCTGCGTCGCGTCACGGCCGAGGCGGCGCAGCGTCGACAGAAGCAGGGCCAGCGCACCACCCTCTTTGTGGACGAGGTGCACCGCTGGAACAAGGCCCAACAGGATGCGCTACTGCCCTGGGTGGAGAATGGCACGGTTATCCTGATCGGCGCCACCACCGAGAACCCCTACTTCTCCGTCAACCGGCCGCTGGTCAGCCGTAGCCACATCTTCCAACTGCTGCCGCTCGGCGAAGACGACCTGCGCCGAGTCGCTTTGCGCGCCCTGGCCGACGAGGAGAGGGGCTACGGCAAGCTGAAAGTCGACCTGCGGCCGGAGGCGCTCGATCATCTGGTGGACGTGGCCAATGGCGACGCCCGCGGGGTGCTCAACTCCCTGGAGCTCGCGGTGGAGACTACAGCGCCCAACGCCGAAGGTGTCATCGTGGTCGATTTGGCGGTGGCCGAGGAGAGCATTCAGCGCCGGGCCGTCCTTTACGACAAGGAAGGAGACATTCACTACGACACCATTTCGGCGTTCATAAAGTCATTGCGTGGCTCGGACCCCGACGCGGCGATGTACTGGCTGGCGCGCATGGTCTACGCGGGAGAGGACCCGCTTTTCATCCTGCGCCGCATGCTCATCTTCGCCGGAGAGGACGTCGGCCTGGCCGACCCCAACGCCATTCGGGTGGTGGAGGCCTGTGCCGCCACTTTCGATCGGGTGGGACTGCCCGAGGGGCGCTTTCACCTGACAGAGGCGGCTCTCTACCTTGCCACCGCGCCGAAGTCCAACTCTGCCTTCGCCTTTTTCGACGCCCTCTCGGTCGTGGAGGGCGAGCGCACGGCCAACGTGCCCTCGCATCTCAAAGACGAGAGCCGCGACCGCGAGGGTTTCGGCCACGGCGAGGGCTACCTGTATCCGCACGCCTACCGTGACCACTGGGTGGCGCAGCAGTACCTGCCGGTTGGCCTGCAGGGGAGGGTCTTCTACCAGCCGGGAGAACAAGGGTACGAGCGCGGCATCGCCGAGGAAGTGACTCGGCGTCGGGAGGCCCAGCTGGCGGCGATGATGGAGGGAGTCGGTCTGGCGTCGGGCGAGGCGCTGACGGCTGGACCACGTTTCGGGGAACATAACCGCTGGCTGCAACGGACGATCAGCGGCGTGAGCGAGCATCTGGCGGCGACGCGCGACCGCCTGCTCTCCGACCTGAACCTGGACAGGCACAGTGTCGCTCTGGACCTCAACGCCGCCACGGGTTTGCTCACCTGGGAGTTGCTGCGCCGCGTGCCCGAGGGGGGCGTCTATGCGCTGGCGCGCGACGCCCGCGCCGCCGAGGGGCTGCGCCAGCAGGCGGCTGCCTTGCCCGAGCTGCGCCGCCCGGTCGTGTTGCAGGGCGAGGCACGGAGCCTGACTGACCTGCTGCGGGCCATGGGCGAGCCGGACTTGCGTTTCGATGCCGCGGTCGGACGCAACGCCCTGGCCAGGGTGGCGGATAAAGGAGCGGCCCTTGGCACGATCGCCGCGGTTCTGCGTCCCGGCGCGGCGCTTCGTCTGGCCGAGTCGGTGCCCCAACGCGGCCAGAGGCTCTACCGTCTGGTAGATCTATCGCCGCTCGGCCAGGACTTGGCGGAGAGACTGGTGGCGGCCGAGGAGAGCGCGTACGTGCCCGATGGCGAGCCGTCGCTCAGGTGGACGGCAAACGAGCTGCTGGCCTGGCTGGCGGCGGCGGGTTTCGCCGACCTGCAGCTGGGCTGGGTCGAGCAGACGGCCGAACTGCAGGCGAGCGTGGAGTTGCTCGAGCGCTGGTTTGGCGAGCCCGGCTCGAAGGACGAACTCTCCTACGTGGGCCGGCTGGGCGGTCGCCTGTCGGCGGAGGATATCGTCGCCGTTCGGCAGCTGTTTGCGGCGCGGCTGCTCAATCAGTCGGTTCCCTGGCACACGGCCGTCGCTTTCGTGAGCGGGAGGAGACCTTGACTGCGCCCACCCACATCTACGACATCAGCGTCCAATTGCGGCGGGACATGCCCGTCTTCCCCGGCGACCCAGCCGTGGCGATTGACGCTCCCCTGGCGCGATCGAGAGGCGACGCGGTCAACGTCTCGCGGCTCCGCGCCGGCATCCACAGCGGCACGCACGTTGACGCTCCTTTTCACGTGGACGATGCCTGGCCGCCTTTCGGCGCGGAGGACTTGCCGCTGTTGGTCGGTCCGGCCCGCGTGGTGGAGGTTGCCACCGGTGTGGACATTGACTTACCCGACCTTTCCTCGCGCGATTGGCTGGGAGTGGAGCACGTGCTCTTCAAGACCGGCAACTTCTCCCTGTGGGACGAGCCGTTTCGCCAGGACCGCGTCGGCCTCACCCCGGCGGCCGCCGCCTACCTGAAGGAGCACACCGCGGTGCGGCTCGTGGGCATAGACTATCTCTCCATCGAGAACGCTGCCCACGGCGCGGGCGAGGTGCACCGGGCCCTGCTCGGCGCCGGGGTGCTGATCCTGGAGGGGCTCGACCTCTCCGGAGTGGCGGCGGGAGACTACTACCTGGTCTGCCTGCCGCTCAAGCTGGACGTTGCGGATGGCGCCCTGGCGAGGGCAGTGCTGCTGGAGTGGTAGGCCGCCCGCGAGCGATCGAGACGATGGTTTCCTCAGGAGGGATTGCCGTGAGCATTACCCTGCGGCCAATCGGCGAAGTACGTTCACCCATCACGGAGGCGGTCGACGAGGGTTGGGGTGACGTGGTGGCCGAGGTGGTTGTCGAGCCCGCCCTGGCCGGGGGGCTGCGGGGCCTGGAGCAGTTCTCTCACGCGGTGGTGGTCTTCTATATGCACCAGGCCGCCTTCCGGCCGGAGACCGATCTGCTTCGCCGGCCCCGGGGACGGGAGGATCTGCCTCTCACCGGCAGCTTCGCCCAACGAGCCAAACATCGGCCCAACCCCATCGGCATAACCGCGGTGGAGATAGTGAGCGTTGCCGATAACGCGCTGCGCGTGAAAGGGCTCGACGCCGTGGACGGCACCCCAGTCCTCGACGTCAAGCCCTACTTTCCTCACTTCGACCATGTGGACAACGCGCTGCTCCCCCGGTGGGTGGAGGAGATCATGGCCGGCTACTTCTAGGCCGGCTCTGCCCGGCGCAGGTTCTCCTTCACCTGCGGATTCACCAGGTCGCGCGTCGGCGGCCACTCGCCCACCAGGGCGTTGACGATGTTTCGCGCCGTGCGGTGGCGCGAGGCTATCTGGCTGGAGTCCGACACGCCGGCCGTGTGCGGCGTCAGCAGCACGTTGTCCATCGTGGTCAGCGGATTGTCGGCGGCCAAGGGCTCGGACTCAAAGACATCAAGGCCTGCCCCGGCGATACGTCCGGCCCGCAGCGCGGCGATCAGGGCCTGCTGGTCGATCACGGGACCCCGCGCCGTGTTGATGACGTAGGCCGTGCGCTTCATTAGATTGAATTCGCGCTCGCTCAGCAAATGGAAGGTCTCTTTCATCAACGGCGCGTGTACCGAGACGATGTCCGCCTGACGCAGCAGGTCGTCGATCGGCACCAGGGTGACCCCGTATTGGCTCGCCACCTCCTGGCTGACAAATGGGTCAGAGGCCAGGAGCCTGAAGCCGAATGGCTTGGCCCGCAAGGCCACTTGCCGGGCTATCTCGCCGAAGGCCACGAGACCTAGAGTCAACTCGTAGACGGCCGGCATGGGCGCGCTCAATCCCCGCTCGTACACCCCGCGGCGAATGGCGTGGTGCAGCAGCGGCAGCTTCCTCGCCAAACCTAGAGCCAGCATCAGAGTGTGATCGGCGACCTCGCTGGCGCAGAAGCCGGGCGAGGAGAAGACGGCGATACCGCGCTCGGTGGCCGCCGGCACGTCGATGACGTCGTAGCCGATGCCCGGGCGGCCGATGGCCCGCAACCTGGGCAGGCGGTCCATCGCCTCGGCGGTGATTTTGGCGCTCGTCACCATCACCGCGTCGGCGTCCGCCGCCATGCGCTCGATTACTTCTGGCGTATGTTTGGCAGAGTCGACGTAGGAGATGCTAATCTGGCTGAGCTCGTCGACGGGCAGACCGGTGCTGGCGTTCACTGCGTCGAGAACGGGTGGCTCGCCCAGCCGCGCCCAGCCCACCAGCGCTTCGCCGCCTATTCGCGCCATCTCTTCCTGCTCGATCGCCGGCTGGAACCAGGCGGGACGGTCGACGAGCACTAACCTGTATTTGGCCAACGTGATCCTCCTGTTCGGTCCGCTTGCCGCCAGCATAGCACGCCCCAAGCGCCGGTTCAACGCGCGGTCGAGCGCGCCCTCCACGGCGCTGAGAGCGGGGCCGATGGGCTATAATTCGGTACGTCTGAGAACTGGAGAGCGGACGAAGCGGGAGGTCCCGTTGGCGACGAATCACGACGCGGTTCTAGCGGAGCTGGAGGCTCTAGTAGTAGAGACTTACCAGCTGTGGGATGAAGAGTGGGTTGGCTTCACCTGGCGCAACTATACTTTCGAGCACGTACTGCGGGTGCGCGCCCTGGCGCGCACCCTGAGCGAGCGCGAGGGGGGCGATGGGCTGGTCCTGGCTTTCGCCGGGCTGTTGCACGACATAGCCAAAGGCTACGACGGCGAGATTCTGACGGCCAGCGACGGCCAGCGCCATTTGGACGAAAACGGTTTCTGGCGCAACGAGTTCCTGCCGCCGGCTCGCCAGAACGAGGTAACACGTCTGTACGGCGAACTGGAGCTGGCAAGGACATTACATAACAATTCGGGAGCCAGGCTGGCGGAGGTCTTGCTGGCCCGGCGAGGCTTGCCGGGGAGCCTGGGACGGCGGGTGGCCGAGGTCATCCAAGCCCACTTGCACGCGCCGCCCGGCGCGGGGAGCGAAGAGCGAGTGCTCTATGATGCCGACACCATTGACGCCAACGTCGGACTGCCGGCCCTGCTCCGTAATCTATTCATCAACTTGCACCGGGAAGAGATGCGGCTGGCTAAGGACAACGGCGACTTCGCCGGTTGGGTCGACGGTCACAGGGCCGAGTTCTACCGCTGGTGGCTCGGGGAGAAGGTGCCGACCTGGATCGGTAGCCGCCGGCAGATGTTCTTGGACCGTATGACTACCCCCTCGGCGCGTCTTCTAGCGGCAGCGCGCTACGACCGTCTGGAAGCCTGGGTGCAGAGGCTACAGGTGGAGATCCCGAGTTACGCCAAGGCTTTGCCTGGTGGTGGTCTGTCGGCGCTGGATCACTTCGTCGAGAACCGGAGCCAGCCACGGATCGCCCCGCTGCTGACAGAGCTATCCGAGCGTTATGCGCCGCCAGCCGCCGGGCCGGCCGCGGAACTGATTGGCGACCTGCGGCGGGAAGTACAAGGCGAGCGCTAGTCGTACTATCGTTAATACGCTTGATTGCATGCTGGTGGTGCACTAGAATTGGGATGCTCGCCGGAGGCGAGCCGGGGAGGAGCCCCTGATGCGACTGGACTTATATGTGATTACCGACTCGAACTTGTCGCGCGGGCGCAGCCACGTGCAGGTGGCGAGCGAGGCCATCCGCGGCGGTGCCACCGTCATCCAGTTGCGGGACAAGCACGCGGAGGGCCGGGATCTGCTGGAGACCGGCCGTGCCCTGCGGGGGCTCACCCGTGAGGCGGGAGTGCTATTCATAGTCAATGATAGGGTGGACGTCGCCATCGCCGTCGAAGCGGACGGGGTCCACGTCGGCCAGCAGGACCTCCCCGCGGCAGTCGTGCGCCGTCTGGTGGGACCCAAGATGATCCTGGGCGTGTCTGCTGCCAACGTGCCGGAGGCGCGTCAGGCCAAGGCCGACGGCGCCGACTACCTGGGCGTCGGTGCCGTCTTCGCCACCTCGACCAAGAGCGACGCCGGGGCCCCGGTGGGGACGGAAATCCTAGCCGAGATCCGGCGGGAGGCCGGCTTGCCGCTGGTGGGCATCGGCGGCATCAATATGCACAACGCCGCCGAGGTCATCAGACAGGGAGCGGATGGTGTGGCGGTCATCTCGGCGGTGGTTAGCGCGCCCGACATCGCTCAGGCCACGGCCGCGCTGATGGCTATCGTGGAAGAAGCCAAGCGGCAGCGGGAGTCCTAACAACGGGGGGGCAACGCAAGTGGTGGGTGGGGGTTGGCTGGCCAGGTGGCGCTGGTTGTTCGGCGGCGCGGTGGTGCTGGCGCTCGTCGCCATCTCGCTGTTCCTGCTCCAGACACTGACCCCCGCTCGGCCACCCCTCCAGATCGTCGTGCCCACTCCCGCCGCCGCGGCGCTCAAAGTCTACGTCAGCGGAGCCGTGCTCCAGCCGGGAGTGTACCCCTTTCAGGATGGCGACCGCGTAGACGATGTCTTGCGGGCAGCGGGTGGACCTACCGAGGACGCCGATCTACAGCGCCTGAACCTCTCCACCCGCCTGCACGACCAGATGCACGTTCTCGTCCCCTCCCGGGTAGCCGGTCAATCGCCCTCTTTGGCCCCAGCTGCGAATTCGGTCGTGCCCGCCGACGGACTGATCAATCTCAACACGGCCACGGCGGAGCAGTTGGACAGCCTGCCCCAGGTTGGGCCGGCTACCGTCAAGAAGATAGTTGATCAACGTGAGGGCAAAGGGCCGTTCCAGCGCATCGAAGAATTGCTGGAGCTCAAGATCGTCAATGCATCGACTTTTGAGCTCATCAAGGGTAGAATCACGGCACCCTGACTCGCCGCGCTCACGGCCGGCGAGCGCAGTCACGTTCCAGGAGGAAGCCCAGCCGTGAAGGCTTTACAGAAGACAGAACGGGGCCCCGGCCACATGCGCTTGCGTGAGATTGCCGAGCCTACCTGCGGCCCCGGCCAGCTGAAGATCAAAGTCCACTATGCCGGCATCTGCGGCACCGACATTCACATCGTCAATGCCGACTTGCCCTGCAGGCCGCCCGTGACGCTTGGCCACGAGGTCTCGGGCATCGTGGCCGAAGTTGGCAGCGGCGTGCGGCGCGCTCGGGTCGGCGACAAGGTCACCGTCACACCCTACGTCTCGGTTAGGTGCGGGCAGTGCCGCTACTGTCGTTCGGGCTACTACGCCCTCTGCGAGTCGACTCTGAACGTCGGCCACAAAGTGGACGGTGCCTTCGCCAGCTACATCATCAGCCAGGATGACCAGGTCTTTCGTCTGCCGGGCAATGTTGGTCTGGACGTCGGGGCGCTCAGTGAGCCGCTCGCCTGCTCGGTTCAGGCTGTGAGCGAGCTCTGCCACGTCGAGCCGGGAGATACGGTGCTCATTTCAGGCCCTGGGCCGGTCGGTCTGATGACCATGCAACTGGCCAAAGCTCAGGGTGCCAAGGTAGTGGTGGCCGGCCTGCATCAAGATGCCCAGCGCCTGGCGGTCGCCGGGGAAATGGGCGCCGATATCACCGTCGACGTCGAGAACGCCGACCTCACGGCCGTCACACGGGGGCTGAGCGGCGGCTATGGCGCCGATTTTGCCTTCGAATGCGCGGGGAGCGACGCTTCCCTCCGCCAGTGTTTGGCGGCGGTAAGGAAGCTAGGCTCGGTAGTCATCCTCGGCCTGCACGGCAAGCCTGCCCAGGTCAACCCCGACGACATCGTGTATAAGCAGCTCACCATCCGCGGCTCGATCAGTCATACCTGGGATACGTGGGACCGCACGATGGCAATCCTGGCCGAGGGCCTGGTTGACCTACGGCCCCTGATCTCGCATCGCCTGCCGCTGAGCGATTGGCAGGAGGGCATTCGGGTCTGTGAGGAGCGCTTGGGGCTGAAGGTGCTCCTGCAGCCTGACTAGGAGGTAGCCCGACCGCGGGGCGTCTTCAGGCTATGGCGCTGGTCACTCTGGCCTCCGCCTGGTTGGGCGGGATAGTTGCTGGTCTCCTGCTGCCGAGTGTGGCGGCGGTTGCTCCATGGTGGGCTGCCGGTCTCACTGGGCTGGCTGGCCTGTGTTGGCGCCAGCCCCGGTGGCGTTGGGCGTTGCTGGCGGGAGGTCTGCTGGCGCTGGGCGCCTGGCGCGGGGCGGTGGCGGTGACGGCGCCCGACGATGGTCACGTCGCGCAATTCAATGGCTACGACGTGGTGCTGCTCGGTCGGGTGCCGGCCGAGGCTGAGTTCGATTCGGGTGGCCAGCGCTTCCAGCTAGCCGTCGAGTCAGTCGTGTGCGGCGGGCAGAGCCAGCTCGCTCACGGCCTGGTGCGGGTGGTGGCGCCCCGTTTCCCTCAGACGCACACCGGCGATCGGCTGGAGTTGACTGGCCGCCTGGAGGAGCCACCAGACTTCGACGGCTTTGCTTACAGCGACTACCTGGCGCGCCAGGGCATCTTCTCGCTGATCCGCTACCCGCGGCTTACCCTGCTGACCCCCGGACAATCCGGGGACCTTCTGACGGCGATCTCCGGAGTGCGGCAGAGCCTGGCGGATTCGCTCGACCGTTCGCTCCCCGAGCCCCAGAGCGCCCTGGCGGCGAGTCTATTGCTGGGCGACACCAGCCGCCTGCCCGACGAAGTAGTGGCGGCGTTTCGCGCCACGGGCACCAGCCACATTTTGGCGGTCAGTGGCTGGCAGGTCACGATAGTCGTGGGCCTGCTGAGTGGACTGGCCTTATCCTTGCGTGGCGGCTTGCTGGCGCGAAGTCTGCTGGTGGTGGCCGGCACGGTTCTCTATGCCTTGCTGACAGGCGGAGCCCCCGCCGTCGCCCGGGCGACGTTGATGTCCTTGGCCGCCGTGGCCGCCCTGCAGCTGGGCAGACCCCGTGATGGTCTGGCTGGGCTTGGGTTGGCCTGCCTAGCCCTGACCGTCTGGCAGCCTCAAATGGCGTTAGACCTGGGCTTTCAGCTCTCGTCTTTGGCGACACTTGGCTTGGTGACGCTTGCTCCACGGTTGCTTCACTGGCTCGGGCGCTGGCCTGAATGGCTGGCGCAGCCTCTGGCCACGACGCTTGCTGCACAGGCCCTCGTGCTGCCGGTGGTCGTTTCGGACTTCCAGCAGCTCTCGCCAGTCTCCCTCTTGGTCAACCTGGTGGCCGTGCCAGCCGTGCCTGGGGCGCTGGAATGGAGCACGCTTGCCGCTGGCCTGGGCCTCGTCTGGGCGCCGCTCGGCGTGGCAGCCAGCTGTCTCGCCTGGCCATTCTTGAGCGCGCTGATCTGGCTGGTCGAGGCCAGCTCCACCGTGCCTTATGCCTCTCTCAACGTCGGTAGACCCCAGGCCTGGCTGATCCTCGCCTACTACGGCGTTCTGTTGCTCTGGCTGTCTGGCCGCAGTTGTCTTGGCCCTGCCTGGGCTTGGCGGAAGGCGCACCTTTCACCTTTGCCGGCGAGGTACAGCCTGGCCACGGCTGTCGCCCTGGCGGCTCTCCTCCTTGGTGTGTTCTCTCTGCCCGACGATGGCGAGTTGAGGGCCAGCGTGCTCGACGTGGGCCAGGGCGACGCCATCCTGATAGAGTCTCCGGCAGGTTATCGGGTGCTCGTCGATGGCGGTCCCGACGGCGTGGCGATTCTGAATGCCCTCGGGCGGCGGCTGCCCTACTGGGACAAGTCGCTTGACCTCGTGGTGCTCACCCACGGGCACGACGACCACACGGCGGGCCTGATCGACGTGCTCCAGAGCTACCAGGTGCGTCAGGTGTTGCAGGGGAGGCCGCCTGCTCTCCCGTCCCCGGTCTACAAACGCTGGGCGGAGCTACTGGTAGCAAGGGGCATACCGGTGAAGACCGCTATCACTGGCCAACGGGTCGACCTGGGAGCGGGCGCAAGATTGTCCGTCCTCTACGCGGGCGAGGCTTGGGGTGGAGACGACGAGACGCTGAACGATGCCTCTATCATTCTGGCACTTGAGCGTGATCAGAGCGTGCTGTATCTGGTGGGCGACGCCGAGCTGGCGCCGCAGAGGATACTAGCCGCTTCCGGACAGCTCAAGCCACACTCCCTGTTGAAGGTGCCGCACCACGGCGCCCAGGACAGCCTCGATCCGGCGTTCATCAGGGCGCTGGTGCCGGCGGCGGCTTTGATATCCGTCGGCCAAAGGAACCGCTTTGGCCACCCGGCGGCCTCTACTCTCTCTCTACTGGCGCCGGCTCCGGTCTACCGCACCGACCTGCAGGGAACCACAGTAGTAACGTTCGGCGAGAACGGATGGACAGTTCAGACCGCTCGTTGAGGCAACGTCTTGGCGGCGCGTCCACCAGCAGAGCTAGCGGTGGTGGGAATGACCGGGCTCCCCTTGTGTCGGGGGCGGCTCCGCCGCGCGCAGAGTCTCACCGATGCGCAGAGCCAGGTGGAGGGCCAGGCGGGCCTCCGGGTCCTCAAGGTCCAGCCCGCCGACGTCCCGTATGCGCCGCAGACGATAGATAAACGTGTTGCGGTGCAGGTGCATACGCTCGGCGGCATCCGTGGGGCTGTAGTTGGACTCGAAATAGGCGGCGAGTGTCGCTACCAGTTCGGCGTTATTGCGCCGATCGTACTCGACTAGGCGGCCAAGCATCTCGTCGTGGAACCGACGTAGCTCATCCTTTTCCTGGATTTTGAACAGCAGGCGGTAGAGACCTAGGTCGCCAAAATAAACCGTGCGACCGGGACCGAAAATCGTGGTACCGAGCGCTATCGCCTGCTCGGCTTCTTGGTGGGCGAGCCTGAGCCCTTCGAGTCCGGCGTGTAGCCGGCCCAGACCGGCACATAGGCCAGTCTGGCCTACCCGACTGGCAACTGCCAGGCGAAAGTCCTCGGTCAGCCGTTTCAGCGCTGCCTCTCCAACCTCAGCCGGAAGCGGATAGAAGACGGTCACGTTGTCGCCACGCGGGCGCAAAGGCGCTCGCAGACGGCGCACTATGATTTCTCTCTCGATCGCTCGACCTAGATCCGGCAGTTCCTGCCCTCGCCTTTCTTGAGGGAGCCTCAACACTATCACGGCGTGCGGACGGCTGAGATCGTAGCCTAGGCGAGCTGCTCGCTCCTGGAGCGCCTGGCTATCGCCCGGGCTGCCCGCCAGCAGCTCATCCACCACGCCGATCTGCAGCTGGTCCTGGGCGTCGATGGCTGCCTGTTGGCGCGCCATCTCAATGGCGCAGGCGGCGGCCCCCCGGCCGACGGCGAGACGGTCGACTTCGGCCATTTCGGCGGGCAGGGCAACTAGCGAGAGGAAACCGGCGACCCTGTTGCGGGCCACCACCGGCGCGACCAACCTGAGCAGGCCACCTGGCAGATCAAAGCGTGCCACGGGCGGGTCTGAGGCGCTAAGCGGCATGCCCCGCAACCAGACGGCCAGTTCGGTCTCACCACTGGCTAGCAGCGCTTCCGCGTCTTCCTTGGTTAGTTGACTCGCCCGGGGGGCGATGAAGAGCCTGAGGGGGCCTTCGGCGTCCTGGAGAGCCGCAGGCTTGCCCGTTATCCGCGTGAGGCGTTCGACAATGGCCGGCAAGCCGTTGCCACCAATCGCCAATTCCGTGAGTTGGCGGTAGGCGTCGTGGTCACGCCGGTAGATCTCCGCCTGGTGCTCGACGATGACTCGCAGAGCCCCCTGCTCCACGTCGCCGAGGTTGACGTCAGCTGGCAGGGAGAACAGCGGCAGGACATAGCGATCGGCGGCGCTTCTGGCTTCGGAGTCGACTTCACCCAGTACGGCAACCGCGGCGGCCTTAGTCTCCGCCAGACGGCCGATTACCGAGGCGAGAGCGAGGTCCTCATCCAGCAGTCGGAGAGACTGGAGTGAGACGAAGGCCAGCTCCGATCCGGTTAGTGATTCGAAGCCAGGTGGGCGGGGGCGGAGCCTGGCCGTGGAAGAGACTTCCCGCCAGAGCCCCGCTTCGCCGGCAATCAACTCGCTACCTTGCGGCAGAGCCAGTTGCCAAATCTCGCCAACCGTTGCCACGGTTCGCTCCCGCGCTAGTAGATCTCAAGATAGCGGTCGATTTCCCACCCCGAGACGTACATCCGATACTCGTCCCACTCCTGGCGCTTGGCGTCGACAAAGCGGCTGTAGACGTGCTCGCCCAAGGCGTCCTGCACGATCTCGTCGCGCTGCAGCTCGTCCAGGGCCTCCGCCAGACTGCCCGGTAGGGTGCGAACACTGCGCTTCTTCAGCTCGGCGGCGTCGAAGTGGTACAGGTTCTCTTCGACCGGAGCTGGCAACTCAATCTGGCGCTTGATGCCGTCCAGCCCCGCCCGAAGCATCACGGCGAAGGCGAGGTAGGGATTGCAGCTGGGATCGGGGCAGCGCAGCTCGAGTCGGGTTGCCTGCGTGTTGCCCTTGTGGGCCTGAGGCACCCGGATCAGGGCCGACCGGTTGACCCGCGCCCAGCTGATGTAGACCGGGGCTTCATAACCTGGCACCAGTCGCTTGTATGAGTTCACCAATGGGGCCAGCACGGCACTCATGCCGCGAGCGTGGTACAGCTGGCCGGCGATGAAGTGCTTGGCCAGATCTGACAGACCATACTCGTCGTCGGAGTCGGCGAAGGCGTTCTTGCCGCTGTCGATGGTGGTCAGGCTCTGGTGCACGTGCATACCGGAGCCGTTGATGCCGAAGATGGGTTTGGGCATGAAGGTCGCGTGCAAGCCGTGGGCCTGTGCGACCGCCTTCAGCGTGTAGCGCAAAGTCACGGCGTTGTCGGCCGACTTCAGCGCGTTGTCATATTGGAAATCGATCTCATGCTGGCCCATGGCCACTTCATGGTGAGAGGTCTCGACTTGAATGCCCATTCCGTTGAGGGCGTTGACCATTTCCTTGCGCACCTGGGCCGCGAGGTCGGTCGATAGATCGAAGTAGCCAGCCGAATCGTGAGGGAGCGCCACCATCTTGCCGTGGTCGTCTGTCTTGAACAGGAAGAACTCGAGCTCAGGCCCGGTGTTGTACACTAGGCCAAGCTCGGCTGCCTCGTCCATCGCACGCTTCAAGACGAAGCGTGGGTCGCCGGCAAAGGGCTCGCCCTTCGGGGTGTAGACCCAGCAGATAACGCGAGCCGTCGTGTCGTCGCCGCGCTCCCAGGGGATCACCGAGAACGTGGTAGGATCCAGCTTGAGGAACATGTCGCTCTCGGCGATTCGGGCGAAGCCCTCAATCGACGAACCGTCGAACCACTTGCCGTTCTCGAGCGCATCGGGCAGCTGGTCTATCGGCACGGTTACGCTCTTGACGATTCCCGTTACGTCGGTAAACTGCAGGTTGACGAACTTGACTCCTTCGGCTTCCGCTTTGGCCATGACCTCTTTGTGCAGGTTGGCCTCGCTTGGAACGCTGGACACTTGTGGGACCTCCTAATGGCGCTAATATCGATTACGGGTGACACGCGGGCCTGCCAGCCAGATGAGTGCCGCGTCCGCCGTGGCCGCGTTTGTGCTCCGGTAACAAGGCCACTATACATTGGTATGCTAACACCAGGTCGATCCGGCGTCCACGTACCCCGCGCACAAATCGCGGCCGCCAGATTGGTGCCCACAGCACAAGGCCTCCCAGCCTCGAGCCCCGGTTCTGTCTCCCGGTGCCTGCTATGAACTGGGGCCTTTTCGCTCTGGCGGCGGGCACCGCCGCCCTCCTGGCGTTTGTCGTTCTGAACGCACTGGCCGCGGCGCGACTGTTGCGCCACCGAGAGCTGCCGTACAACCCTCTGCTTAACCCGTGGGAGAATCTGGGGCGCGCGCTCCTGGTCGGACTGAGCCTGCTACTCGCGGCGGCGAGCGGTCTGCCAGGTTTCGTCTTTGGCTTGCAGGCGGAAGCCCCCTTGGCGGACTTGCTGGTCGGCGTCGTGGCAGCGGCGGTTCTCCAGGAAATCAACTTCCGCGGCAGCAAATGGGCGGCGGTGACATTCGGGCCCTCGGCCTATTCGCCGGCGTTTCTGCGGGCGATACTGCCAACAGGGAGCAGAGACTGGGCAGTGGCCATCGCCGCGCTGCTGCCGGCTGCCTTCGCCGAGGAGATTCTATTCAGAGGGCTGGCCATTGGCGGCCTCTCTCAGTTCTTGCCCCCGCTGTTGCTCGTCGTGCTGACAGGCGTCCTCTTTGGCGTAGTCCATCTGCCCCAAGGAAGGATTGGCGTTGCCGGCGCCGCGGCATTGGGCGTGGCCTTGGGCGCGCTGTTCCTCTGGCGCTGGAGTCTGCTCGCCTGCACCGTGGCTCACTATGGCATCAACCTCGCCCAGTTGTTGCGCGGCCGAGAGGAGTTGCGTTGGCTGGAAGGGCCGAGGTAAGCCGCGAGAGACAGGGCATGCCAGTCCGACGGCCGGAGACTGGCCTCCGGCTGGGCACGTGTTCGCCAAGCCTCAGGCTGTATAATGCGCCATGCCACTAAGCATACGTAAGGAGCAGGAATGAAAGCAGTCGCCGACCTCAAACGCGACGTTTGTGCCGTCATCGATGCCCGCGCTGACTCTCTCCGCGGCGTGGCGGAAGAGGTTCTTCATCATCCCGAACTGGGGTTCAAGGAGCACGCTACCGCTGCCCTGGTCTCAGCTCGCTTTCGCGAACTGGGTCTTGCCCACCGCACCGGGCTGGCGATCACGGGGGTCAAGGCTGTGCTTGACACAGGGCGTCCCGGCCCCACCGTGGCGGTTTTCGGCGAGCTAGACTCCATCCTGGTGCGCGGGCACGCCTGTGCCGATGCCGTCACCGGTGCGGCCCACGCCTGCGGCCACAATGCCCAAATTGCCACTCTGTTGGGTGTTGCTTCGGCGCTGGCCGAGACGGACGTACTCAGCTCACTCAGCGGTCGGGTGGCTCTCATCGCCGTTCCGGCTGAGGAGTACGTAGAGATCGAATACCGCCTGGGGTTGCGCGAGAAGGGAATGATCGAGTTCCTCGGCGGCAAGCCCGAGCTGATCCGTCTGGGCGAGCTAGACGATGTGGATATGGCGATGATGGTGCACACGACGACGAACCCGGAGGAAGGTCGGGCCAGCATTCCTCCGTCACTGAACGGTTGCCTCGCCAAGTTCATCCAGTTCACGGGCCGGGCTGCCCACGCGGGCGGGATGCCCCACAAGGGCATCAACGCCCTCAATGCCGCAATGCTGGCCCTCAGTGCCATTCATGCCCAGCGAGAGACGTTCCGTGATGAAGATACGGTGCGGGTGCACCCGATCATCACCAAAGGCGGCGAGCTGGTGAACGTTGTGCCGGCCGACGTGAAGATGGAGACCTTCGTTCGAGGCAAGACCGTGGCGGCGATGCTCGACGCGGAGAGGAAAGTCGACCGCGCGCTGCGCGCCGGCGCTCTGGCGGTGGGGGCCAAGCTGCGGATCACGACCCTGGCCGGCTATCTGCCGTACGAGACCGATCCCGCATTTGCCGAGCTCTACCGGGCGAACGCGCTGTCGCTGGTCGGGGAGTCGGGCTGGGGGCAGGCCCATCACCACACCGGCTCCAGTGACATGGGCGACATAAGTCAGATCATGCCGGCGGTTCAGCCCAGCGCCGGTGGCGCGACGGGCGCCAGCCATGGGGCCGACTTCACCATAGTCGATCTGGAAACCGCCGTGCAGGTTCCCGCCAAGGCGATGGCAATGACGCTGGTCGACTTGCTGGCGGACGATGCGGCCAACGCTCGGCGGGTGCTGGCCGAGACCAAGCCGAAAATGTCCAAGGCGGAATACCTGGCAATGATGCGGCGGATGACTAGAGAGGCCCTCTACGAAGAGGCTTAATCCTGCCTGCGGTTAGGATTCAACCAGTAAGAGGTCGCCGACTGTCGTGCGGGTCTGCCTAGCGGTACCCGCGGGCAATTCGAGGACGCTGCGGGCGCTCCAAACGAACCGGCTTGCTCGGTACGGCGCCATTGCGTCGATGAGATGGGCCACCCGGCCTTGCTTATTCAGAAAGAGCACGTCGATCGGGTAGCTCATCATGACAGTGTGCACCGACTGGCAGGGGTCGATTAGCAGGCCCTCGCCTTCGGCAAGTGGCTTGGTGAAAAGGAGTCCCCGCAGCCGCGGCCAGAAGCCTTGCGCCATTCTGCACCGATCGGCAAGCGTCGTGCCGCGAGTCTGGTTCCGGACAATCATTGTATCGTTCCACTGGTCATCAATTGCAGGATCTGGACGATTGCTGGTCCCACGATGATGATGAGCATAGCAGGAAAGATCAAGAAGACCAAGGGGAAAGTCATTTTGACCGGCGCCTGGTGTGCTTCCTGTTCGGCACGCTGGCGGCGGTTGACGCGCATCTGGTCGGCCTGGACGCGCAAGATCTTGGCGATGCTCACTCCGAGCTGATCCGCTTGGATAATGGCCGCCAGAACCATGTTCATGTCCGCGACGTCAGTCCGTATTGCTAGATCCTTCAGCGCATCACGTCGCGCTTTGCCCATGCGGATTTCCGCCAGAGTACGTCTGAATTCGTCCGAGAGAGCATTGCGCCATTTCTGTGCTACCTTGTTCACTGCCGAATCGAAACCCAAGCCGGCTTCGACGCTGATGGTGAGAAGGTCGAGCGCATCTGGCAGCGCCTTCTGGATCTCCTTCTTACGGCGATTGACTATGTTACCCAACCAGAAATCGGGCAGAGTGTAGCCGATGACAGAGAAGATCGATCCGGCAAGGGCGGCCTGCCACAGTGGCACGATGCTGAACAGCAGTAGTAGGCAGAGCCCCCCGACGCCTAGGGCCGCCATGCCCTTTACGCCCAAGAAGTCCGATACGTCCATGTTGTTGGGATTGCCGGCGAGGGCCAGGCGATGACGCAGTTGGCGCGTCGACTGCTCTGGCCGGCGCTTGTTGAGGAGGGTCGCGACTTGATTGACCGTCGGCCGAATCACCCTCTCAAAGAAGGGTTGCGACAGCTCGATCTCCTCCAGGGTGACCGGGCGGGAGCCGAGTTGCCCTATGCGATCCTTGATCTTGGGTCGGCCCGCCCTGATGAGCGAGAAGCCGTAGAAGAGCGCGAGCGTGGCCAGGGAGGCGAGCAGCGCCAGGCCTGAGGATACCATCGAATCCACGAGTGCCCTCCTAAACCTCGATCTCGGTGATCTTACGCATCACGGTCCAGCCGGCGATAATCCCGCCCGCCGCCAGCGCCGGCAGACAGAGAACCCAACTGGGCTGGAAGATAGTCATGATGTACTGGGAGTTCAGCAAGTAGAGAAGAATGCACAAGCCGATCGGCAGCATACTTACTACGTTGCCGCTGCAGCTGACCTGCGAGGTCAGGGTCTTGATCTCGCCTTTGACCCGCACGCGCTCCCGAATCGTGTGTCCGATGCTGTCCAGGACGAGGGCAAGATTGCCGCCGACCTCGTGCTGAACGTTGATCGCCGTCACCATTAGGTCCAGGTCTTCGCTGTTCATTCGGCGCACCAGGTTGGCCAGAGCCTGCTCTGGAGTGAGTCCGAGGCCAACCTCGCGCACCACCCGCTGGAACTCATCCGAAGTGGGCGAAGGACCCTCGCGACTCACCATTTCCATCGCTTGCAGCAAGCTGTAGCCGGTGCGTAGAGCATTGGTCAGCATGCCGCAGGTATCGGCCAGCTGGGTGTTGAAGGCATTGAGACGGCGCTGCTGGCTGAGAGCGACGTAGAAACGTGGCAGTAACATGCTAATGAAGCCGAGCAGAACGCTGCTCACAGGGTTGCCAGTAAGCAGTATCGTCAGCAAGGCAACCAGAACGAACATGACCACGTGGATCGTTATGTACTCGGTGACGGTGATCTTCAGGTTGGCGCGCGCCAGATCACGAGCGATATTCGCGGCGAAACTGCGGCTCGCCACCGCCTTGTCCAATCCGGCGGCGAGCGATTCTCGTGAGGCCCCGGCGTCTCGCCAAAGCGAGGTGTTCCGGGCCACGACTTGTTCCAGCCGCGCGTTGATATCCCCTTCACGAGCCAGCGCGTAGCGCAAACCGAGGAAGATGAGGATCGTCGCCACGGCGCCAATTGCAGCCAAACCCAGTGCGAGCATGGTGTACCCCCGCGACTACTAGCGCAAGGCCTCTAGTCTGATGCCAAAGATAGACGGCGGCAAATTGATGCCGGATCGCTCCAACTTAGGCGCGAACTTCGGGCGCATGCCCGTCGGCCGCAGCTGCCCCAGGACTCGGCCTTCGCTGACGCCTGTCTGCTGGAACGTGAAGATGTCCTGCAGCACTATGGTTTCGCTTTCCAGACCCTGGACTTCCGTCACGCTGGTCACCCGGCGCGTGCCGTCCCGGAAGCGCTCCTGGTGCACTACAAGGTCGATCGCCGCCGCAATCTGTTCTCGAATCGCCCGTAGCGGCAAATCCATGCCCGCCATTAGGACCATCGTTTCGAGGCGCGCGATGGTGTCTCGCGGACTATTGGAGTGCAACGTGGTCAGAGAGCCGTCGTGGCCGGTGTTCATCGCCTGTAGCATGTCGAGCGCCTCACGACCGCGGCACTCGCCTACCACTATCCGATCGGGACGCATGCGCAAAGCATTGATCGCCAGGTCGCGAATCGTGATCTGCCCTTTCCCTTCGATGTTGGCCGGCCTAGCTTCAAGGGTGATAGTGTGCTCCTGGCGCAGCTGGAGCTCCGCGGCGTCTTCTACGGTGACGATGCGTTCGTCGTCGGGAATGTAGTCAGAGAGGACGTTCAAGAGCGTCGTCTTGCCGGAGCCAGTGCCACCGGAGATGATGATATTCAGCCTGCCGATCACGCAAGCGCGAAGGAACTCGGCAACCTCCCGCGTAATGCTGCCGAACTCGATCAGCTGGTCCACGGTGAGGGGGTTCTTGGCGAACTTCCGAATGGTGACCACGGGGCCTACCAGCGAAATCGGCGGTATCACAGCGTTCACGCGGGAGCCATCAGGCAGACGGGCATCAACCATTGGCTGTGTCTCGTCGCAACGCCGACCGAGCGGCGAGATGATGCGATCGATGATGCGCATTACATGGGCGTCGTTCTCGAAGCGCGTATCCGTTTTGACGATCCGGCCCTTACGTTCGATGTAGACCTGCCTCGGGCCGTTGATCATCACTTCGGAGATCGTTTCGTCCTTCAGCAGGTTTTCAATCGGTCCGTAGCCGAGAATCTCAGCCAGAATCTGCTCGAAGAAGCGCGAGCGTTCAACTCTCGTGAGGATTATGTTTTCTTCGGCCAGAATAAGGTTGAAGAGCTCCTCGATGGTGCGCTCTACTTTGGCCCTGTCGCTCAGATCCATTTTCGGGTCAAGCTCGCTGATCAGCCGGTTCTGCACTTTGGCCCGTAGCTCCAGGCTCATCTCACGGCCAGAATCTCGAGACCCCGTCGTCGTGCTGGTGGCACGGGTGCTCTCCGGGCTCGCCGCCGGCGTCGCCGCTGGAGCGGCGAGGTTGCCCTCGATTCTTCTCAACAGGGACATGGTTTTCTCCTTGACTAGTCGCCGTCGTTCGGGGCATCACCGTCGTCCCGGCGGAATGCTACCGGCGATTCGCTTACTTCTAGCTGGGCTTCTTCCAGCCGAACATGTGGGACCCGCGGCCCTTCTTAGCAGGCTTAGAGGCTGTGGCCTGACTGACGGCAGACTCGCCGTCGACCAGGCCGGCTAGGTCGCGGATGCTCAGCGCCAGCGCGCTCTTCGGCTGGCTGAGAACGAACGGTGTGCCCTTGTTCAGAGCGTAGGTCGCCAGACGCAGGTCAGTGGGTATGCCCAACGCGGTGCGCAGATTCAGGCTCTTTTCGACATCCGGCAGACGCACGCCTCCTGGCATGTCCATCCGGTTGGCGACTGGAACCAGTTTGCCTTCGTCGAGTCCGAGCGCTTTCGCCGTCTCTAGGTAGTGCTTCAGGCCCCTAACCGAAGGCACTTCGAGGGTGTACACCAACACGACCTTGTCAGCCACGCCCAAAGCGGCCAAGTCGGCCTCGTGCAGGTGGGGTGATAGGTCGACCACTACATAACGGTAGCCAGACGTCAACTCCAGCAGTATCTTCTTCACGTACGCCTGATTGATGCCCTCTGAACTGCCTTGCGCGGCTGGCGCCAGCAGCACCCTAACGCCGCTAGAATGCGCCACCAACAGCTCTTCGACAGCGGGCAGGTCGATCTCTGCCGGATCAGCCAGGGCCAGGTCGACGATGCTCCGACCATTGGCCAAGTTGAGCGCTAAGCCCACGTCGCCAAACGGGATACTGGCGTCCACTAGAGCAACTGGCTGGCCTGCTGTCTGGGCCAGGGCCACGGCAAGGTTGCAGGCGATCGTGGTTCTTCCGGAGCCGCCCTTCGGGCCGCCGACGGCTATGATCCTACCCTGCTGCCTGTCGGGGCTAGCCCCTCTGCCGGGGCCAGTGATATGAATGGGGGTGGATGGTTGCTTGGGGCAATAGAGATCGAACACCCGTCGCAGACTGGCGGCCAGCTCTTCGATGCTGAACGGTTTGACAAGATACTCTCTTGCCCCCGCCAGCATCGCCCGCCTGAGCAGATCTGAGGTGCCGGCAACCGACATCATAATCACCTGCACCGAGCTGATGTCGGTGGCAATGACTTCGGTGGCGGCTATGCCATCGACCTCGGGCATCCAGACATCCATTAGGATGATATCCGGACGCAGTTCGCGCCCTTTCTCGATCGCCTGTTTACCGCTAGAGGCCTGGCCAACGATCTGAATGTCGTCCTCGAGAGACAGCATCTTCTCCAGGCTGGTGCGCGTTTCGCCGCTATCGTCCGCGATCAACAAGCGGATCGGGCGCCGTTTCTCGTTCATACCTTGCCCACTGTGCCCAATTGATTGACTGGTCTGCCGTTAGGGAGCCTGTATTTTGAAGCGCTCGATCAAGCCGCGCATATTCACGGCCTCCGTGGAATAGACTCGGTTGTCGCCGGCAGCCCGCAGAGCCAACTCTAGTTTGGCCCCCGGATAGTCCTTGATCTGCTTGAGGACAATGGCGTCCTGCCGGGATACGGCGAAGAGAACTTGCTTGGGCGCCTGGGCTGGTGCCGCCGTGCTGCCGCTGCCCGCGGCCTGCGGCTCTCCCCCGCCCACGTCGTTGAGGACTCTCAAGTTTTGCATTGTTAGCTGCGTTGTCCCGCCGGGCGAAACCTGCCCCTGGTTAGCCGGCTGTCCCGGAGCGGCCGCGCCTTGTTCCTTGGTGGTATCGAAGGTGATAAGCACATCGACATAGTCGCCCGTCTTCACCGCTCCCATCTGGATGATGTCAGACGCGGGGAACGAGACGATTACCTGCCCAGACTCGATCGTGAACGAACGTCCGCTCTCGCCTTTGGTGTCGGCGATACGGTCGCTCAAGACCCAGTCGCCCGGGTACATGTCCTCCAGCGTCATCTTGCCGATCGCGTCCTCCACGTGGGTAAGTGCGCTCGGTGGAACGACAGACTTGGGCGCCGACACGACGCCGATGGCGGTGGCCGGAATCGCCGTGCGCTCATTTACTCGAGAGAGAACGACGATAGCTTGTACAGACTCCTCCTCGTTGGCCGCGGTGGCCTGCTGGGAGAGCGTGAAGACAGCGCCGCCTACCATTATGGCTAGAACGACGCCGAATATCGTGAGGACCACGCCGGCTCGGCGCTTGCCCATTCCCTAACCTCCTGCCGGCCGCATCGACGTGCCGGCGAGCGGTGACTACGCGATCGTATCGCGAACTTGAGACGAAATGGGAGCCCTACCGGCCGGTAGGGCTCCCACCAGATCACCCTGCGCTTTGGCTTTGACCGGGCCATTACCGGCCAAGCGCTCTCGGGAACTCAACCTCGGTGGCCGGCGCTTTACTCCAGCGTCATGGTTGCTGCCTTCGGTTCGGTAATACAACGCTTGGATCTGACCTCGTCACGCTGGAGTCTAAATCTCGTCAACAACCAGGTGATGGCACTGCCGCTAAGCCGCCTCGCCACCTAAGGCTGCAAAGCCGCCAGAATTCCTGAACAGGTTGCGGAAAGCTGATGACCGACAGTGACCGTCGCCGTGGACACTACGGTGACTACTAAGAAGAGAACCAACGCGGACTCGGTCACTGACTTGCCGTAACCGCTGCTTCGCTGCCCAGAGAGCCAATCGATCACTAGTCTTGCCATCATCATCTGCCTACCAGTCGTTCACTACCGCCACAGGGCATTCGTCCCGCAGCCGGATGCTTGCCAGGTACTACTGATGCAAACCGGAAACGATCGTCGAGAACGTGGAGGAAACCTGATTCTTCAGGGCGAGCAGCGCCAAGATGATCAGGATCGCCACTAGCGCGATGATTAGCGCATACTCGACCAGACCCTGCCCCTCTTCGCGGCGGGCCAACAGCGACTGGGCCAACAGCCAGAGATACAGCACTCGTATCACCTCCTTCCCTCAATTGTTGCCGCCGGTCGATACTTGTTCGCCTTCCTCGGTCGCGAGCTCGGCGTCGGGCCTACTACTGAGACAAACCGGAAACGATCGTCGAGAAAGTGCCGGAGACCTGGTTCTTGAGGGCTAGGAGCGCGACGATGATGAGAACGGCTACAAGTACGATAATCAGCGCGTACTCTACCAGCCCCTGGCCCTCCTGGCGGCGCGGCATCGCCAGATACGATTGCGCGAGCAGCCACAGGTACATCGTTCCATTTACCTCCTTTCCGCTATTGGGGGCTGCCGAGACCCGTCTGGCCTCTTGCTGCTCAACCACCGGACTACCCTACACTCAGCCCCTCTTCTTGTTTGCATTGTATTGGCAGCCCCTTGACCGAACAATGGGAAGGTAATACCGAATTAGTTACGAGGGGGTGAAAGGAAGTGAGTGATGGGTAGTAGGAACTGTGGTGTAGAGCGGGTGATGCGGGCAGACTAGACGGGTTGGGGACTGGGAACGAAGATGCGGATTTGCAGGTTGCTTTCGTTCGGTCTGTCCACCAAGACCTTGCCGCCACAGGCCTGGCTGTAGTAGCCCAGGTTCCGCAAGTCTTCCTGCTCGCTGCCTGCCGATGGGGCGAGGCCGGCGTAGGCCGCGGCAACTTCCATTTGCGCGGAGTGTGGGGTGAAGGAGAGAGAGACACCGATCTCGGACGGCGGGGCACCCACCAGTAAGTAGCCCAGAGCCTCCTGGGCCGCGCGAAAGAGATAGAGTTCCGTCTCCGCCGGCAGGCGCATGTCATCTCCGGAACTGGCGAAGTGGGCCGCCACACCGGTTCGGGTCTCCACCTCGGCGAGGTACCGCCGCAGCGTGCCGGGGAGACCCATCTCCGGCAGAGATGGGGGACTCATGGTCACGGCAAACCGCTTCACCTCTCCCAGCGCGCCCGCCAGGGAATCCTTCAACTCCTTCAATTCGGCCATTGCCGTGTCTTTGTTGCGGCTCATCAGGCGCAGGCCGACTTCTGCCTGCAGCACCAGATTGCTCAGAACCGTCACTGGCCCATCCAGGATCTGCTGGGTAAGCAGCTGTCTCTGCTCTTCCCGCGCCGTGACCAGAAGCCGCGCAGTCTCGCGGTGCGAGATCCCCCCGCCATTCGCCGGGGGTGCCGCTTCGCCGGAGCGCAAGTCCGGCAAGAACATCGCTATCTTGGCCAGCAAGTTCGACGATTGTTCCGCCTGCCCCAGCTGAAGCGTCAGCGCTTGCTCCCTCTGGCGCAGGGAGTCCAGCTGCACCTGCATTAGGAAGTGGCGGTTCGCGACCTCGGCGAGCGCGGCGTAAGCCTCGCGAACGAGCGCCGGCGTGAAAGCGGCAGGGTCGATCTCCACAAGGCGTACTTGCTCTTCTCGTTCGCTGCGCTTTGGGGCAAGTTGCTGGAGTTCGGTTTCGACTTGCCGCACGAGTAGACGGAGCTCGTACAATTGCCGTTGCAGTTGATCGATGGTCTTCCGGCCGTCCAGCCGCGCTAGCTCGCACTCCCTCAGAAGAGCGTCCCTTGGGGGCGATTCCTCACCCATTACTGGGATCTAGACCTCATGCATCTTGATCCAACCGTGTCGCAGAGCGTAAACCACGGCCTGCGTTCGGTCGTTGACGGCCAGTTTCCGCAATATGGAGGTAATGTGGTTCTTGACCGTTTGGTCGCTGATCTTGAGGGCGCGTGCGATTTCCTTGTTGCTGTTGCCACGGGCTATGTATTCGAGGACCTCTATTTCGCGGGCCGACAGCGGAACAAAGAGTGGCTCGACATCCTGCCCGGCGAGGGCCAAGTCGCGGAACTGTTTCAGCACGCGGGAAGCGACGAGGGGCTTCGTGAGGACGCTTTCGTTGATGAGGTACTCTCCGACGCTAACCCGACGGATCGCCTCCAGCAGCGTCGCGGGTTCGATGTCTTTCAGATAGTACCCGGCGGCTCCCACCTTGATGGCCTGGAACAGTTGCTCTTCATCGTCCTGGGCAGTCATGATAATGATGCCGGTACTTGGGGAGTGCATCTTGACCGCGCGGGCAACCTCGATGCCGTCTTTGCCGGGCAAGTGCGCATCGATGAGCAGCACGTCAGGGCTGAGGGTCTGGGACAGGTCTACTGCTTGGTTACCGTCGGCGGTCTCTCCGACGACCTCGAACTCCGGCTCTTCGTTCAGTATTCCGCGGAGCCCTTGGCGAAAGATGGGGTGGTCATCCGCAATGAGGATCTTCACTTTCTCGTTCGGCTCGCGCATCTGATTCCGCCCTCCCACACTCCCGATTCACATACAGATCCCGCGTTGGCCTTACATCCTGTCGCGAATGGGCCGGCGAACGCGAGAGCGAGCTTCAATTGAAGTTGGTAATACTGGGTCGCCCCGTGGCACTCAACAGAAGGGGTTACTACCCCTTAATCTCCCATATATCGACCATTATACACGGCTGTCGGAGACCTGTCCACGTACTCTTGGCTACCGACAGTAGTACTACTGGTGGGGCCAGGAAGGGGGTACTCGCCTCACCTATTATCGCCTGGCGTCACCAAGATGGGGTGCCGCGAGCACCGTCATCGATTACTACCTAACCAAGACGCTCTGTGTTATAGTCTGACCGCTATGCAGCAGGCGTGCGGCAGTCGCTTTGTCCGCGGGATGGGTCGACGTTGCTACCGGAGGGTGGGTTGACAGAGGGCCGACAGACCACTGCCAGTGCCCCCGCGGACTTTGCGGCCAGCACAGGCCACGACAGGGCCGCCGACATCGCCGCGCTCACCATCGGCGGCGCTGGCCTTGCCGTGAGTCTGGCAATGCTGCTAGTCTGGTGGGAGGCTCTGCGAGGAGTCCCGCCCGCCAACTCGGACTTTGTCAGCTACTACATCGGCAGCGCGCTGTTTGGCACTGGGCAGTCTCCGTACGACCGTTCTGCCGAACTCGCGCTGCGAGCCAGTCTGACCGGACTGCCCGCGGCGCCAGCAGACATGCTGTATTTCCTTTATCCGCCCGTTTTTCTAGTGGTGATGCTGCCGCTTGCCGCACTTGGGTTGCAGGAGGCGTCGCTGATCTGGGGACTGTTCCAGCTGGGGGCACTGGTGGGTACCTGCTGGGTCTTGTACCGGCACTTGCCCTCCTGGCGCTGGGGGGCGGTGCTTTGTTGGCTGCCGTTCTGGCTGCCGGTGGCGGCGGCCCTCAAGTTCGGCCAGGTGTCGGTCTTTCTGTCGCTGGGACTGGTCTTGTTTGCTACCGCCGCCAGCGGCACTAAGCCTTGGTCAGGTGTGGCTACGTGGTTGCTTCTACCCAAGCCCCAGCTCATTCTGCTGCCAGCTTTCGTTCTGCTGATCGGCCGCCGGTGGCGGCCGCTCCTCCTATTGGCAGTGGGCTGCGTCGGCTCGGTCGTAGCGAGCGTGGCGCTGGTCGGAGTCGATGGCATAGCGGCGTACCTGGCGTCAATCAGCTGGGCCGGTGACCAGATGGCCCTGAATCTGATGTGGCGTGCCTCCACCTACTCCTGGGAAGCGTTGCTTGTCAGTACGAGCGAATGGGAGAGGCCGCTGCTGGTGGTCTCCGACGGGCTGACGGCGGTGGTCTGGCTGGCTCTGTGGCGTCGCTGGGGCCTCAAGGAAGCTGCCGGCGCCGTCGGTTTCGCCGGGGTGCTGGTCAGCCCACACGCGATGATATACGATCTATGTCTGTGGCTTGCCGCGCTGCCGGCGATAACGCGGCGACGCGCCCGGACTGCCGTGCCCTTGCTCGTGGGCAGCTTGGCCACGCCCTGGCTGGCCAACGGTCTTCTGGGCCAAACCTGGCCCGCGGTACTGTGGGCGGCCCTGTCGCTGGTTGTTTTGCTTCTGACAAAGCCGCGACCGAGCGGGGGCCCTGCCGCGGAGGTCAACTCAGTCCCGACTGTGACGGGCTTTTGCGGCTGCCCGGGTGGGCAGCAGTCCTAGGCTCGCGACCGGCGTTGTTCGTCGTGTCGCGGCACTAGCGCTTGTTTCCGGCACACCCAGGTGTGGATGACGGTATCGAATCAAGGGGTAGCCGAATGCCATCAAGACGGTTGCCGGCTGGAACCGGGTGGTGACTAGATGGTGAATGAAAGCAAGAATCTGGCAGCAGACAGTCCAGAGGCGCCGCTGCCTCTGGCCCCCGTGCCCGCCCGCGCAGCGGTTCGACGGCGCCTGCCGCTCGTCGGATTGGGCAGGGGCGGCTGGGTCAACCTGGCTCTAGCTGCCCTGGCAGTCTTCTATGTGCTCCTCTTCGCGTTTTGGGTCTACCAGGTAGGATTGTTTCGGTATGTAGGCTCGGACTTCCGGGCCGTCTGGGCGGCGGCCGAGGTTGGCAGAGACAACGGCTTCGCCAGGATCTACGATCTCTCGCTGCTGGCCGACCACGAACGGCAGCTGTTCTCTATGTATCCGGACAACGGCCCGGGTATGGCGTTCGCAGTCGTCCCGATGCCCTACCTGCCCGTTTTCGTTCTACCCTTCCTGCCGCTGCTACCACTGGGTCCCACGCTCGGCTTTGCCGTCTGGACAGTGGCCAACCTGGTGCTCATCACGCTCTATTTCGTCAGGCTCACTTGGGCTTTCCGGAGCGCGGGCCCCAGAAGACTCGTCTTGCCACTTCTCGTCTTGGCGTGGCCTGTGTACCTCACGCTATTCTTCGGCCAGGTCAATCTCCTGCCTCTGGTGGGAGTTGGCGAGTTCGTCCTATCGCTGCGGCGGCGGCGGCCTTGGCTTGCCGGGCTATGGCTGGCACTTCTGCTGATCAAGCCGCAGCTCTTGATCGTCCTTCTACCTGGACTCCTGCTGGCCAGGCAGAGGAACGCGCTCCTCGGCTTCGCGGTCGCCGCTGTGGCTGTCGGCGGCGGATCAATCTACATGCTGGGCCTTGATGGCGTGCGCGACCTCGCCAGTCTGGTGAGCGGGTACGTGGCCGGCATGCCGACGAATACGCCGCAGCACATGATGAACTGGCGGTCCCTATGGCTAAACATTGGCGGCTCGCTGCAGCCGGAGATGGAATGGGCGGTTGTAGGGGTAGGGATGCTGCTCTGTGCCGGCGCCGCCCTGTGGCTATGGTGGCACGGCGACCTGGCCGGCGACAAACGATTGTCGGCCATGCTGCTGGCGACGCTCGCTGCCACCGACACCGTCGCCTGGGATTCCCACATGCATATGGCGCTGGCGACGGTGCCGGCGCTGCTCTTCGCCGTGGCCAGTGGTGCTCTGCCCGCGTGGCTAGCCACAACCTGGCTGGTCTTGCCGGCTGTGGTGATGGCTGCGGCTCTGTTCACTATCGGCAACCCTATGACCTACGCCGCTCTCCTGCTCTTCGGGTTGACGGTACTGCTGCAATTCTGGGCCACGGTCGCCTTCGCCAGGTCGCGCCAGAAGTTGCCCCTGGCTCCCGACGTAGACACATACTCGAGCTCGATGCCGTCAGAGCCTAGTGCTAGCGAAGGAGGGAGCCAGTGAGCACCGCTGGTCTCCGCACTCTCTCCGTAGTTGTCCCGGTGTACAACAGTGCCGCTGGGCTCTCCAGGCTAGTAGAGCGGCTGTTGCCGGTGCTCGACTCACTGAGTGTACCCTACGAAGTTGTCATGGTGAACGACGGTAGTCGCGACACCAGCTGGGACCGTCTGCAGGAGCTCAGCGCTGCCTATCCGGCCATCCGCTGCCTGAACTTGATGCGCAACTACGGACAGCACAACGCCCTCCTTGCTGGCATCAGAGCCGCCAAGGGGGAGGTGATCGTGACCATGGATGATGACCTGCAGAATCCACCGGAAGAGATGCCAAATCTGCTGGCCAAGATGGCGGAGGGCTACGACGTCGTGTATGGGCCGCCCCTTCAAGAGCAGCATGGGCTCTGGCGAGACCTTGCCTCGCAGATCACCAAGCTCGCCCTGGAAAGCACCATGGGTGCCGAGACGGCCCGGCAGGTTAGTGCCTTCCGAGCCTTCCGTACGCAGTTGCGAGATGCCTTCGTGACGTTCCAGGGGCCTTTCGTGTCGGTAGACGTGCTGCTGACCTGGGCCACAGCGAAGTTCGCGGCAGTGAAGGTGCGCCACGACCCGCGGGCAGTGGGCGCCTCGCAATACACCTTGCGAAAACTCGTTACTCACGCTTTGAACATGATGACCGGCTTTAGCACTCTTCCTCTGCAGCTAGCCAGCTGGCTAGGTTTCTCCTGCACCATCTTCGGTCTCGTTGTGCTGGCCTACGTACTTGGCCGGTTTGTCATGGAGGGCGGGTCAGTGCCGGGCTTCCCCTTCCTCGCCTCGGTAATCGCTATCTTCTCGGGCGCCCAGCTCTTCGCGCTTGGCATCATAGGCGAGTACCTCGCGCGGATGCATTTTCGCACCATGGACAAGCCGGCATACGCTATTCGAGATGCGATGGGCGGTGAGAGAGAACTGCTGGGCGGGGGTGTTGCAATGCAGGGCGCAGTGGGACCAATGAGGATAGCCCGGATGCCTGCTGGAGACGCCAGGGAATGAGTCAGTTGGAGCCCTGCCAGATCCTAGACTGGGATACGCGCTTCTGGGGGTTTCGGATTGCCAGAGTAAACGGTTCTACCCTCTCAGCCGAGACCCAGGGTCGTGTGAGGGAATGGTGTAGGGCGTACCAGGTTCGCTGCCTCTATTTCCTGGCGAGCCCGTCCGATCCAGAGACTACTCGTGTGGCCGAGGCCAATGGCTATCGCCTGGTGGACGTTCGTGTTGGACTCAGCTGGTCGATGGCTAACGGGCGCTCAATCTCGATGGATACACCTGGCGTGACAGTGCGGCCGGCCTTGCCAGCCGACCGAGAGGCGCTAGTGGCAATCGCTGGGGAGAACTACCGGGACACACGATTTGCTATCGACGCGGGATTCGCGCCAGAGCGCTGCCGCAGCTTCTATGAGACTTGGATTCTGGTTAGTCTGGATGGGTATGCTCAGAATGTCCTGGTCGCGGATCTCAAGGGTGAGCCACAGGGTTACGTAACCTGCCATCTCGACTCTCCCGGGACCGGTCGGATCGGCTTGCTGGGTGTGAACGGCTCTGCGCAACACCACGGCATAGGCCGGGCGCTTGTTCACTCTGCGCTTGCCTGGTTCACAGCCACCGGCGCTAGCCAGGTTGCCGTGGCAACCCAGGGTCGCAACGTGGCGGCCCAGCGGTTGTACCAGCGGTGCGGCTTCTTCACCGAGTCTTTGGGGCTGTGGTATCACAAGTGGTTTGAGTAATAGGAGAGCGGCTGTGGGCCAGAATACCATTCCGTTCAATAGACCAAGCTTGGCCGGCAGAGAGATTGAGTACCTGCTTCAGGCTGTTGATAGCGGCCATCTATCTGGCGATGGGGCTTTCACCGCCAAGTGCCACGCATTCCTAGCGCAAAGACTAGGCGCGGCGAAGGTATTGCTCACCACATCCTGCACTCACGCGCTGGAAATGGCTGCGCTCCTGCTAGATGTCCAACCAGGCGATGAGGTAATAGTCCCATCCTTTACCTTCGTCTCTACCGTGAATGCGTTTGTAATGCGTGGCGCGCGTCCGGTATTCGCGGACATACGCCCTGATACCCTGAATCTTGATGAGACGCTTCTGGAGGGGCTGATCACTCCCCGCACCAAGGCTATCGTCCCCGTGCACTATGCCGGCGTGGGCTGTGAGATGGACGCCATCCTGGACGTAGCGCGGCGATATGGCCTTGCCGTGGTGGAGGACAACGCCCACGGTCTTTTTGGCTCGTACAAAGGCAGGCGACTGGGCACATTCGGGTGCCTGGCCACTCAGAGCTTTCACGAGACCAAGAACTTCTCCTGTGGAGAAGGAGGAGCGCTGGTAATCAACGACCCGGCGCTAGTTGAACGGGCGGAGATACTGCGCGAGAAGGGTACCAATCGCAGCCGCTTCTTCCGGGGCCAGGTGGACAAGTACACTTGGGTCGATCTCGGCTCAAGCTATCTGCCTTCAGAGCTGTTGGCAGCTTTCCTCTGGGCACAGCTGGAGGCATGGGAAGACATCCAGGCAGCGCGCCGACGCCTCTGGCTTCGCTACGACGAGCAACTGGCCGGTTGGGCTGAGCGATCTGGGGTGCGCAGGCCCATTGTGCCCGCACATTGCCAACAACCCTACCACATGTACTACCTTCTGCTGCCAGGCCTGGGCCATCGGCAGGCGCTAATCGCACGCTTGAAGCAACGCGGTATACTGTCCGTCTTCCACTACTTGCCCTTGCATCTCTCCGAGATGGGCCGCCGTTTTGGCGGTATGCCCGGCGATTGCCCGGTGTGTGAAGATGTGAGTGACCGACTACTTAGGCTCCCGTTCTACACTTCCCTGACCAAAGACGATCAGGAAAGGGTAGTGGCATCGCTGATTGAGTCGCCGGTAGGCGAACACGATGGTGGTTAGCGCGTGAGTCACTTGACGTTGCCGTCCTGGTTAAGCATATCCGGAACCGTCTTCTTCACCGTGGTCGGGCAGCTTCTGGTCAAGAAAGGCATGGTAGAGGTTGGCACCTTCCCGACGGAGTCCAGTGCCATCTGGGGTTTCGTTTGCGCGACGTTGGGGAACGTGAGAGTGGTGGCCGGACTAACGTGCGCCGTTCTTGCGGCAGGATGCTGGACGGTTACCGTGTCCCGTGTCGATCTCAGTCTTGCCTACCCGTTTATGGCCCTTGCCATCGTTCTCGTTCTCGCTCTGTCGGGGGTGCAGCTGGGCGAGCACGTGCCCTTTAGCCGTTGGTTAGGGGTGGCTATCGTCTGCTTGGGACTGATTATCGCCTCGAGGTCGGGCTGAAGGCCGCGGCCAGGCGCTGCTGGCCCGCAGCTTCGGGGGCGCGGACTTCATTTGGGTGGCAGCACTTGTCTAAACCAGTGAATCGGGAAGGGCGCTGGCGACGTCTCTTGCAGGTGGGCGCCATCACATTCGCCGTGGGCTCGGCGCTTGTTCGCGCCCTGCTCCCACCGTTCTCCTACGGGAAAGACACGCTCATCGACCACATGACCGCAAGGGCGCTCCGCGACGGGTTGCCGCCTTTCACGCCTTTGCGTCAACTGCAGCTCGCTTACTTTCCGCAAGCCCAACCTGCGTACCCTTATGCCAACTTCCATCCGCCTACCGTGTGGCTACTAAACTGGCCGCTCACCTTCTTGCCGTTTGAGGTATCTTCGCTGGTGTGGCTCGGCCTGTCCGTCTGGGCACTGGCCTGGGTAGGGCGACGGCTCGGGCTGTCTTGGCGTGCGGCGTTGGTGTTGTCCTTGTGGCCACCCGCTCTGTTTCACCTTTGGTTGGCTCAATACGAGATTCTGATTCTGCTTCTGATCGTGCTAGCGTGGCAGTACGCGGCTCGCTCTCGAGACTGGCGGGCTGGACTATTGATCGGCGCGGCAGGGACGCTGAAGTTCTATCCGGCGCTCCTGCTCTTGCCTTACCTGATACGTGGACGCTGGCGGGTTGTGGCAGGGGGTACAACGGCGCTGGCGGTTGGGGGGCTTGCCAGCCTGCTGGTCATCGGCCTGGACGGAGCGTACCACTACGTTAGCGGGCTCACCGGCGTGGAAACCCGGGTCATCTTGCAGGACTGGGGCAATAGCTCGCCCTACGTCGCGGTGCAACGCCTGCTGGGCGGCACTCCGCTGACACCAGTGCTTGACGCGCCACAAGCCATCTTGCCGCTCACCCTCCTGCTCGTCGCCGTCGGCCTGGTTGCACTATGTTGGCTGCCGCCCGCAGCGGGGCCGGTGGCCTTGCTCGTCCTACTGCCCAATTCGATGTGGTACTGCGCCGTGTTGGCGCTGCCGCAGTTGGTCGAGACGCTACGCCAACAGCGGCTGAGAGTTCCTGCCATTGTGGCAGCGATACTCATTTCATTGCCATACCCGCTGCCAGCCGCCTTGCTTGGCTCGCCTGAGGCCTCTAGAATCCTGCCCGTCTGGGCCAGCCAGATCCTCTATTCCTCCCAGGCTGCTGGATACCTCCTGCTCCTGGGATTGAGTGCCTGGGCGTATCGTCAGACGCCCGTCCCGGACGGTTTGCCTGACGTTGTTAGCGTGTCTGACGGTTGAATCGGCCGCTCGCTTGACCACACCAAGCGGCTTCAGGCGGGCGGTTTATAGTACGTCTAAGCCCCTAGTTCGGCCTCGATGAGGCCGTAGTCGCCGCTGAACCGACGGTAAACCACGCTGACTAGGTTCGTAGCGGAGTTGTAAAACAGAAAGAAATCGTGCCCGAGCAATTCCATTTGCTCCGCCGCCTCGTCCACGGACATCGGCTTGATGGCGACGCGCTTGACTCGCGCCACCGGGACCTCGTGCACGTCCTCGCTTTCGACCGACTCCGGTCCCAGGTCGGCTGCCAAGGCCTCAGCCAGGGCCTCCTTGGGGGCGGTCTTGGATCTGCGGTAGTGTTTTTCCTTCAAACCCACTAGACGCCGCTGCAGAACCTCCACTACTGCGTCGACGGCGGTGGGGACATCGTGGGCACGTTCCTCGCTCCGGACTATGCTGCCGTTGGTGAGCATAGTGACCTGCACGGCATACCGATCGCTGGCGGCTCTGGTTTTCTCCAGCGAAATCTCCACCTCCGTCTGAGCCACGGAGTCGAGATAGCGGTCCAGACGGCCGAGTTTCTTCTCCACGTGAGCGCGCATCGCTTCGCTGACTTCTAGGTTCTTCCCCCTGACCAGCAACTGCATTCGCTTACCTCCCTTGCCAATTCAAGCCATGGGTCGCTGAGGAGAGGCTCTGTCTGGGCATATACCAAGAGGGCTGGCCCAAAGTTGGTCAAGCACCACCACTTGGAGGGGCGGTGCCAAGCCGCCTGGCTAGCCAGGGCTGCTCCACCCAACATAGGCCATCAAACCGTAAGGCAATCTGGCGTTCCGCCGGCCTGTTCGCCCAGCATCCGCATCTGTCTGCCTTGGTTCAAGGGTAGCACGGCGAGAAAGGGGTGTCAATAAGCGGACAGGTCTAAGGCTTGCCTGGTGGAGGCGGACAGACTGGGCCGCCATCCGCACCTCACAACCTCGGTTTAACCATTTACTGACCGGACGACCGCTGGTATAATGTACGCCATGAGTATCCAGGCCCTCAGAGCCTCCGGCAAGCTGTCTCTCGTCGTCGTTTTCCTCACGTTGCAGTTCGGGGACATCGTCACCACCGCCATCAGCTTCCGGCGTGGTGCGGTCGAGGCCAATGCGCTGCCAGGGTGGCTGCTCCACACCTGGGGCGAGTGGGGGATGTATGCCTTCAAGGCGTTGTTGGTGCTGGCAGTCCTTTACGTGATTATCCGCCTGCAGTACCGTTTCCCGCGCATCTGGCTCAGCCTGCGCATCATCAACGTCATCATGGTGTTCGTCCTGCTGATCAACGCGACGTCGATCTTCTTGTAGCAGAGCGGACCGAGGTCCGCGGATTAGCTGGCGGGCTGCCATGCTGTCGCCGGCAGTGTTGCCACGTCCTCAGGGTGGCAGTCCAAACGGATAGCGCTGCGCGTCAGGTCACGCACCCAGCTCATTGGGATGTCGACCAACTTGTCTTCCTCTTTCAGCCGCACCACCAGGGTCGTCACTTCGGCTGTGTAATCATCGGCGAACACCGCTGCCAGCGTGCCCAGCGTCTGGCTCCGGCAACGCACTTCGGTGTCGGCGGCGAGGGCCACGGCCGCCGCTGGCAGGCTGCCGTCCTCGGGAAAGAGGAAAGGGAAATCGCCTGGCTCGTGTGGCACTGCCGGCGCCTCGTGGCCGGGTGATCGACGCAGCCCGAAGCGAGGAAAGCGAACGACGCTGGCGGCATCCGTTTCCAGGCTGACGAGGCTATCCTCGGCCCGGGAAACGGCCCAGACAGGTACGGCCGTGCCCTCCCTGCTACCTTGGCCGTCGGCTACGACCACGTGGCTGAGGGCGTTCTTGGCGGGATCCACAACCAACCAGCGGATCTCGCCTACTTCGTCTTCGTCTAACGAAGTCACGGTAATGCCCAGACCGAACTGCATCTGTTCGTTCACCCCCGATTAGGCAGGCTCGCTGCCTGCTGTCCAGCAGGGGCAGGATTCGTTCCAGTTTGAGAAAAAGCGAGGCCCCGGGGCGGACGCCCCGGGGCCCAGTGCCCTAACCGCTAGCTGACTACTCCAGGAATTCCTTGAGCTTCTTGCGACGGCTGGGATGGCGCAGTTTGCGTAGCGCCTTGGCCTCGATCTGCCGGATGCGCTCGCGCGTGACGCCGAGTTCGCGACCGACTTCCTCGAGCGTGCGTGCGCGACCGTCGCCCATGCCGAAGCGCAGCTGCAGCACCCGTTGCTCACGATAAGTCAGGGTGCTCAACACGGACTCGACCTGCTCGCTGAGCAGCTGCCGGGATGCCGCCTCCGTCGGCGACGGCGAGGCGCGATCTTCGATGAAGTCGCCCAGCAGGCTGTCTTCTTCCTCGCCGACAGGTGTCTCGAGGGAGATGGGCTGTTGGGCGGCTTTTACGATGTCCCGTACCTTGTCCAGGCTGACGCACATCTCACAAGCCAGCTCGGCTCTGGTCGGTTCTCTGCCGAGGTCCTGCTGCAGCTGACGCGAGGTGCGCGACAGCCGGTTGATCGACTCCACCATGTGCACCGGTACCCGGATTGTGCGAGCCTGGTCTGCGATGGAGCGCGTAATAGCCTGTCTGATCCACCAGGTGGCGTAGGTGCTGAACTTGAAGCCGCGCTGGTAATCGAACTTCTCCACTGCCCTCGTCAAGCCGATGTTGCCTTCCTGAATCAGATCGAGAAGAGAAAGCCCGCGGTTGATGTACTTCTTGGCGATGCTGACGACGAGGCGCAGGTTGGCTTCGGTCAGGCGATGCCGGGCTGTGTCGCCTCTAGCCATTTCACACTGGCAGCGGCTGCGCTCTTCCGGCGTCAAATCAGCCCGCAACAGCCAAACCGATGCCTGCAGGCCGCGCTCTATCTGCTTGGCTAGGCTGACTTCGTCGGCGGTGGACAAGAGGGGAACCCTACCGATTTCACGCAGATACAGCGTTACCGGGTTGTCGATATTCTCGTGCAGGTCCAGGTTGCCCCAAGTCGGCGTAGCGCCGATCTTGAATTCGCCCTCGTCCGAAGCGTCCCAGTTGAGGTGCGTGCGCTCTTCAGTGGTTCCCTCGGGTGCGGCATTTTTCGCGAAATCGATGTCGGCAATCAAGATTCTATCCACCTCTTCGCCGGCTTCGGGACTAAAGCCCGCGCTGTCTTCAAGGGTCGACCATGTATCGGCGCCCTCTGCTAGTGCAGGGTCCTCCAGGTCGAGGATATCTTGTGGAGCATCCAGCAAGTCTTCGCTGAGGTCCAGCTCCATCTCTAGTGGTCGACCGAGGCTGACCATTTCGGTGGCCGCAAGGGTCACGTTGTCTCCTCCCCACACCAAATAGATGACGTAATATCTCGAGGCGAGTTACGCCACGATCTGCCCCAATGGGACAAACGGGGGCTCGGGGTATGCTAACTAAACGGCTAAGCGCAAGCCCACCTTGGGCGCCGCAACTCTCTATTCTTACCACGCAGGGGAGCATTTGTCAAGCTTCGCTCATCGGTTTCCCATTAATAGTCCTGCCGGTTGCTGGATTGAGCGAACAAGTGAGGCAGCGGAAGCGGTTCGCTGGCGGTCAAGAGGGAGCACGGGACTGCCGGCGGCTTGACTGGTCAAGAACAGGCAGCACTGTTAGCGAATGAGCCGCTGCCCACCACCTGCCGAGGCCCGGCGAAGTAAGGTGAAACAGCCCCGGTCGTGGAGCACTTGCCTCCCCGCCGGGGCCGAGGGATGGGCACGAGCGATAGGCGCTGCCCTGGGCCTCAGACGGCCACGACGTGCTTCACGCCCGGGACGCGCTCGCGTAGTACCCGGCCTACCCCATTAGCCAAGGTGAAGCGAGCGCCAGGGCAGCCATCGCAGGCGCCGACCAATCGCACCTTGACCGTGCCCGACACCTCGTCGACTTCCACCAGCTCAATGTCCCCACCGTCGGCTCGCAAATGAGAGCGTACCGACTCCAGCGCCTGTTTGACCTCTTCCTGCATCGACGTTGCCCCCCTTACTTATCCCCACCCAGACGCTGGCGTTCGGCCATTATCCGAGCGTAGGTTTCTTCTCCCACACAAAGTTTAGCGTATTGGCACCAGTCGATGCACGAGTTTTGCCGGCCCTTGACGATCAGGCCGCCACACTGCGGGCAACGACGCTTGAACTCGTCGCTCCAGATCTCGACCTCGTAGCCGCAACGGGAACAGACCTGATACTCAGGCTTCGGTTCTTTGAGCGATAGGGAGCCCGGACAGGAGCGGTTGAGTGCCATATCAATCACCAAGTACTATCTCGAACGGGCAGGAGATCGCCTGCCTAGGGCAGAGGGTTTCGCAGTCGGCGCAATAGTTGCAGTCGTCGGGATGCACGATGGCCGCCCGGCCCTCGACCAGGGCCACGGCCCCTGTCGGGCAGCCGGCGACGCAGTCCCCACAGCCCTGGCAACGCTCGCCGTCCAGGATCGGCAGAACCGCGATCATAGCCAACCCCTCCCCGCAATTTACCCAGGGTGTCGAGCCGTCCGGGTGTACGCTCCCTGGGTCTCACTGGAAGTATTGTAGAGGAATCGACAACCAGGGGATGTGATCAAAGTCACGCCACTAGACTATTCGCTCCAGCAGGTCGCGATTGAGGATGATGATTCGGTTGCGTTCCACGCGCAGCGCCCCCTGGGCCTCCAGGGCCTTCAGTGAACGCCCCACCATTTCCCGTGCGGTGCCGACGATCGCCGCCATCTCCTGCTGGGTCAACCGCTGCGTCAGTCCGCTTTCGCCTCGCCCAGGAGCAGGCTCCGCGGCGTACTGCAGCAGCACTTTTGCCAGACGGCTGGTGACGTGGCGAAAGGAGAGGTCCTCCACCACGCCGGTCAGGTGGCGGAGACGCCGGGCGAAGACGTTCAGCATTGCCAGAGCCACGCTGGGATAGCGTTCCACCGCCCGCAGCACTGTCTCCCGGTGCAGCAGGAAGATCGTCGTGGGCTCCAGCGCTTCGACGCTCGCCGGATTGGGGCCAGAGTCGAAGTTCGGCACCTCGTTGAAGGACTCGCCCGGCCCCGCCATGCTCAGCACCTGTGTGCGGCCGTCGGGCGACGTCTTGAAGACGCGCACCCGCCCGGCCCTAACCAGGCAGAGGCCGCGACAGGGTTCACCCTCGAGCGCGACGAGCTCGCCTTTGCCGTACTCCCGGATGACAACCTCCGCTGCCAGACCCGCCAATTCGTCGGGACCGAGGCTGGAGAAGTAGGGGAAAGAGCGCAGGAACCCCGGCGTGTTAGACGCACTTCTGCTTACGGGCATCTCTGACTCACACCTCGCCGGAAGCATAGCAGAACGCGGCGGGCCTCGCCAAGATAGTCCTCGCCCTGCCGAAGGGCGTCGCCCGCGCCAGGCGGCTTGCCTCCGGAGTGGCCTCGCGCCGCAGGGACTCGCGGTTGCGTCTGCCGAAGCAGTCCGTGTTACAATCGCCCGAATCCACCGCTGGGGAGGTCGGCCAGTTGAGTCTGGAATTCACCTTGGAGGGGCGCTTCCCGGTCGGCGAGGCGCGCGCCGGCAGCCTGCGAACCCCGCACGGGGTCGCTTTGACGCCTCTCTTCATGCCGGTCGGCACCCAGGCGACGGTAAAGAGTCTGGGGCCGGACGACGTGGCCTCCCTCGGCGCGACGTTCATCCTGGCGAATACCTATCACCTGTACCTTCGCCCCGGAGCCGAGCTGGTGGCCGAAATGGGCGGCTTGCACCGCTTCATGGCTTGGCCCCGGCCCATTCTCACGGACAGCGGCGGTTTCCAGGTCTTCAGCCTGGGCCACATGCGCCAAGTTGGCGCAGACGGCGTCCGTTTTCGCAGCCACGTGGATGGTTCCGAGCACTACTTCACCCCAGAGCGGGCCACGGCCGTGCAGGAGCTGCTCGGCGCCGACGTGGCCATGGCTTTCGACGAGTGCACGCCTTATCCGTGTTCGGAAGCATACGCCCGAGAGGCGCTGGGGCGCACCCATCGTTGGGCCGAGCGCTGCCTGGCAGCACACACCCGTGTAGACCAGGCCCTCTTTGGCATCGTCCAGGGCTCGACCTACCCCGCGCTGCGTCACGAGAGCGCCCGCTTCCTCTCAGGTCTGGGCTTCGCCGGCTATGCCATCGGCGGTTTGAGCGTCGGCGAGCCCAAGGGACAGATGTACGAGCTGTTGGCGGAGACGGTGCTGCTGCTGCCGGCGGCCAAGCCGCGTTATCTGATGGGCGTCGGTTCGCCCGAAGACATTGTGGAGGGCGTGGCTCACGGGGTAGACATGTTCGACTGCGTGCTGCCGACCAGGGTGGCGCGCAACGGCGGGCTCTACACCTGGCACGGTCGAATAAACGTGCGCAATGCCGCTCACAAGCACGCCAATTCCCCCGTCGAGGGTGACTGCGACTGCTACACCTGCCGCACCTTCAGTCTGGCCTACCTCCACCACCTCTTCCGCTGCGAGGAGCTGCTGGCCTACCGCCTGGCCACAATTCACAACCTGCGTTTCCTGCAGCGACTTACGGCGCGCATCCGAGCGGCCATACTGGAGGGGTCCTTCAGCCACTTTCGCGCGGAGTTCCTCGCCGGCTATCGATCGGCGAGCGAAGAAGTCCGTGCCGAACAGCGCGCCAAGTGGAGCAAGCGGGTGGTCGGCGTCGAGTGACGAGCAGGGGCGCCTGCCCCGCCTTTTCCCAGTCGGCATTTAGCTCAGTCTGGGATACCTGGTGAGGGGCGGCCCGATGAGCGGCAAGGCGTATTCCCGGAAAGCCTCGGTCACCATCGTGCCTTCGGGGGCGATGAACTCGGGCGGCAGTCGCCGCTCGCAGTTGGCGATCTCGGCGAGGGGCGCCAAGCCGGTGTGGCAGGCGTACCCCGGGCCCTCTTCCCGCTGTAGAATCACCATCTGATCGTGTTCTCCCCGCAGGGCATGGCGCACGGCCATCTGCCCCACCAAGTAGGCTTCGTCGAGGTCAACCGGCGAGGCCGCGGCCATTAGAGAGCGCTGGATCGTGCCCGGCTTGTCCCAGCGGGCGCGGATGCCCAAGCGGTCCGCGATCAGGTTCGCCAAGCGGTTGGCGGCGCCCGCCAGGCGGCGGTGGCCGAAGGCGTCGCTGCGCTCGGCTCCTTCCTCGGCCAGCGGGTGCCCCTTCTCGTCGCGCATCGTCTCCGGGACCACCACCACGGCAAAGCCCAGCCGGTCGTACACACGCCGCACTTCCGCCAGGAAGCGCTCCACGGTGACGGGGCGCTCGGGCAGGAAGATCAATTGGGGTGCGTCCTCCTGGGAGTGCTTGCCGAGGGCGGCAGCCGCCGCCACCCAGCCGGCGTTGCGCCCCATCACCTCGACGATCTTGATCGGATCGACAAAACGGTTGGCTTCCGTGTCGCGGCCCGCATCGGCGACTGCCATTGCCACGAAGCGGGCGATGCTGCCGTAGCCGGGGCAGTGGTCCGTGAACGGCAGATCGTTGTCGATCGTCTTGGGCACGCCGATCACTCGCAGGTCGTAGCCGAGGTCGGCAGCCGCCAGGGCGATGCGGTGAGAGGTATCGGCCGAGTCGTTGCCGCCTATGTAGAAGAAGTATCTGACGCCCAGTTGCCGGCATGTCTCGACCACCCGTTCGGCGTCGGCGGGCTGCAGCTTGTAGCGGCAGGTGCCCAGGGCGGCGGCCGGCGTGCCGCGCAGTGCCTCGAGGACCGCGGGGTCCTGTCTCCCCAGGTCGATCACCTGATCGGCCAGCAGACCCTGGATGCCATAGCGCATGCCGAGCACGGAGCCGATAGCGGGTTGCCGCAGCGCCTCCTGGACGACGCCGGCCAGGCTACTGTTGATGACCGCCGTGACGCCCCCGGATTGACCGACCAGTACGTTGGCGGTGCTCGTGAGTGCCATACTTCACCTCAGCGACGGGGCGCCGTCCTGCCAAAGCAGTCTGGCCCTGGAACCCCATTCCTCGCCGGCGAGCTTGCAGGGAGCGTGCCTGTCTGGCAGAGTAGAGGGCGCCGTTGTCTCGATTGGCGGCCATTTGCCGCCCCGCCACTTCTACTGGCGGCGGCGGCCGATAGCCACCTTGTCGCTGGGCCGTCTAGACCAGCGCCCCCTCCGAATTAAACGACAGAGGCCGGGGGTCGTCTTCCACCACCAGAGCCTCGCGCTGCCTCACTTCGGACAGCAGGCCTTCCGAGACCCAGATATGCTCCAGGTCCAACGTGCTCTTGATCCGCGCCGCCTTGACCGTTTCGGCGGCAAAGGTCTTGCAGGCCAGTTCGATCGCCTCTCGGTCGGTCTCCAGCGTCACCGGGACCTTGCCCGTGGTGAAGAAGTTGGTCGTCATGACGTTTGTGTAGGTGGCGTGGAAGTCGATCTTGTTCACCAACCGGCGAGTGGTGAGATCGGCCATGCCAATGCCCAAGGCGTTGCCGTGGCTTTCCGGGGTGAGGTCGAGGGCGACGATGTACTTGTAGTAGGGCTTCTGCTCCCCACCCAGCCGCCGCCAGATGCCGATGACATTGAGGTCCATCCCGGTGCCGCTGATGTTCTTGCCCATCTCGTCCACGATCAGCACGTCCAGGTAGTCGAATGGCACGTGCGGCAGGAGCCGATTGGCCTCCACCAGCAAGTTGCGATCTACCTCTTCAATCGAATCCGCGCCGCCTTGACCGTTTCGGCGGCAAAGGTCTTGCAGGCCAGTTCGATCGCCTCTCGGTCGGTCTCCAGCGTCACCGGGACCTCGGCAGAGCACACGTCTGAACTC
>JAMCYS010000154.1:0-21850 GCA_023473795.1 Chloroflexota bacterium | reverse complement strand
AGTCGAATGGCACGTGCGGCAGGAGCCGATTGGCCTCCACCAGCAAGTTGCGATCTACCTCTTCCATCGACTCCGGCCCGATGGCCTGCAGCTTCCAGGTTTGGTCGCGGCTGTTCTCGACTATGCCTAGCCCGCCGACGATCTTGGCCCTGGCCAGCACTACCCTGCCGGCCGCGAGCACGACCCTGCCGATGTCGTGGCGGTGGTAGGTATCCGCCCCCTGGCGCTTACCCAGGCCAATGGCCATCATCTTGATCAGCCCGCTCTCGTTCGGCGCCTTGAACGCGGTATGGGCTTTGACCCGACCGACCACGAAGATGCCGTCCGCCTCGGCGGCGTTGCGGTCCAGCCAAACCGGTATGCCATCGGGCGTGTGCCCGATTTCCACGGTGTCCATAGAGGAGAGAATCGGGCAGCCGATGCGCTGCTCCACGATGCCGTAGCCCGCCAGCATCTCTCGCTGGCCCTCAGCGGTGGCGCCGCCGTGGCTACCCATCGCCGGCACCACGAAGGGCTGCGCCCCGACGGCTTTGAACTCCGCCGCGATGGTGGCAATGATCTCGGCCATGTTGGCGATGCCGCGGCTACCGGCCGTAATGGCGATGCGCTGACCCGGCCGCACGCGCCCGGCGAGCCCCAGCGTCGCCATCTGCTGACGCACCTCGCCCGGTACGTCCTGCACGTAGGAAACATCGAAAACCTGCCGTACCCTCGCCATCTTCGGCAGCGTCATTTTGCTCTCCTTCTGTGAGTCCGCCCCGGCGGGCGGAGGCAATAAACCGCGACCGCCCGAGCAGGCACATCGCCCGGCGGCCGCGCCGGCCGCAGTATAGCATATGCCGCGTTGACAATCGCTCGGACCGGCACTAGACTGACCCTGGTGAATACCCGAGCGTACATCAGCCGCCAGCGCAAAGGGTTGCTCGCTGGTTGGATGGCACAGACGATGGTGGCCACTTCCAGCCTGTCTCTGGCGCCGCTGGCGATACTCTTGCAAGATGACTTCGGCCTGACCCGCGCCGAGCTGGGCATCATGCTGTCCGCCGGCTCCATGGGGGCGCTGGTGAGCGCCCTGCCGGCCGGCTGGCTATCCGACGTACTGGGCGTGCGCCGGGTGGTAGCGGCTGCCCTCCTCTGGAGCGGCTTCTCGTTCACCGTGGTCAGTCTGGTGCATTCCTTGCCGCTGAGCCTAGCCCTGCTCTTCATCTCCGGGCTGGGAACCGGCGTCATCAGCCCGGCCACCACTAAGGCCATCCTCTACTGGTTTGCTGCCCGCTTCCGCGGCACCGCCATGGGTATAAAGCAGACCGGCTACGCCCTGGGCGGCGCTCTGGCGGCGGCTATTCTGCCCACCCTGGCTCTGGCTCTGGGCGGCTGGCGGGCGGCGGTGCTGGCCGTCGGCATCGTGGCCACCGTCATCGGCGGCGCCTACTACCTGCTCTACAGCGAGCATCCCCAGCAGACCGTCGGCGGGGTCCGGCAGACGTCCGGACTGACCATGTTGCGGGCCGTATCCGGGGACTCCCGGATTCTGGTACTCTGCGTTCTGGCTTTCTGCTACGGCTACAACCAGTCCACCTACATGAGCTACCTTTCGCTCTACCTGCAGGAGACCGTGGGCGTGTCCATCGTCGCGGCCGGATTCTTCCTTACCATCGGGCAGATGAGCGGCGCGGCAGGGCGCGTTGGCTGGGGCATAGTGAGCGACCGCTTCTTTGGCGGGCGACGCACGCCGGTCATGTTGGCCTTAACGGGGCTCTGTGGGGTGGTGGCGCTGGCATTCGGGCCGGTCATGCCGTTGCTGCCGGAATACGGTGCCCTGGCTCTCATTATGATCTTCGGCGCTGTCGCCGTGGGCTGGAGCGGTCTCTACCACGTCTTCGTCGGCGAGACCGCCGGCAGGGAGAAGGCGGGGACCGCCGTGGGGCTGTGCCTCATGGTCTGTGCCGGCGGCACCGTGGTCGGCCCGCCCGTCTTTGGCTACATCGTCGACGCCACGCGGTCCTATCCTCTGGCTTGGTCCTCCCAGGCTCTGTTCGCACTGGTAGGCGTGGCTGCCATACTCTGGCTACGTCGAGGGTCGGAGGCTCCCGTCCCCCTAGCCTCAGGTGCAGACTAGTAAGGGGCAAAGAAGAAGCCGGTAGATTCGGTGAACCTGCCGGCTTTCTCTTCGTAGGCCCCCGCCCGTTCCTGAGGTAGCTGCGACCGTTCGGCGCTACCTTCCCGTGCGCTCGTAGTAGCTCTGGAAGCCGTAGGGCAGCTCGGTCTCGTCTACGATGAACTCCAGCACGGCCGGCAGCCCATCCCGATTGGCCCCCAGGGCGCGCGTTAGAGCGGGCCGAATCTCGGCCGGTTCCCGCACCTGCTCCCCGTAGCAGCCGCTGGCCTTGGCCAGAAGGGCGAATTCAGGTTGAACAGTGAAATCGGTGGCGATGAACCGATTTCCCAGACGCTTCTGACCGAACTTGGGCCAGCCCAAGGAGAAGGAATTCAGCACCAGGAAGGTCACGGCGGCGCCTGCCTGCTTGGCCGAGGCAATCTCTTCGTTGAAGAACTGGAAGGCCCCGTCCCCGGTTTCGCAGACGACGTTCTTGTCCGGGGCGGCCAGCTTGGCGCCGATGGCCGCGCCGGTGGCGAACCCCATGCACGTCTGCTCGCCCGGCGGCACGCACAGCCCACCGCTCCGCACTTGATAGTAGGGATGAGCATAAGTCCACAGATCCTGGCCGCCGTTTTCGTTGACCAGGATCGTGTCTGGACCGAAGACTTCGCTTAGCTCGTGGGCAATGCGCTTGCTTTTCAGGGGCACGCCCTCGTCGCGGCACTCGGCTGCTACCTCAGTCTCGTAGGCGGCTTTCTTGCCGGCTATTGCCCGCGCCCGCTCCTGCCAGGCCTGGCGTTTGGCGGCGTCTACCATCAGCCGCTCGCCCAGAGCGGCGAGGGCCAGTCTGGCGTCGGCGACCACCGGAGCGTCGGGCAGCCAGTTGCGGCCAATTTCGTCGGCGGCGATGTCGATCTGCACCATCTTCGCGCCCGCCGGGAAGAACTTCCAGGCGCCGGACTGAAACTCCTCCGAGCGCGACCCAACTATGAGCAGCAAGTCGGCGTCGGCATAGGTTTGCTCGCCGAGAGGCGAGAAGTAGAGCCCCACCATACCCAGCGACAGGGGGTGTTCCTCCGGTATGGCGCCCCGCCCCGAGAGAGTGGTCATCACCGGGATAGAGAATCGCTCGGCCAGTCTGAGCAGCTCGGCGCCTGCCCGGGAGAGCACAACGCCGCCGCCTGCCACCACTACCGGCCGCTTGGCTTGCGCGAGCAGCTTGGCCGCCGCGGCGAGGCGGTCCGGGTCGGGGGCAGTGCGCAGCCAGCGTTCGGCCGGACGATAAGCGGGCATCTCCGCCTTCCGCAGGGCCACGTCGCCGGGAAACTCCACGTATACCGGCCCCGGCTGGCCATTGGTGGTCAGGGAGAAGGCGCGGCGCATCGCCCAGGGCGTTCGCTGGGGCGTAGTGACCCGAAAGCTCCACTTCGTGACGGGCTTGCACAACGCCAATTGGTCGGTTTCCTGGAAGGCGCCTAGGCCGGCGTGCTGCATGGCCGAGGATACCCCGAGGGCGATGACCGGCGTGCACGCCGATTGGGCCTCCAGAAGGCCTGTGACGAGGTTGGCTACTCCGGGCCCGGCGCTGCCAAAGCAGACGGCCGGCTCGCCGCTGACGCGGGCATGGCCCAGAGCGGCGAAAACCCCCGCCGTTTCGTGGCGCATCAGCACCGGCTTCACGACTTTGGAGTCGTAGAGAGCGTCGTAGAGATGGGCGGGGCCGCCGGGTAAGCCGAAGACGTAGCGTACGCCCTCGGCCTCGAGGCTGTCGACCACCGCCTGCCAGCAGTTCTTCTCGCTCACCTTGTCGCTACCTCACTCATCGATCTTGGCTCAAGCAGCTAGAGTGCTCCCTGGCACATGGAGACTACCGCGCGCACGGCCGCCTGGAAGCTGCCGGGATGGGCCAGGCCTTGCCAGGCGATGTCGAAGCCGGTGCCGTGGTCGGTGGTGGCGTAGGGAATCGGCAATCCCAGGCTCAAGCTGGCCGTTTCGTGCCAGGCTAAGGTCTTGACTGGGGTGAAGCCCTGGTCGTGGTACAGGGCCAGCACCACGTCGAACTCGCCCGCCAGGGCCCGGGCAAAGAGGGTATCCACTGGGAAGGGCCCGCGGGCGTCGACGCCGGCCGCCCGTGCCTCAGCCACCGCGGGGGCGATCTCCTCGATCTCCTCGCGACCGAAGTTGCCGCTCTCGCCGTTGTGGGGGTTGAGCGCGCAGACGGCAAAGCGAGCGGACTGTCCCCACTGCCGCAGCTGGGCGTCGGCCAGGCGCAGCATCGTCGCGATGCGCTCGCGTCGCACCCGCTGGCAGGCTTCGAGCAGCGAACAGTGGGCGGTGAGGTTGACCACTTTCAGTCGCGGCCCCGCCAGCATCGAAGTGAGAGGGCCGTTGGCGCCGACAACCTGGGCTACGACCTCGACGTGCCCGTGGCCGAAGCCCGCCAGGCCAAGCGCCGCCTTGCTCACCGGCGCCGAGGCAAGCCCCTGAGCCTCGCCCGCTGTTACCAGTCGGGCGGCCAGTTGCAGCGTCTCGGCGCTTTCCCGGCCGGTTTCAATAGCGCTCTGGCCGGGCAGCAACTGCTCGGGCGTGAGGTTACCCGTCTCGAGGATTTCGATGTTCTGGGGAGAGAATCGAGCTTCGCCGACGCGCGCCACCGGCCGCAACTCCCGCTGGGCTCCGGTCAAATCCAGGGCGCGCTGCAGGACCCAGGCGTTGCCGACCACCAGGGGCCGGCAATACGTGCCGATTGTCTCGTCTGCGAGGGTCTTGGCCACTACCTCGGGTCCGACGCCGGCGGCATCGCCCAAGGCCATGGCGATTACCGGTTTGTCAGTCACCGCCGCCCTCCACTGATGGCTCGGGCTGCAGCATACAGGCCTGCCGGGGAGCTGTCAATCGCACCGGGAGAAGAATTGGCCTTCGGTCATGACACCGAAGGCCACTGGCGGGTACGATTGGCTGGTGGGCAGGTCTAGGTCCGGTAGTGGTCGGCGTTCTTCTGCTCGAAGGAGGACCACTTCTCAGGCAGCTCGCCCGGCCCAAAGCAGGCCCCAACGGGGCAAACGGCGGCGCAGGCGCCGCACTCTATGCACTCGTCCGGGTTGATGAACAGTTGATCGCTTTCCGCGAACCCGGGTTCGTCCTTGCGGGGATGGATGCAGTCCACGGGGCAAGCATCAGTGCAGGCGGTGTCCTTGACGCCGATGCACGGCTCCGCGATGACGTAGGTCATTGGGCGCCTCCTTCAACTTCTCTCACAGCGCTTCGCGCCTCTTGCAGCTAGATTAACGGTCCGGTGAACAGGTGTCAAGAGCAACGGACTCGACCGAACGGCGGCTACTGACGTTGCCTGGCGGTGCCCCGAGGACTTACAATCGCTGCAATCGCGGAGGTGGCCGGTGAGTCAAGAGAAGACGAATGCGATGCGCGTCTTGGAGGGCAAGAAGATCCCCTATCAGGCATTCACCTACTCGCCGGAGATCCACGTGGCTACCGAAGTGGCGGCGACACTCGGCTTCCCGGCGAGCGAGGTCTACAAGACTCTGGTGGTGCTGCGCGAGAAAGGCAAACCGCTGCTGGTGATGGTAGCCAGCGAGAAGGAGATCGACCTGCGGCGACTGGCGAAGAGCGTCGACGAGAAGTCGTTACGGATGGCTTTGCGCAAGGAAGCAGAGCGCCTCACGGGACTGCAGGTCGGCGGCATCTCAGCCCTGGCGCTGTTGAACAAGGGCTTTGACATCTACATCGACCGGCCGGCTTTGGGGTTGGAGTATGTGCTCGTCTCGGCCGGCAAGCGGGGGATCAATCTGCGGCTTAGAGTGAATGACCTGGTGGCCGTTACCGGTGCCAGGCCGGTTGAGGCGACGGCGGCAGCCGAGAACGCCTGAACGCAAATAGACGGCCGGACAGCGTCCGGCCGTCTGATCCTCAGACTCCCGCTAGGCTTCGAGCACCGCCTTGACGGTCTCGAGCACGCCCTGGGTGTTCAGGTGGTACAGATCGTACAGTTCCTGTAGGCCGCCGATGGTGGCAAACACGTCCTTGATGCCCAGCATACGCATCGGCACCGGCACCGTTTCGGCGAGGACCTCGGCCACCGCCCCACCTAGACCGCCGTGCACGTTGTGCTCCTCGGCGGTGACGATCCGCTTGGTTTCCTTCGCCGCCTTGACGATCGCGTCGCGGTCAAGAGGCTTGATCGTGTGCATGCTCAGCACGCGCGCCTCGATGCCCTCGCCGGCCAAAGCCTCGGCCGCGCGCAGAGAAGGCAATACCAGCGAACCGCAGGCGATAATGGTCAGGTCCTTGCCCTCGCGGAGCTGGGAGGCCTTGCCAATCTCCACTGGGTAGTCGCCGATGCCCAGCAGCGGCTCGGGCGCCCGGCCGCCCATGCGCAAGTAGGTCGGCCCAGGGTGCTGGGCCATCGCCTTGGTCAATTTGTAGGACTCCACCGCGTCGGCCGGCACGAGCACGGTGATGTTGGGAATGGCCCGCAGGAAAGCCAGGTCGTCGATGGCGTGGTGGGTCGAGCCACCGACCGAGATGGCGATGCCACCGCACACCGCGCACACTTTGACGTTGAAGCCGGTGTAACAGATGTCGTTGCGCAGCTGCTCTAGGCTGCGGGCGGTGAGGAAGGGGGCGTAGGATGTGACGTAGGGCTCCAGCCCCGTGGAGGCCAGACCGGCCGCGATGCCCAACAGGTTCTGTTCGGCGATGCCGACGTCGAAGGTGCGCTCAGGATGTTCCTTGGCGAACATATCGATGCGCGAGAGGGTGAAGGTATCGGCCGTCAGGGCGACCACGTTGGGATTGGCGCGGCCGATCTCCAGCAGAGCCTCGCCGAACCCGTCTCTGGTCGACTTCGTTGGCTGGCTGGTCGGCGTTTGTGTTGCTGCCATCACTTAACTCCTTTGCCCCGGGGCCTGCAGCTCCGCCAGCGCGGCTTCCAGCACCTCTTCATTCACGGTTTGGTAGTGCCAGTCGCAGCGATCCTCGGCCCGCGAGAAGCCCTTGCCCTTGACGGTATGGGCCAGAATGAGCGTCGGTTTGCCTTCGACAAAGGGGGCAGCATCGAATGTGTCCACCACCTGGGCCAAGTCATTGCCATCGATTTCTCGTACCGCCCAGCCGAACGCCCGCCACTTGTCTGCCAGAGGCTCGATTGGCATCGTGTCCTCAGTGGCGCTGCCCAGGCAGAAGCGGTTGCGGTCGACGATGCCCACCAGGTTGTCGAGACCGAAGCGCGCCGCGGCCATGGCGGACTCCCAAATCGAACCCTCGTTCAGCTCGCCGTCGCCCATGATGACGTAGGTGCGGAAGCCCTTGTTCTGCAAGCGGGCTCCCAGCGCCATGCCCACGCCCACGGCTAGGCCGTGCCCGAGCGCCCCAGTGCTCATGTCGCAGCCGGGAATCTTCCGCATATCGGGATGCATGCCGAAGGGAGAGTTCAACTTGTTGAAGGTCTTGACGAGTTCCTTATCGTAGAAGCCGGCCTCCGCTAAGACGGGGGTGAGGGCCGCGTTAGCGTGGCCCTTCGACAGGACCAGCCGGTCGCGGTCCGGCCAGCGGGGATTCTTGGGATCGTAACGCATGGTGTGGAAATAGAGCACCGTTAGAACGTCGGCTATGGACATCGAGCCGCCTACGTGCCCACTGCCTGCCGCGTTGAGCGCAACCATTACGCCCGCGCGCACGGCAGTTGCCCGGTCCAGAAGGCGCGCCAGCAGCTCTTCTCTGCTCTCACTCATCCAACCAGGTCTCCTTTCTTGACGGAACTAGGGTGGCTTCACGGGGCATTGTATTACCCGCCCGAACGAGTGTCAACCTGAGCGCCAGTGGCCAGGTAGAGCCCAAGTCCAGTCAGATAGCCAGGGCTTCCGTTTACATAATTGACGGGTAGATCACATTCCTGTATCATTTCGTTGGACTCAAGACGCCGACGGCGACGCTCGACCCGGCACGCGACGGCTCAAGACTGGGCGACCCGTTAGGCAGAACGCAAGCAGCGGGGGGGGGCAAATGGGCAGCGAGCGGGAGTCAGTCGAGACACACGACTATGGCCGGGAGGGGTTGCCGCCCATCAGGGTGTTGACCTACAACATGAAGGGTGGCGAGGGCGCCCACAACCGGTGGCAGGGGCGTGAACGAGATTACCTGGATCTCCAGAAGATAGCGGACGTCATTCGCCGGCACTCGCCGGACATAGTCAGCTTGCAGGAGATAGCCCTGATCGGTACTGGTGGCCGAGTGGCCGACCAGGTCGCCTACTTGGCGGAGTCGCTCGGCATGGCGCACGCGTTCGCCCCCGTGGAGGGGTCGTCCCATCTACGTCGCGGCGGCAACCCGCAACGCGACTACTGGGGCAACGCGGTGCTCAGTCGCTTCCCGATCGTCGATTTCCGTGTTCACGAACTGTGTTCCGGTCGTCCTCGGGAGTGCCGCAGTCTTCTGGAAACCCACCTCCTCGTCGATTCTCAAGTCGTGATCTTCGCCGCCGTCCACTTCTCCTTCCTCTGGCGCACCACTTTCGAACAATCGCGCGAAGCTGTTTCGTTACTCTCTCGCAGCGACCTGCCGGTGATTGTCGCCGGGGATTTCAACGCCTGTGCCGGCTCCGCGGAGCTATCGCCGTTGCACAGCGCCTTCGCCGACGCCTTCAGTCTGACCGGCGTGCCGTTCTCCGACCCACGGCGCTTTTCCTTCCCCAACGGGCCAGCTGCTGAACGCGACCTCGACCACATTTTCGTTTCGCCGGGCTTTGGCGTGCGTAGCTGCCGGGTCGTGGTCGACGACGAGGGCGTCTCGGACCACAATCCGCTGTTCGCGGAGGTCTCGTTACCGGTCGGGGGCGCCGTTCGTCTGCCGCGATTGGACGAGATGGTCGACGACCTGCTGGGCTAGCGCCGACAGAGACTCCACGTCCTTGGCGGGGGAATCGGCCATCCGGTCGCGCTCGGCGTCTCAGCCGGGCGGGCCTGCCACTACGTCCCCTTGGGGGGAGAACCCCGCCAGCGCCCGCCCTTGTTGCTCCCCTGAGCAGGCCGTATAATCCTGTGTGGCTGCCCTTCCGCTTTCTGCCTGGGCAGACCGAGGACAAGGCCTGGGAGGTTGGGTAAGTGTTCAAGGGTGTTCATCACGTCGGCTACTACGTCTCGGACCTGGACGAGGCGATCAAGTGGTACCGTGATCTCTACGGCGGCGTGGTCGAGCTCCGCTACCGCAATGAGGGGTCGAAGCAGGAGCAGGCCTTCGTCAAGAGCGGCAACACGCGCGTCGAGTTGATGTGTCCCGACGACAAGTCCAAACTTGGCGGCAATACCGGGCAGGTGCTGGCGCACATCGGCTATGAAGTGGACGATATTCAAGCTGGGATGGCCGAGCTACGGGCCAAGGGCGTCAGGTTCATCGATGAGAAGCCCGTGGTGAATCCGCTTGGCTGGCAGCTGGCTTACTACGATGGCGGCGCTACCGTCGGCGTGAAGCAACACCTCACGCAGCATAAGTGAACTGCTTTCCCCGTTGGTTCGGCTGCTGCACTGGCCGGCCCAGAACAGCCTTGGTAGATTGTCTTGATGGAACCGCCGCAGCGGCGGAGTGCGGCTCCATCGTCGCGGGAGGAGAGAAATGCCTGGCGAAGCAGATCTGCTCAAGCGTTTTCAACAGAGCGAACTGGCAGCAGCCGACCCCGACTCTGCCCTGGTGCTCGGTTGTGAGGAGCGCCGTCAGGCCGAGAAACTGATCTTCATTCCTTCGGAGAGCCTGGCGCCGCACGCCATACGCGAGGTGCTCGGCTCGGTCTTCACCAACCTCTACGCCGAGGGTTACCCTTCAGGGCGCACCCAGTGCGAGAGTGAGGAGGAACTGGCGGACTGCGCCTGGCAGGCCGCTCTGCACCGGCGCTACGCCGACAGGCGCTTCTACAGGGGCACGGAGTTCGCCAACTCGGTCGAGGCGCTGGCCCGCAAGCGGGTCGCCGAGCTCTTTGCCACCGACGGCTCCCAAGGGGTCGCGGTGCCGGCTGGGGCTATCCATGCCAACGTCCAGGCCCTTTCCGGCGCGGCCGCCAACAACGCCGTCTACGAAGCCTGCTTGCGTCCCGGCGACACGATCATGGGCATGAACCTTACCCACGGCGGTCACCTGACCCACGGCTCTCCTTACAACCGCTCCGGCAAGTACTACAACGTCGTCTCCTACGGGGTCTCCGCCAGCACGGGCCGCTTGGACTACGATGAAGTCGAGCGTCTGGCGCACGAGCATCAACCTCGCCTTCTCGTCGCCGGGGCCAGCGCCTATCCCTGGGACATAGACTGGCGCCGGCTGCGGACCATTTGCGACTCCCTGCCGGAACGGGCGCTGCTGCTGGCCGACATCGCCCATCCCGCAGGCCTGGTCGTGGCGGGGCTGTTCCCGAACCCTGTCGGGTACGCCGACGTGGTCACGTTCACGACCCATAAGACGATGATCGGCCCCCGGGGCGCGGTAATTCTCACCACCGACGAAGCGCTGGCACGCGATGTCGACCGCGCCGTGTTCCCTGGCGAGCAGGGTGGCCCGCACGTCAACAACATCGCCGCCATGGCCGTGGCCTTCAAGATGGCCCAGAGCGAGGCTTTTCGCGCTCTGCAGCGGGATATCGTGGCCAACGCTCAGTCTCTGGCGGCGCGCCTGCAAGAGCGGGGCCTGCGGCTGGCCTACGGTGGCACCAACACCCATCTGCTACTGGTCGACCTGAACGCCGTGCAGACGCCTACCGGTCTACCGCTCAAGGGCGACGTCGCCGCGCGCCTGCTCGACCTGGCGGACATAGTCTGCAACAAGAATACGATTCCGGGTGACCTCAACGCCGCCCACTCCAGCGCTATCCGCCTCGGCACGGTCTGGGCCACCCAGCGCGGCCTCACCGCCGAGCACATGCGACAGGTCGCCGACGTGATCGCGGATCTGTTGGGTGATGTACGTACTTTCGCCTACGTTGGCGTCGGCGGCGAAATTTGGCGGGGCAAGGTGGAGCTGCCGGTTCTACGGCGCGCCCGCCGGCAAGTGCGAGCAGTGATCGACCAGGCCGCGATGCCGCCCAGCCGAGGCGCGCCAATCTTCGCCCAGGAGCTGGCCGGCACGGCCGAGTCTACACGCTGGTTGTTGGTCCGCGGGCCACGAGCTGGGCTCTTCTTGCAGGAGGCCTGCACCGGCGACGTTCTGGCTCTGCGGCCAGGGGGACGCCTGGGCACGTTCGTTCTCGACGCCGACGGCGAGGTTCTGGCGGAAACGCTAGTGGTGCGCCCGGCGGGCGAGCACGCGGCCGACCACTACTTGCTCGCGCTGCCAGCGGCAGACGGCGACCGCCTGCGAGAGTGGCTGGAGGCGCTCTCCGACGGCTACACCATCTTCGACCGCGACGACCTCTACGCCAAGGTCGACGGGCCGGTAGTCGTACAGTACCTGGGCGGGCTGGTCGCCGCCCGGGCGGCCGATGGGGCCGACCTGGCCGATGCAGTGATCGAGGGCGTGCCAACGCTGCGTCCGGCTAGTGTCCTGCCTCCGGGGGCAGATCTGGTTCGGCAAGACGGAAACCCGTTCCTGATGGTGAAGCCCTACTTCGTCGGCCAAGATCGTCTGCCCAAGCCAGCGGGCGAGGCCAAACCGCGGTTCCAGTTCACCCCGTACAGTGGGGAGCCAAGGCGCAGCGCACTGTACGAAGAGAACCTCAAACTCACGGCGGCACGGAATATGGTGCCGTTTGCCGGTTGGAGCATGCCGGTCTGGTATACGGGCATCGCCGAGGAACACCGGGCGGTGCGCGAAACGGCTGGGCTCTTCGACGTCTCCCATATGGGTGTGCTGGAGGTGCGCGGCGAACAAGCGGCCCGCTTCCTGGACCTGGTGACCTCGAACTGCGTGCCTTCGTTGCGACCAGGCCAGGCGCAATACTCCTACGTGCTGGATCCAGAGGGCAACGCTGTCGACGACGTGCTGGTCTATTGCCTGGCGGGCGACCGCTACATGCTCGTCGTCAACGCGGCCAATGCCGAGAAGGTTAAGGCCTGGTTCGAGGCCGTGAACTCTCGGGCGGTGGCCATCGACTACGAGGACCCGGCCAAGGAGGTCGACGTCTCGGCGATAGTGCGCGACCTCAAAGACCCAGCCGCAGGGCCAGAACGTCGGGTTGATCTCAGCTTGCAGGGCCCCGCCGCGCGCGACATCTTGCTCAAGGTGCTGCCGGACGAGGAGTCGCGCGCCCGCCTCTGGCGCTTGCGCCGGTCCGAGTTCATGCACACCACGATTGGCGGCGTGGACATCATCCTCTCGCGCACCGGCTACACCGGCGAAGAGTTCGGTTACGAGTTCTACTTGCACCCCGACCGGGCCCCGCGGGTTTGGCGACTCCTACTGGCCGAAGGCGCTGAGTTCGGCCTCAAGCCCGCCGGGCTGGGGGCGCGGGACTCGACGCGCACCGAGGCTGGATTTCCGCTCTACGGGCACGAACTTGCCGGACCCCACGGGGTAAGCCCGGCTGAGGCCGGCTACGGCGCGTTCGTAAAGCTGCACAAGCCTTTCTTTGTGGGCCGCAAGGCGTTCATCGAGCGGGAGCAGCGGCGTCAGATGGAGGTCGTGCGCTTCCAGATGACGGCGCGTGGCGTCCGCATGGCCAAGACCGGCGACCCGGTGGTGACGCGACGCGGCGAGATGATCGGCTACGTGACTAGCGCCGTCGCGGTCGACGGCCAGCAGGTCGGCCTGGCCCAGGTGGACCGGCGCTTTGCTCACGAAGGCACGCCCATCGGCATCTTCCCTCTGCCCCGAGACCGCGGCAGGGGCAACGAGCCGGCGAAGAGCGAACTTAAGCCCGGCGAGCGGGTGCAGGTACCCGAAGACGCCACTATTGTCGCGCGCTTTCCTCACAAGATGGGGTAGGTCGAGCGACCTCCCGCCGGGCACCGCACGTGAAGAGCACAGGCGCCACACTGAGGTGGCGCCTATTCTTACTATAGGAACTTGCCGCAACCGAGCTGCTCCCCGCTCGTTAGGCCTCCGTCTTCCTACTCAACCAACCAACCTTCGGTTCGCCCCGACACCGGCAGTGCGCCCCGCCGCCGGGCGGTAAAGAAACCGCAACCGGTTCTCTATATGGACATAACTGGTGTTGACCATCTGTGAGGTTACCTTATTGCCACTCGGTCGCTACGGAATCACAACTGCCCGCAGGCCAGAACGCCGGTAATATTCCTACTTGAAGAGGGAAGGACAACTCCGATAAAGGCAAACCCGCCGAAAGGCGGGGACGCAAAGCTACGGGTCTAAGGCAATTCTGCTACGACCGCCGAGCCGCCGAAGAGCTGGACCAACGAAAGGGAGGTCCAATTCTATGAAGGCGACTTGGCGGTATTATTTGTGTCTCGCGATGGTGCTCGTTTTGGTGCTGGTGCCAGCGCTAACGGTTTCGGCGGCTCCGGCACAACCTCGTCCCCAATCTGCCGGCGAGGCCACGGCACCCGGCAACCCCGGCCAGCCGAACAATGCCAACCAGAACAATAATCAGGGCCAAGGGCAGGATAAGAGCCAGGATAACCAGGGCAAGAGTCAGGCCGACCAGGACAAGGGTCAGGGTAACCAGGACAACGACAATGGTCAGGGCAAAGGCCAGGGCCAGGATCAGCAGCCAAACGGTAACCCCGGTCAAGGTCAAGGCAATGGTCAGAGCAGCGACCCTGGTCAAGGCAACGGTCAGAACGGCAACCCTGGCCAAGGCCCCAAGGACAATCCCCAGTCCCAGCCGAATGGCAATGACAACGGCGAACGTCGCACCGGCTCCGTGCAAACGCAACGCGAGGGCGGCTTTGGCCAGCCGGGCGACAGGGGCCAAAATGCCAACGGCTACGCCGCGGGCGAGTCACTGTATCTCTCGGCCAGTGATCTGCAGCCGGGTGACTACTACGTTCTCGTGGTGCTCCTCGGCCCGGGTGCAGGCACCAGCACAATTGCCACTGGATTGTACGTCGGGGCCGGCGGCACCTTCCTTGACGCCAATGGACAGCCGGCTTTGGTGCAGATTCCCAACAACTACCCGGATGGCAACTACAGGGTTGAGATAGTGCGCAGCGATGGAACCCGGGTGGCCTCCGACAATTTCCACATCGGCCGGGGTGGCCAAAATGGTGATGACCCGGGCACCGGCAACAATCCGGGCGGTGACGACCCTGGGAACGGCGATAACCCTGGTGGCGGCAACCCTGGTGGCGATAACCCTGGAACCAATAACCCTGGCGGTGACAACCCTGGGGGCAATAACCCTGGTGCCGATAACCCGGGCAATGGCAACCCTGGAGGGAACAACCCTGGCGATGGCGGCAACCAGCCAGGGGATGACGGGAGCGTGCCCGGGGACAGCCAACCTGGTATCGGCACTCCTCCCGACACCGGCGCCCGGGTGGGGAATCTCCCGGTGATCAAGGTCCTGTCCGGGCAATCGGCGCTATCGGCGACCGTGATGACCAGTTACGCCGTGCTAGGGCTGATGCCGACGACGCTGCCCAAGACCGGCGAGGTTCCGTTGCAGCCTCTGATGCTTGTGCTCGGCAGTGCGCTGGCATCCGTGGGCGGTCTCTTGCGACGGTTCGGGGGCAGGGACTAAATAGTTCGTTCCTGGAGTTGCTGCTTGGTCGTCCGCACGTGGACGGACCGGAAGCAGACTAGCAGCCAGCACAGTCTACTTCGGACTATTTAGACGTACTAGGTTCCAACTCTTCGGCGAACGGCCCATAGCCCTTCTCCAGGAAGGGCTATGGGCCGTTCGCTCTCTGCTGGGGACTGGCGTTGGGCAGGTTGCTCGAGGGCTCTCCTAGGGTGCGGCTACAGAACTTGGTCCGCCCCTTCGCCCAGCCTGGTCTCCAGTCGTCCCAGTCCAACTCGTGCCAGCACCGCCCCGAGCCTCTCGGGACCGCGTGCTTCCGCAAGGTAGAAGTCGAGCGTGGCGTCGAAGGCCCGCAGCACTGCCGCCTCGTCCGCCATCGTCAGAATCCGGGTCGCCAGCCGGGCATGGCGACCCAGCTTGCCTCCCACCAGGACATCGTAGCCCCGTTGGGCGACCCCGATTGCCTCCGTCTGGCAATTGGCCTCGCAGCGGCCGCAGTTGTGGCAGAGTTGATAGTCGAAGCACGGCCCGTTGCGCAACTCGATCGCCCCTTCCCTGCATACCTCGAGGCAGCGGCCGCAGTCACAGCACTCGTTTTCACCCGGAACCGGGCGGGCCTGGGCCACGACGGCGAAATCCGCGATTTGGGGCTCCGAGCAGTTGTTAGCGCAGGCCGCGAGCACGACCCGGAACTTGTGATGGGTGAGCACCGGCCCTTTGATAGCCGATCTGAGGTACGATTCCACCCCGCTGGCGGCCAGACGTGCGGCGAAGGCATCCGCCAGGCCGCTGCAGTCGGCCACGCCCAGGGGGCAGCCGGCGGCGGCACCGCACGCTCGCACGGAGTAATAGCGCGTATCGCAGCCTGCCTTTTCCTGCGTCAGGCGCTCGACGGCGCGCAGTTCGGCTTCGCTGAGGGGCACTTCGAGCGTGGGTCTCGCCTGCGGCGCGTCCCGGTCCGCGACGTCGACCGGTGGGGCAGGCATCTGAGGGGCCGTGCCGCCGGCAAGTTGCTGCCGGGCGCTCTGCACGTCGGCAAGCGTTACCCGTGCCCCGCCGCGGGCGGCGACGTAATCCTCCACCTTGCGCCGTACCATACGCCTGACGAAGAACGGCGCCCGCTCCACCGCCGCGGCGGCTTCCCTGTCCCAGTCCATGCCTTTGCCTAACCACCCATCCAGTGAACGTCCAACAAGAGCTTGTTCTTTGGTCGTGTCGGGTCGAACTCGACCGCTTCGTTGACGTCGATTCCGCGCATGGCGCTACCTCCCTGGCCTCGGGCTATGCCCCGACTTCAGTCACTCTCATGCTAACTCTACCCGAGATCTGTTGCTGTGACGAAAGTCTCAGGTCGCCGGGACAGCCTCGCGTTCAGCGTACACCCTGCCGCAGGAGGTCCAAACACTCTTGCAGATCCACTGGCAGACTGGACGTCAGTTCCAGGTAGCGACCGCTGGCGGGCAGTCGGAAGCCAAGCCGGTAGCTGTGGAGGAATTGGCGTCCGAGCGGCAGGTGCCCATGGGCGACGCCGTAGACAGGGTCACCGGCCACCGGATAGCCAATGGCCTGGAAATGCACCCTAATCTGGTGGGTGCGACCGGTTTCCAGCGTGGCTTCCACCAGCGTGTAGCCATCGAAGAGTTCCAGGACCCGGTAGTGGGTGCGGGCCTCGCGCCCTCCCTCCACGACTGCCATCCGTTTGCGCTCGCGCGGGTTGCGCCCGATCGGAGCGTCGATCACGCCCTGCTCAGGATGCAGTCGCCCGTGGACCAGTAGCAGGTACTGCTTGTGCATCTCGTGGCGCGCGATCTGCTGCGCGAGGTTCGCCTGGGCGGAGGGGTTCTTGGCGACCACCATGAGGCCCGAGGTGTCTTTGTCCAGACGGTGCACGATGCCGGGCCGTAGAGTATCCTCACCGGCCTCACCCTGCCAGCGACCGATGACCACGTTGGCGAGCGTGCCCGCGTCGTGGCCGGGCGCGGGGTGCACCACCATGCCGGCCGGCTTGTCAATGACCAGCACCTCGCCATCCTCGTACACTACGTTCAGCTGTGCCTCTTCGGGCACAAGGGTGGCGGGGGGCGGTTCGGGGACTTCCGCGACGACCTCCTGCCCCGCTTCCACCTTGCTGGCAGGTTTGGCCGGCTTCTCATCAAGGAGGACGCGGCCTTGCTCAACCAGGCGTTGCCACTGGGAGCGGCTGAGGTCGGGCCAGAGCAGGCCGAGGAATCTGTCCAGGCGCTGCCCGGACTCGGACTCGTCTACCCTATGCCGGCGGGGCGCCATCGCCCACCTCTCGGGGGCGCGCGGTTTGCGGCCAGAAGAGGACGTAGGCGACGACCAGAATGGTGCCGACGACAAACGCGGAATCGGCGACGTTGAAAGAGGGCCAGCGGAGGGAGCCTACGCCCACGTCCACGAAATCGACCACGTGCCCCAAGCGTATCCTGTCCACCAGGTTGCCCAGGCTACCGCCGAGCATCAAGCCGAAGCTGAGCCGCACGGGCCAGGGGTCCGCGGCGGTGGTGCCGCCAAGGTAGATGATCACCGGCACGACGACGACGGCGGCGACGACGAACAACCAGGTCTGCTGCGGCAGCAAGCCGAAAGCGGCGCCCGTGTTAGTGGCGAGGCTGAAACGCAGCCAGTCCCCGGCCAGTGGCAGCGAGGTTCGGCCGGATGACGTGAAGACCTTGACTATCCAGGTCTTGCTTACCTGGTCCAGAAGAAGAACGCTACCGGCCAACAGCAGCAATACTGATAAGTGGCGGCCTGGTTGCCAGTCTCGCACTCAATCCTCCGAATAGTCGCGCCGGGCCTACTTCCGGTTTTCCTGGCGGGACTTGCAGTTGATGCAAAGCGTAGCGGTCGGCAGAGCCTCCAGCCGCTCCAGACCGATCTCGCCGCCGCAGTTCTCGCAGCGGCCATAGGTGCCGTTCTGCAGGCGCTGAAGCGCGGCATCCACTCCCGCCAGTTCGCGCTCCAGATGCCGCTCCAGGGCCAGATTGGCCTCTTGCTGGTAGGTGGCCGTCGCCTCGTCGGCCAGGTGATTACTGTAGCTGGGTTCATCGGCCGAGGTGACGCCCGAGGGCGCGGTCTCTTGCGCCGTTTCGAGGTCTCGCCGCAGACGCTCTTTCTGCTCTTCTAACTTGCGTTTGAATCCCGCGTATTTCCTAGACGCCATTCCCGTCCCTCCGCCCGCGGGCCGCGCCCTTCAAGATAGGTAAATTATAGCACAAAGCGGTTGGCGCGACGCCATTCCCGTCCCTCCGCCCGCGGGCCGCGCCTCTATCGGCACTGGCCGGCTCAGCAGCTACGTTTATCAATTGTAGACGGAGCAACGATGCGGCGCAAGCGCGGCTGCTCGGCGCCTCGTGCACCCTGGGCCCGGCTCCAACTACTGCGTTCCTCGCCAGGTCAATACACACGAGATGTCAAACGTAACGGCAGGCGACCCGACACGCCGCTGTCGCGGGCAACGACAAGGGACCCGCCAACGTAAACGGGTCCCTCAGAATACTGACTCAAAGACGGGCACTACTTCTTCTTCGGCCCCTTGTTGACCATAGGCGGCTTCTTGGACGTTGCTTTCTTGGCTCCACCCTTCTTGGACACAGCGCACCTCCTCACTCGCGCAGTCGCACCGTTAGCCGGAGCGACTCTGTCTGTACGCCGGTTCCAAATCGCCACCAGCGCCAGCGTGTACTCTACCACGGCGTCTTCGTCGTGGTCAAACCGAGCCCAGTTGCCGGCTGATCAATTCCCTGATCAACCCCTTCGACATCGCAACTGCTCATATCTGCTTTCGTGGCAGTCCGGGGTCGCCAACCGGAAGCAAGACGCGATCGCGAAATTGCACCGAGCTAAGCATCGGCACGCTTCTTGCCACCTTCATGCGCGGCTTCGACGCCTGGTGGTGGGTGCGGGGGCACCATCAAGATCGTTTCATCACCAATCCATCTATCCCCACACCTCTGACTGCGGCGCCGCACAAGATCCGCAACGATGATGCGCCTGCCCGGGGCCGAGTGCGCTGGGCAGCGGGTTCCGGCTCTCGTCCAGCCGCCAGATGTGCTGCCCACACTGCTCGAGTTCCTCGAGGTGCCGGTGCCTAAGAACATCCACGGCAGGTCGCTCTGGCCGCTCATCGAGGGTCAGGCCGAACGGGTGCACGATTTCGCCTTCTCCGGCCGCTGGGCCGAACCGCTGTCGTCGATGACCCTATACGCCAAGAGCGGCCAGGCGTTTGACGGTTGGGCCGGCTCTTCCACGGCCACTGATCCGCTGACGGTGACGGACGAGCGCTGGGCGCTGGTTTGCGCCCCGTCAGGGCAGGCCTCTGAGCTCTTCGACCTGGAGAGGGACCCCGAGCAATTGCACAACGTCCTGGGCTCAAAGCCTGACGTGGCGACGAGGATGCGTAGAGCGCTGCTCTCGTTTCTGGAGAATGCGGAGGCCAAGCCGGACCGGGTCGCGCCCTTCCGCGACGGTCCTCTCAGCGGCAAGCGGGGCGGTCCGGCGATTGCCTATCACACCCGCCTCTTCTTCCTGCGCGATAAGGAAGATCGCCTCATCGCCTATGCCTCGCAGGCGGAGCGGGATCGGAACGTCGCCCCCGCATGGGGCACAAGGCCGGCGGGCGAATCTACCTTCGGGGACCTGGCCGAGCGCGAGCCGGAGGCGCTGATCTACCTGGAAATGCAGTTCTACGACATACACGACCTCACCTCGGAGCTTGCCAAACGGGCTGCGGCCTGACCAGCCGCTGCCTGGGAAAGGCAGATAGGATAAGCGAACCGAGTCTGCCCGTCGCGGCTCGATCTGAGAGGAGGAGCCCGGTGACACTGCTTACGGCACACTAGTTGCGAGCAGGAAGGCGAAACGTGTGCACACCGACCGCCTGGAGGAAGCAGTTGGCACTTAGTTCACGCAGTCGTGCTGCGTGCCAAGAAGTGAGGCCGCCCGCGGTCTGGTGGGCCCCATGGCGTGACTCCTGCGCGACTCACCCGGCGCGGTCGAGCGGCAACCCGCGCTAGCTCGACGGCGAGGAAACGGGAAGGGGTGAGGAGATGGACCAGCAAGGGAGGCTCGGCAGGCAATCCGAGTCGGTGGCGTCGGAGATCGTGTTGGTGATCATTTAGTCGGGGAGGGCGATCGGCGATGAGTTTTCTGCCTGTACTAGTGGGTCACGCCGCATTTAACTGGTAATCGGCCAGCGCCGCCCCGGAACCACCGAGCCGGCGCTGGCGCGCTCGTCGCCGCCGCTCACGGCGCTTGCCATCCCACACGAAGGGGGTCGGCGCCGCATTCCAGCCCGCGACCGTCTCCTCTAGCCACTGGATTAAGGCCTCTTGGTTCCGCGGATGCTGCCCTGCCAGCGCCCGCCGGACAATGATGCGTTGGAGTGACTCGGCCATGTTCAGCCAAGAGCCGCCGAGCGGGGTGTAGAGCGGCATGACACTGTGGCGGAACAGCCACCGCGCCATCGACCAGCTCAGGTGCCCGGTCAGGTTGTCCCAGATCAGGATCAGCCGCACTGGTGGCAGCGGCTCCCGTGGTTCGTGCCCCAGCCATGTTGCCCAGTGAGCTAGCGCCGGAAGATCCCCTTCAGGCATCGTCACCTCCGGCAAATCCGCGAGAATCCGCGTCAGTTCCTCCTTCAGCCAGGGGTGTAAGACGGTGTTCGGGGCGCTGGTCACCCCTTTGGCGCGCACCGCGCCCGTGGCTGGGCGAAAGAGCGTCAGCAGCTTGGCGGTCCCGCCGCGCACGTACTCGTGCGGCTGCCGCCGCGGTAATCCTTGGGGACACCACGCCGCCCCGGGCCGCGGGATTGCCTGGTAGGGGCCCGCCTCGTCTTGGCACCACACCGCCACCCCAAATGTCTCCGCCAACCGATACGCCAACTCGATCAGCCCCTTTTTTCTTCCGTCCGCGGATCGACCACCGTTACCACTCCCGCCTTGCGTTTGCGCTGGGCCATACCGGTTGGGCACCAGGTGCGGGTGCGCTGATACGAGCTGCCCGCTTCCTCCAGCACCCGCCTGATCGTCGTCGTCCCGAGGCGGGGAAAGGTATCCCCCCGCAAGGCGCGTCGCAGTGTCGTGAGCGACCATGTCGCCGTTCCATCCAGGCGCCGATCCGGCGTGCGCTGTGCCGTCGCCACGACCATGGCACGGGCTGCCGCGTCATAGGTCGGCTTGCGCCCGCGCCCCGGCGCGATCGCCAATGCCGCGAGCCCGCGCCGATTGAAGCGCCCGACAAGGCCAGCGATCGTCGTGCCACTCCGTAAACCCGCCTCGCGCGCGGCCTTGCCAAAGGGCTTCCCCTCCGCCACAGCCAGCAGCGCGATCGCATGCCGCACGTGATCTATCCGTTCGCTACTCGCCTTAGCAATGCCACGCAGCCTCGTCTGTTCCTCCGTTGTCAACGGTCGGAGCGGCTCCTTCCGTGGGGCGGCCATCACGCACCTCCTGACCTTCTCCCCACAGTATCGCACTTCGCCCCCACTAATCGCCAGTTATTTGTAGTGTGACCCACTAGTTCTGGTCTCCGCCGGGCTCGTGCAAGGCTCCGGCGCCTCGGTAATCAAGTACGCTACCCTCTACCGGCGCCGGCAGGAGTCGCGTCTTGCCGGTTTCGTACTGTTGATGGGCCTGGCTTTCCTGCTGTTTGGCTGCGGCTTTCCGATCTATACCTACGGGGTATCGCTGACCAAGCTCTCCACGGCGCAGCCCGTCTTCTCCGCCACTATCTTCGTCACCACCACTCTGGCTTCCGCGCTGTTCTTCAGGGAGCGGCTGTCTCTGCTCAGGCTCGCGGGCATGGCCGCCATCATCGCCGGCATCGTGATGGTCATCTCCTAAGCAGTAAGCCGGCACGGTCCGTGTGGCCACGGACTCCAGCGCCCGCGTGACACGCGGACCAAGGAGGAATCTATGGTTTCACCTACACTGCCGGCCGGACCGAAGGGGCACTTTCTGCTCGGCAGCTTAGTGCGTCATTCCTCAAATCCGATATACATAGACACGCTTGAGAACCCGCCTTGGTTTGGGTTCTCGGCCCCACAGGAAGGGAGTTGGATGCTCGTCCCAGTCCGCTACGGTGTCCTGCAAGGC
>JAMCYS010000054.1 GCA_023473795.1 Chloroflexota bacterium | reverse complement strand
AGCAGGGCACCAAGACCGCCGTCTTCTGGTTCAACCAGCCGGCGCAGCTGGACGCTTTCCAGGGCATCGTCGACCGTTTCCACAAGTCCCAGAACAAGTGGCGCTTGGACGTCGTATTGGTGCCCACTCAGGATCTGCAGACTAAGCTGGCCACGGCCATCGCCGGCGGCGAGCCGCCCGACGCCGTCCGCATCCACGGCGGCCCGTCGCTGCTTACCTTGTTCGGCGACAAGGGCCACCTGGCATACCTGGAGGAGTTTGACCCCAACCTCAAGCAGACCGACTGGATTCCCGGCGTTCTAGAGGGCATTACGCGGGGCGGCAAGATCGTGGCCATGCCGGTGAACAGCGGCTGCTACGGCATGTTCTACAATCCGGAGCTCTTCAAATCGTCCGGTCTCGACCCGGAGAAGCCGCCCCAGGCCTGGGCCGAGTTGTTGGAGGCTGGCCAGAAGATCTCCAAGCCCGACCAGCAGGTCTGGGGTCACTACGCGATGACCGCTCCCATAACGGCGACGGGCGGCGACCACTTCCTCTCCAAGCTGTGGGCGTACGGCGGCAGCGAGGTCTCGGCCGACGGCAAGAAGGTAACCCTCAATACCCCCGAGGCCATCGCGGCGTTCCAATGGTATCTAGACCTGGTGCAGAAGTACAAGTGCATGCCGCAGCAGCAGGTCAACGAGACCCAGATGTTGAACGCCTATCTCACGGGCAAGGTGGGGTCGATCTGCGCCTACCCATCGCTGGTGGCCAACATCGCCAAGGCGCCCTTTAAATCGGTCTCGACCCTGGTCCCCGGCGGCCCGGCCGGGCGCAAGATCAACTTCGGCTTCGCCACCATTGGCGTCTTCGCCAAGGCCAAGAACAAGGAGGGCGGCTGGGAATTCGCCAAGTTCATCGGCCTGGACCCAGAGAACTTGGCCTTCTGGAACATCAGCTTCGGCCAGTTGCCGCCACGCGTCGCCGCCCGCGAGACGACCGCCTGGAAGGAATACGAGGCCAAGACGCCGCTGACCAAAGGCTTCATAGAGGGCCAGAAGAGCGGCCAGCTATCGTACTTCGGGCCGGCGGCGGCCGAGATTCAGACCGAGGCGGGCAAGGCCATCGAGGCCGTCGCCTTCAACCAGAAGACCGCCAAACAGGCGGCCGACGACGCTACCAAAGCCGGCCAGGCCGCTCTGGACCGCGAGCTGGCAAAGACCTAGGGCCAACAGCTGGGGCGCGCCAGACCTAGGATTTCGCGAAGGCCCCCTGTGGTGGCAGGGGGCTTCGTTTGTCCTCCTTGCCACTGCCTGCTTTCGACTGCCTGCCGTTGATTGCTTTGGCACATGGCGCGCGAGGCCAGGCAATGGTCCAGTTTCGTCGCCAGTTGGGAGACGGTTCGAAATAGCGAGGGCATCGGTGCAGGTGAGCCCGGGGAGATCGCGAGCGAAGCGTTGCATTCTCCCCTGGTAGATGCTAGGATTGGCACCGCCGAGCGGCCCGTTGGAGTGCCGCCTGATGGCGCGCGGGGCCGCCGCCAACTGCAATGGAGGAGAATAGAGTTCTGTGAGGAGGACAAGGCTATGTCTGGCGGGAACTACGTGAAGCGGCGCGATTTCCTCAAACTAGCCGGCCTTACGGCTGGGGCGGGTCTGCTGGCGGCGTGCGCCCAGACGGCGGCGCCAGCCCCAGCGGCTACCCAGGCTCCCAAGCCGGCGGCGACGACGGCCCCGGCACCGGCGGCCACCGCCAAGCCGGCGGCGACCCAGGCGCCCGCTGCCCAGCAGGGCACCAAGACCGCCGTCTTCTGGTTCAACCAGCCGGCGCAGCTGGACGCTTTCAAGCTCATCGTCGACCGCTTCCACAACGCCCAGAACCAGTGGCGGCTGGACGTGGTGCTGGTGCCTACTCAAGATCTGCAGACTAAGCTGGCCACGGCCATCGCCGGCGGCGAGCCGCCTGATGCCGCCCGCCTGCACGCCGGCGCCAGTCTCGTCAGCCTCTTTGGCGACAAGGGCCACCTGGCGCCGCTAGAGGACTGGGAGCCGAACCTCAAGAACACGGACTGGGTGGCGGGAATCAAGGATGCCGTCACTCGCAATGGCAAAATCCTGGCGATGCCAGTCAATAGCGGCTGCTCCGGCTTCATCTGGAATCAGGACCTTTACAAGGCCTCCGGTCTCGACCCGGAGAAGCCGCCGAAGACGCTGGACGAGCTGTTCCAGTTCGGACTGAAGATCGTCAAGCCCGCCGCTCAGATCTGGGGGCACTACACGCTCACGGCCCCGATCTCACAGACGGGCGGCGACTACTTCGTGCCCGTCCTCTGGGGCTACGGCGGCAAAGAGGTCTCCGACGACGGCAAGAAGGTACTCTACAACTCCCCCGAGGCCGTGGCGGCGTTCCAATGGTACGGTGACCTGGTGCAGAAGAACAAGTGCATGCCGCAGCAGCAGGTCAACGAGACGCAGATGCTCAACGCCTTCCTCACCGGCAAGGTCGGCTCGATCTTCTGCTACCCCGCGATCGTGGCCAACATAGCGAAGGCGAACTTCAAGTCGGCCTCCACGACCATTCCAGCTGGCCCAGCGGGCAGCAAGGCTAACCTCGGCTTCGCCACGATCGGCGTCTTCGCCAAGGCCAAGAACAAGGAGGGCGGCTGGGCTTTCGCCAAGTTCATCGGTCTGGATCCCGACAACATGGCCTTCTGGAACGCGAGCTTCGGCCAGTTGCCGCCTCGTCTCTCCGCCCGCGACACGACCACCTGGAAGGAGTACCAGGCCAAGACGCCGTTGACCGCCGGCTTCCTGGAGGGCCAGAAGAACGCCCAGTTGTGCTATTACGGCCCGGGGGTGGCTGAGATTCAGGCCGAGGTTGGCAAGGGGGTCGAGGCGGCGGTCTTCGCCCAAAAGACGGCCAAGCAGGCCGCCGACGATACGGCCGCGGCAGCCCAAGTGATCCTCGATCGCGAGCTGAAGAAGGCTCAGGGCTCGTAGTCACGGGCGCGCTCGACTCGGTATTTCACGAGAGCCCCTTGCCTTCGGCATGGGGCTCTCGTGTCTTTGTATCCCGAACCCAGCAGTTCCCCGACGTTGGCTCTTCCTGCAATGGCACGGATTGATAGATGGATAGTCTCTGCTTGACGAATCCCCCAGCTTGTGGCATCTTTGTAGTTAGTGGTTGGCTTGTCGGCGGCTCCACCACCCAACCGCCGCGCGACGCTATCTCTCCGGCGAGCGCCTGAGATGGCAAAGGGATACGAGCCGCCAAGCAACGAGTCTCTAACCAGCCAACCTCTCCAGCAATGAAGGGATTCGCCAGCCACGGCGGGCGGGGTCTTCCCCCGCCCGCGGGCGCCCGAAGCTACCGACCGCCGATACGAGGTACGAGCTATGGACGCGACAAGGAGAAGACGGTCGGGATGGGCCGTGTGGGCCCTGTCGATGCTCCTGGGCTTCGTCGCCACCTGGGCAGTGGCAGAGGCCGCGCCTGCGCCCCAGGACGCCGCCCAGGGCCAGCAATTGTTCGAGGCGAAGTGCGCCGGCTGCCACAGCATCGGCGGCGGCAGGAAGGTCGGGCCTGACCTCAAGGGCGTGACCGCGCAGCAGCCGCACGACTGGTTGGTGCAGTTCATAACCGCTCCCGACCAGGTGATCGCCTCCGGCGATGCCCGGGCCAAGCAGCTCGTGCGGGAATACGGCGGCCTGCAAATGCCCAACCTGGGTTTCAGCGCCGCCCAGGCCAACGACGTTCTCGCCTACGTCGAGCAGCAATCGGCGGCAGGCGCCCAGACCCCGGCGGCAGCTCAGCAGCCGGCGCCGGCGGCACAAGGCAACCCCGCGGCCGGGCAGGCGTACTTCCTGGGCGAACGGCGGTTGGCCAACGGCGGGCCTCCTTGCATTGGCTGCCACACGGCGGCCGGCGCCGGGGCGCTCGGCGGCGGCAGTTGGGGACTGAATCTGAGCCAGGTGCCGAGCACCCAGAACCCCGCCGGCACAGTGGGCATCCTGCAGGCCCCTCCGTTCCCGGGCATGATCGAGGCCTTCGTCGCGCGCCCACTGCGGCCGGCGGAGTCGGCCGACATCGCCGCCTACCTGGCTCAGGTCCACGGGCAAGCGGCCCCGGGCGACAACGGCCTACTCTTCGCTGCTCTGGGCGTCGTGCTCCTTGCGGTCCTCTTTGGCCTGACGCAGCTATTCTGGCGAGGGCGGTTCCGGGGGGCACGGAAGCCGCTGGTAGGAGGCAGGGGGCGATGAGCTGGATCAAAGACCTGGTCAGCCCCAGCACGCGCAGTTGGGAGGACTTCTACCGCAACCGCTGGCAATACGACAAGACCGTGCGCAGCACGCACGGCGTCAATTGCACCGGGGGCTGCTCCTGGCTGGTCTTCGTCAAGGACGGTATCATCGTCTGGGAAACACAGGCCCTGGATTACCCGGGGCTCAACCCGCGGTTGCCGCCGTACGAGCCCCGGGGCTGCCAGCGGGGCATCTCGTTTTCCTGGTACATCTACAGCCCGCTGCGGGTGAAGTACCCTTACGCCCGCGGGGCGCTGCTCGACCTCTGGCGAGCCGCCCGCGCCCAGCACACCGACCCTGTTGCCGCCTGGGCCAGCGTCGTCGAAGACGACGCGGCGCGAGCCACCTACCAGAGGGCGCGCGGCAAGGGAGGCTTCCGCCGCGTGGCCTGGGACGAGGCGCTTGAGATCGTCGCGGCCTCCACGGTCTACACCGTTAAGAAGTGGGGGCCGGACCGCGTCGTCGGCTTTTCGCCGATCCCCGCCATGTCGATGCTCAGCTACGCCGCCGGCTCGCGCTTCCTGCAGCTGCTGGGCGCGGTCAATTTGAGCTTCTACGACTGGTACGCCGACCTGCCCAACGCCTTCCCCGAGGTGTGGGGCGAGCAGACCGACGTTTGCGAGAGCGCCGACTGGTACAACGCGAAGTACATCGTCGTCATGGGCGCCAACCTGAACATGACCCGCACCCCCGACGTGCACTTCGTCTCCGAGGCCCGCCACAATGGCTCCAAGCTGGTGGTGCTCTCCCCCGACTTCAGCCAGGTCTCTAAGTACGCCGACTGGTGGCTGCCCGTTACCGCCGGCCAGGACGGGGCCTTCTGGATGGCGGTGAACCATGTGATCCTGCGCGAGTTCTTCGTCGACCGCCAGGTGCCGTACTTCGTCGACTACCTGAAGCGCTACTCGGACGCGCCCTTCCTGGTCGTGCTGGACAAAGTCGGCGAGGCCCACAAGCCGGGACGCCTGCTGCACGCCAGCGCCCTTGCCAGGTACAAAGACGTCGAGAACCCTGACTGGCAGTATCTGCTCTGGGACCAGAAGAGCGGCGAGGCTCGCCTGCCCAACGGCACTATCGGCCAGCGCTGGGCCAAGCAGCCGGGTAAGTGGAACCTGAAACTGGAAGACGCGCTAGACGGTGCGCCGCTGGAGCCGCTGCTGAGTCTGATCGGCGGCAAAGACGACGTCTTGCCGGTGCAGGTGGCCGATTTCGCCGGAGGGGAAGCGCCGCTGCGCGGCGTGCCTGTGAAGTACGTGCAGACTGCGGCCGGCCGCGTGGCGGTGGCCACCATCTTCGACCTGCTGCTGGCCCACTTCGGCGTCGGCCGCGGCCTGGCGGGCGACTACCCTCAGAGCTACGACGACGAGGCACCCTACACTCCCGCCTGGCAAGAGAAACTGACGGGCATCGACCGCCAGACGGTGGCCTGCTTCGCGCGCGAGTTCGCCGGCACCGCCGAGATGACCGAGGGCCGGGCGATGGTCATCGTCGGCGCCGGGGCCAACCACTGGTACCACAACAACCTCATCTACCGTGCGGCCATCACCGCGCTGCTGCTCTGCGGCACTTGCGGACGCAACGGCGGGGGCATGAACCACTACGTGGGCCAGGAGAAGCTCGTGCCCATGGCCCCCTGGTCATCCCTCGCCTTCGCCATGGACTGGGGCAAGCCGCCGCGCCTGCAGAACACACCCTCGTTCCACTATATGAATTCCGACCAGTGGCGCTACGAGCGCGACTTCACCGAGTACCACCCGGTGCCGGGCAATCAACCCCACGCGCGGGGTCACACCGCCGACCTCGAGGCTCTGGCCGTGCGGCTCGGCTGGCTGCCCTCTTATCCCCAGTTCAACCGCAACCCGCTGGACCTGGCGCGCGAGGCCGAGGCGGCCGGCGCCAAGGACGACCGCGCCGTCGCGGAATGGACGGTGGGCCAGCTGAAGAACAAGAGCCTGAGTTTCGCCGTGGAGGACCCCGACGCGCCGGAGAACTGGCCGCGGCTCTACTTCATCTGGCGCGGCAACGCCTTGCTGGCCTCGGCTAAGGGCCACGAGTTCATGCTGAAGCACTACCTCGGCACCCATACCAACGAGGTCGCCAATGACGTGGCCGAAGGCAGCGTGCACGACGTCGTCTACCGCCCTGAGGCGCCGGTGGGCAAGATGGACCTGGTGGTAGACCTCAACTTCCGCATGGATACCTCGGCCCTCTATTCGGACATCGTTCTGCCCGCGGCGACCTGGTACGAGAAGAACGACCTTAACTCCACCGACCTGCACTCCTACGTCCACCCGATGGGCCAGGCCGTGCCGCCGTGCTGGGAGTCCAAGACCGACTGGGAGATTTTCAAGGCCATCGCCGCTCGTTTCTCCGCTCTGGCAGCCAGCCACTTGCCCGGGACGATGCGCGACCTGGTCGCCGTGCCCCTGCAGCACGACACGCCGGACGAGCTGGCGCAGCTGACGATCAAGGACTGGGCCAAGGGCGAGACAGAGCCCATTCCCGGCAAGACGATGCCGAAAATCGTGCTGGCCGAGCGGGACTTCGCCAATCTCTATAACCGGTTCGTGTCGCTCGGACCGGCGGTGCACCACGAGGGTCTCACCATGCATGGGGCTCGCTGGTCGGTCGCCGACATCTACGAAGGCCTGGCCGCCAGCCAACCGCAGGCCCCCTGGGACGGGCGGACGTACCCGTCGCTGTCCGATGCCGTGGACGCCGCTAACGCGATTCTGCGCCTCGCGCCGGAGACCAACGGGGAGGTGGCCTACCGTGCCTTCCAGGCCGAGGAGGTCAAGACCGGAATGCCTCTGGCCGATCTGGCGGAGGGCTACCGGGGCAGCAGCTACACGTTTCTCGATTTGGTGGCCCAACCGCGGCGCGTCCTCACCAGCCCCTGCTGGTCGGGCATCGTCAACGATGGGCGAGCCTATAGCGGCTACACGCTCAACGTGGACCGTCTGGTGCCCTGGCGCACTCTCACTGGGCGTCAGCACCTCTATCTCGACCATCCGCTCTACATCGAGTTCGGGGAGCAGTTGCCGGCCTACAAGCCGAAACCCGGACCGTTCGTAATGCGGGAGCTGGACAACAGCAAGGACGGCGGGGCTCTGCTGGTCAACATCCTCACGCCGCACGGTAAGTGGCACATTCACTCCACCTACATGGACAACCTGCGCATGCTCACGCTTTCGCGCGGTATCGAGCCCTGCTGGTTGAACGATCAAGACGCCCTGGCGATTGGCGTGACCGACAACGACTGGGTAGAGGTGTACAACGACAACGGCGTCGTGGTCACCCGCGCGGCGGTAAGCGCCCGGCTGCCCCGGGGCATCGCCATGTATTACCACGCCCCGGAGCGCACCATCTCGGTGCCCAAATCGCCCCTGCGCGGCAATAAACGCGCCGGTTCTCACAATAGCCTCACCCGCGCCCGGCTGAATCCGGTGCTGCTGGCCGGCGGCTACGGCCAGTTCACCTACGCCTTCAACTACTGGGGGCCGACCGGCTTCAACCGCGACACCTTCGTCTACGTGCGCAAGCTGCCGCAGTTGAACTGGTAGGGAGAACAGCGATGGACGTCAGAGCCCAGATTGCCGCCGTTTTTCACCTCGACAAGTGCATTGGCTGCCATACCTGCAGCATTGCCTGCAAGAACATCTGGACCGACCGCCGCGGCACGGAGTACATGTGGTGGAACAACGTCGAGACCAAGCCCGGTACCGGCTACCCGACGCTGTGGGAGGGCCAGAACAAGTACAAAGGCGGCTGGGAAGTGGTCGACGGGAAGCTGCGACTGCGCTCCACCGGCAAGGTACGCGGCTTGACCAACATCTTCTTCCAGCCCTACCTGCCCACAATCGACGACTACTACGAGCCCTGGACGTACCGCTACCAGGACCTGTTCGACGCCCCGGCAGGCGATGACCAACCCACCGCGCGGCCGATCTCGCAAATCACGGGGCAATACATTGACATCGAGGCCGGGCCAAACTGGGATGACGACCTGGGTGGCTCGCCCATCTACGCCGCCAACGACCCCAATCTAGTCGGCCTGAGCGACGAGGAACGCGCCCAGCTGTTCCAGTTGCAGGGCCTGGTGTTCTTCTATCTGCCGCGCATCTGCAACCACTGCCTGAACCCCGCCTGTGTGGCGGCCTGCCCCTCAGGCGCGCTCTACAAGCGCGCCGAAGATGGGATCGTCCTGGTCAACCAGGACGTCTGTCGCGGCTGGCGCTACTGCGTCTCCGGCTGCCCGTACAAGAAAGTCTACTTCAACTGGTCCACCGGCAAGTCAGAGAAATGCATCTTCTGCTACCCCCGACAGGAGACCGGCTACGCCCCGGCCTGCTTCCACACCTGCGTGGGCCGCATTCGCTACCTAGGGCCCGTTCTCTATGATGCCGACGGCATCACCGCCGCCGCCAGCGTGCCGGACCCGGAGCTCGTCGAAGCCCAGAGGGCGCTGATCCTGGATCCCTTCCGGCCGGACGTGCTAGAGGGGGCTCGGCGCAACGGCATCGGCGACCAGTGGCTGGCGGCGGCCCAGGCCGCGCCAACCTACAAGTTGATCAAGCAGTGGCGTCTGGCGTTGCCCCTGCACGCCGAATTCCGGACGTTGCCGATGCTCTGGTACGTGCCGCCTCTGCTGCCGATGATGGGGACCGTCACGGAGCACGGCTACCGTCTGGATGCCGACGAGCTGTACGCCGGCCTGGCGGAGCGACGAGTGCCGCTGCGCTTCCTCGCCAATCTGCTCGCTGCCGGCAACGAGAGGCTAGTGACCGACTCTCTGGCCAAGCAGGTTGCGGTTCGCTTCTACAAGCGCGCCCAGACGGTGGGCGACGTGCCGGCGAACAAAGTGGAGAAGCTGCTGGCTCGGGCCGGCTGCAGCCCGGAGGAAGCGGAGCAAATCTACCGCCTGGTGGCAATGCCCACCTTTGGCGAGCGCCATCTAGTGCCGCCCTTTCAGCGCGAACTGGCGGTGGCCGACCTCGTCGACCCACAAACCCAGCGTGGCGAGGAAGGTCTGGGCCCGCGCCGTCGCCCGCACCGGGAGTTCTAGCGATGGGCAACCGTGCGATGTACGCCGCCCTCGCCCCTCTCTTCGCCTACCCTGGCCCCGATTTGCCGGCGCTGGCCCAGAGCTGTTACGAACAGGCCCTCTCCTGCCAATCGGCGGCCGTCTCGGAGCTAGCGGCCTTCGCCGCCACAACCGCCGCCCTCTCGCGCAGCCGTCTGGAGGAAATCTACTCGGCGACGTTCGATCTGAGCGACGCCTGCTGCCCCTACCTGGGCTACCATCTCTTCGGGGGGAGCCCCAAGCGAGCGCTACTGATGGTGAACCTCAAGGAAGCCTACCGTGAGGTCGGCATTGAAGTGGGCCGGGAGCTGCCAGACCATCTCTGCCTGCTGCTGGGCTACCTGGCGCAGTCGCCGGACGAGGACCTGGCCGAAGACCTGCGCGACATCGTGTTGGTGCCCGGCCTGGCCAAGATAGCCGAGGCGCTGGCCGACAGTCAGAATCCCTACGGCTCGCTCTTGCGTGGCGCTCTCCTATCCCTTCGGAGCGGCCAACCAGTAACGGCGGGAGGTGGGCAGGATGCTTGACCTGTTCCTCTACGGCGTCTTCCCCTACGTCGCCTTGGCCCTGGCTTTGGTGGGCGGGCTGTGGCGCTATTTCCGCGATCGCTTCAGCTTCAGCGCCTTCTCTTCGCAGCTGCTGGAGAACCGGTCGCTCTTCTGGGGCTCGGTGCCCTGGCACTACGGCATCGTCATTCTTCTCGTGGGTCATCTTATCGGCTGGCTGATTCCAGCCGGGGTCGCCGCCTTCAACGCCGTGCCCCTGCGGTTGTATATTCTGGAAATCACCGCCCTGGGGCTGGGGCTCCTGGCATTAGTGGGGATTGCCATTCTACTGTATCGCCGCGCCGTCAACCCGCGCGTGCGCGCGGCGGGAACGGCGATGGACGTGGTGCTGGTAGTGTTGCTGCTGGCCCAGGCAGCGCTGGGGGTCTACACGGCGGTCTTCGTGCGCTGGGGGTCCTGGTGGTACATATCTAACGCGGTTCCCTATCTCAACTCGCTGCTCGTCCTCAATCCCCAGATTCAGTACGCCACCAGCCTACCGCTGCTCACCCAGTTGCACGTGCTCAACGCCTTCCTGCTGGTGGCCGTTTTCCCCTTCAGCCGCCTGATCCACGTCTTCACCTATCCGATCACCTACCTCTGGCGACCGTACATCAACGTGATCTGGTATCGGCGATCGCGTAACTAGACCGAAGTGAGGCTTGGCCGCCCGATACGCCAGGGAGGACGCGGGCTCCCCGGGACCAATGTGACCCTGCCCCCCGGCTAGCGACCGGACCGGCGAAGAGACTCGCCAACGCCGGTCAGCACCAGCACCGTCACCGCCAGGGCAACCAGGGCGAATTCCGAGAGCAGCATGAAGCCGATGGCGTAGGAGCCGGTCAAGTCGTGCACCAGGCCCATCAATATCGGCGGGAAGAAGCCGCCCAGACCGCCGGCCGCGCCGACCAGCCCCGTCACCACCCCCGTGTCGCTCCCAAAGTAGCTGGGCACCAGCTTGAAGACCGCGCCGTTGCCCGCGCCGAGCAGAAATGCGCAAGACAAGTAGACCACCATAGCCGCCGCCAACCCTGGGCCGAACGCCAGCGCCACCGCCAAGGCGGCAACGAGCGTGAAGGTAGCTAGGAGGACGCGAACCGCACCCCAACGGTCCGACAGGTAGCCGCCCAATGGCCTGGCTACGGTGGCGACGACCACGAAGACGGCGGCGCGAAAGGCGGCGTCGGCTGTGTCCAACTTGTATACGCTGGTGAGCAAGGTAGGCAAGTATAGGCTGAGGGCGACGAAGCCGCCGAAAGTAATGAAGTAGAACAGGCTGAGTATCCAGGCCAACGGGTGCTCGGCCAAGAACTGCGCTAGCTGGCCAACCGTCTTGCCTTTGCCGACGAACCACGGTGGCTCGCGACCGATCAACCAGAATACGACCCCCAGAGCGGCGAGCAAGGGCACGAAGACCCAGAAGGGCGCGCCGGGACCGTAGGCAACCGACAGGCGCGGGGCCGTCAACAGGGCCACAGTGGTGCCGATGTTGCCGACGCCGTAGATGCCCAGCGCGAAGCCGTGGCGGGAGGGCGGGTACCAACGGGCGACGAGCGGCACGCCGATGGCGAACGAGGAGCCGGCGAAGCCAAGCCAGAAGCCCCAGAAGAGCAGCCAGAGGTACGAGTCGGCAAAGCCGGCCCCGATGGTTGGCAGGATCAGGAAGAGGAGGAGGCCGCTGAAGACGATCCTGGCGCCGTAGCGGTCGGTAAGGATGCCCATGGGTATGCGGGCCAGGGAGCCCAGAATTACGGGCACAGCCACCAGTAGGCCCGTCTGCGTCCCGTTCAGCCCGTACTGGCGCGCAAAAACGGGCGCCAAGGGAGAGATCAGGCCCCAGACCGCGAAGCAGAGGGTGAAGCCAGCCGTCGCCAGAACCAGGGCCAGTTGGCTTCCTGTACGCTCATCCGGCCTGACATTGCTCAACATCCGTTCACCTCAGGAGTTGACTTGTTTCTTATTCTCCGGCCGCGCCAAGGATACCGTGCTGCTGCCCGGCGGCGACTGCCTGCCACGGCGAACGGTCACTGATTCCCTAGTTCCATTCTACCCGGACCTCGTGGCATCTCGCCAGGATCGCCCGGCCGGAGAGCTTGCCCGCAGCCAGAGACGCCGATGAATTGCGGGCAGGCGGGCAGCCGCCGCCCGTAGGATCGCGCGTCTCGGGGTAAGATACTTTGGACCGCTCTCTCGCCCGTCAGCTGGAGATCAGCCATGGCCCTGGCCGACGAAGTGGCACTGGCCATCGAAAACGCACGCCTGAGAAGGCAGGCGGGGGAGTTGGCGGCCACGGCCGAGCGGAAAGGAGGGCCGGGGCACTCGCCCCGGCCCTCATGCCAACCGTGAAGCAGCAACCGGCAGAAGGCTAGGGGTAGAGACCGCGGGTAGTGGTGGCCTCCGCCACCCGGCGTACCGCGAGGCAGTAGGCAGCCGTGCGCATGTTGACCTCGACGCACTGGCTGTTGTTCAGCACCTCCTGGAAGGAGCGGACCATGATGCGCTCCAGGCGCCGGTTGATCTCATCCACGTCCCAGAAGAGGTTCTGCAGGTCCTGCACCCACTCGAAGTAGGAGACCGTCACGCCCCCGGCATTGGCCAGCACGTCGGGGATCAGGAAGATTCCCTTCTGGTAAAGGATTTCATCCGCCTCTGGAGTAGTAGGGCCGTTGGCGCCCTCGGCCACTATCTTGGCCCTCACCTTGTCGGCGTTGCGGACCGTGATCTGGTTCTCCAGAGCCGCCGGCACCAGGATGTCGCAGGGCAAGGCCAGCAGCTCGGCATTGCTGATCGGATCGCTATCCGGGAAATCGGCCAGGGCGCCGGTTTCCTGCTTGTAGCGCAGAGCCTTGTGGGGATCGAGCCCCTTGGGATTGTAGATGCCGCCCCGCGAGTCGGAGAGGCCGATTATCCTGCTGCCCTGCTCGTGCAAAAGAAGGGCGGTGGTGGCACCCACGTTGCCGAAGCCCTGCACGGCCGTGGCGGTCCGCGTGGGTTCCATCTTTAGGTGCTTGAGCGCCTCCAGCACCGTGTACATGCAGCCCCGGCCGGTCGCCTCGGCGCGCCCTTCCGAGCCACCGATGGCGATCGGCTTGCCCGTGACCACCGCCGGCACGGAGTAGCCCTTGTGCATGGAGTAGGTGTCCATTATCCAGGCCATCGTGCGGGCGTTGGTGTTGACGTCGGGCGCCGGGATGTCGCGCTCGGGACCGATGATGATCGAGATCTCGGTGGTGTAGCGGCGGGTCAGCCTCTCCAGCTCGGGCAACGTCATCTTCTTGGGATCGCAGATCACGCCGCCCTTGGCGCCGCCGTAGGGGATGTTGACGACGGCGCATTTCCAGGTCATCCACATGGAGAGCGCCCGGACCTCGTCGATGGTGACGTCCGGGTGGTAGCGGATGCCGCCCTTGGCCGGGCCGCGAGACAGGTTGTGCTGGACGCGATAGCCGGTGTAACACCTCACCGAGCCGTCGTCCATGCGGACCGGGAAGTTGACCGCGAGCTCGCGCTTGGGCTTGCGTAAGATCTCACGGATGCCGGCGTCGAGCTTCAGCTTCTCGGCAACAATGTCGACCTGCTGCTGCGCGATGAGATAGGGGTTCTCCGTGGGCTGTGGTGCTCCAGACAGATTTGCGACACGCTCCATCGCGATCGACTCCCTCCTATCTTTGTGATGGCGAACTCCTCGTCTCCGCGTCCGCCGATTGGCACTGGCGCGGGGACACGGTCCGCGGCTCGGAACCTACTGGCGGTTGATCGTACCCTCCCAGGTCGAGACGCGCTTGATCTTGAGATCCTCTTCGCTGAACCACCTGCTGGTGACGCACTTGGACTCCGTGTAGAAATCGATGCCGTCGCCGCCCAGCACGTGCTTGTCGCCGAAGAAGCTCTCCTTGTGCCCGCTGAAGGGGAAGAACGAAACCGGCACCGGGATGCCAACGTTGATGCCTACCATGCCCGCGTGGCTACGCCGGGCGAACTCGCGAGCGTAGTAGCCACTCTCGGTGAAGATACAAGAGCCGTTGGCGAAGCGGCTGCCGTTGGCGACAGCTAGGCCTTCCTCGAAGTCGTCGATCCGCTTGATGAAGTTGACGGGGCCGAAGACCTCCTCCCGGCCGCAGCTCATGTCCTCGGTCACGTGGTCGAAGATGGTCGGGCCGACGAAGAAGCCGCCCTCGAAACCCGGCACGACCAGGCCACGGCCGTCGAGGAGCAGCTCGGCACCTTCCTCCACGCCCTTAGCGATCCAGTTGGTCACGAACTCCTTGTGCTCCGCCGTCACCACCGGCCCCAGCTCGGTCTTGGGGTCGTAGGCGCAGCCGACGATGCGCTCCTTGGCGAACTTCATCAGATATGAAATAAACTCGTCGGCCACGGCATTCTCCACGCAGATGACGGGCAGGGCCATGCAGCGCATGCCCGCGCAACCGAAGGTGGAATTTATGATGCCGCGGGCGGCGCGCTCCAGCGAGGCGTCGCGCAGCACGATGCCGTGATTCTTGGCCTCGGTCTGTGCCTGCACTCGCTTGCCGTTGGCCGCGGCCACGCTGTAGACGTGCTTGCCGGTGAGAGTGGAACCGACGAAGGTGACGCCCTTGACGCGGGGGTCGCTGAGGAGCAGTTCCGCCTCGTTACGGCCGCAGGTCACCAGGTTCAACACGCCGCGCGGCAGGCCCGCCTCGTAGAGCAGCTCGGTCAGGCGCAGGGACGAGAGCGGCACGAAGCTGGCGGCCTTGAGCACGTAGGTGTTGCCGGTGACGATCGCCAGGGGAATGAACCAGCCGAAGGGGATCATCGCCGGAAAGTTGAAGGGGGCGATGCCCACGAACACGCCAAGCGGCTCGCGATACATCACCGTGTCGTGGCCGGTGGAGACGTTCATGAGGGCCCGACCCTGCATCAGCATCGGCGCCGCCACGGCCGTCTCGCAGGCCTCGACGATCTTGAAGAACTCGCCCCGCGCTTCGTCCAGGTTCTTGCCCAGCTCCTGGGACGTGATGAACGTCAGCTCTTCAATGTGTTGCTCGACCAGGTGTTTGAACCGGTAGAGCACCTGCGTCCTCACGGCCACGGGCTTGTCGGCCCAGGCCGGGTAGGCCGCGGCCGCCGCGGCTATGGCGTCGCCGACCTCTTGCGCCGTGCAGGCGGGCGTCTCGGCGATCAGCTGGCCCGTGCTCGAATCCGTGACCGGCATCCAGCGGCTGGTCTTGGAATCCAGCCACTCGCCATCGACGCAATACTTCAGCCTCTTGACCTCAGGCATTGTTCCCCTCTCTCCTATATGACAGTTGCTGCCGGAGCGCGACCGGCTAGCCGACGGCCGCCAGGGCCGCGCCGATGGTATCGACCGCCTGCGCGATCTGCTCTTCGCCGATCACCAGCGGCGGCTGGAAACGAATGACGTTGCCGTAGATGCCCCCGCTGCCGAGGAGCACCCCGTGCTCTCGGCAGTAGGCCTTGACCTTGCCGGTCTCAGCGGCGGCGGGCGTCTTCTTGGCATCCGAGATCAGCTCGACGCCGATCATCAGGCCGCGACCCCGGATGTCGCCGATCTTCGGATACTTCTGCTTCAGCTGGTGCAAGCGCTCCATCGCGAAGGCGCCCTTGCGCGCCGACTGCCCTGGCAGGCCCACTTTCTGGAAGAAGGCGATGTTGGCCAGCGATGCCGCGCAGGAGACGGGGTTGCCGCCGAAGGTGGAGAGATGATCGCCCGGCTCGAAGGAATCGCCGATGTCGGCCCGGGTAGTGAAGGCGCCCAGCGGGTAGCCGTTGGCGATGCCCTTGGCCATCGCCACGGCGTCGGGCACCACCCCGTAGTGCTCGAAAGCGAACATCTTGCCGGTGCGACCGAAGCCCGACTGTACCTCGTCGGCCAGCCAGAGCGCCCCGTGCTGGCGGACTATGCCTACCGCCACCTTGAAGTATTCGTCTGGCGGGGAGACGATGCCACCCTCGCCCATCACCGGCTCGGCGATAAAGGCGGCCACGTCGTCGCTGGTCTGGAAGCGGATCACGTCCTCCATCGCCTCGGCGCAGGCCAGGCCGCACTGCGGGTAGCTGAGTTTGTACATACAGCGGTAGCAGTAGGGAATGGGGGCGAAGGCCACGCCCGGAGCGTAGGGGCCGCCGCCGTGCTTGCGCCCCGCCTGGCCAGTGACGCTCAGCGTGCCGTAGGTGCGCCCGTGGAAAGACGCCATGAGGGCAATGACCTCCCGGCGACCGGTGAACTTCTTGATGATGCGCAGGGCACCCTCGTTGGCCTCCGCGCCGCTGTTGCAGAAGAAGGTCTTCTGCAGCGGGTCAGGCAGAACCTCGGCCAGCTTCTCGGCCAGGTCGGCCGCGGGGCTCAGATAGTACGTGTAGATGTTGCTATGAATCAGCTGGTCGATCTGGGCCTTGGCGGCGGCGTTGATCTCCGGATTGCAGTGTCCGGCGTTGACCACTGAGATACCGGCGAAGCAGTCGATGAAGGTGCGACCCGCGACGTCGGTTAACGTCGCCCCTTCGCCGCGGGCGACGACGACGGGCTCCAGTCCCTTGACGCAGCTGGTAATCACGTACTTGTTGTACTTGCCGACGGTGTCCATTACTCCTCCTCGCGTAAGACGGTGGTCTTGCCCCTCTGGCAGGCCGAAAGTCGCACGGGCCGTGTCCGCTAAAGCTGCAGGCTTGCGATAAGACTACAACAGAGTATCATCTCCTCGCTTACCTGTCAAGGTGCAATGGCGAAGCGAGGTTCCACAACAAACCATCCATGGCCCTGCGGGCTGCCACTGGGAATGAAAATGGCTTGAGCGGTCCAAGCGTGATCTGGTAGGGGCGACCCTTGGGTCGCCCGCGGGCGAGGCAAGCCTCGCCCCTACGAGTCGGGGCCGGCCTTCTGCCATTTTCATAAGAATCGTCCATTGCCCTGGCGGGCCACCACCGAGAATGAAAATGGGCATTCCTCGTAGAGGCGGTCGGTGGCGCCGGGCCCTGGACCGCGCGGGCTTGCCCGCGCCCTGGAAGGCGGCGGCAAGCCGCCGCACTCCACGTTGCCCCCACGGTCGCTCAGCAAGTGCCCATTTTCATAGGAATCTAACACGTATGAGGACGGGCCTCTTTCGCCAGTTCAACGGCAGTAGTAGGCCGCCAGCCTGACAGCGAGCAGACTCTTCGTCCACCTTGCGGCAGGTTCAGAATCACAAAGGGCCCGCCTCGCTAGCAGGTCAGCCCCCGATTGTTAGCGCAACCGCCAAGTGACTCCTCGCCCCGGGAAGCGAAGAGCTGGTAGGCGCGCGCATCAGCCTAGAACGTCGGTGGCGTGTTAACCCACAGCAACACGACGGGAGAATCGCCCGTGTTTTGCCAGCGGTGGATCTCGGAACTGGCGAAGTAGAGGCAGTCGCCGGCCTCCAGGCGATACTCCTGGGTCTCACCGAGCGCCACGGTCAGGGTGCCGGCGACGAGGAACATGGCCTCCTCCCCAGCGTGGGAATAACCGCCCTCGCTGCCGGCCCCCGGTTGAATGGTCCATAGCTGGACTTCCATCTGGCGGGGCACGACGGCCAGGTCCTCGATCAAGACCGCGCCGTCAGCCACCTCTAGCCGGGGCCGTTCGCCCGCTCGCACCAGCTTGCGGTCCTGCCGGCGTGTCTGCGCGAAGACGTCGATCAAGCTGGTGCCACAGGCACCGATCAACTTCTGTAGATTGGCGACCGAGATGCCCGTCGTGCCCCGCTCGAAAGCCGAGAGGAAGGAACTGGAAAGGCCCGTCCGCTGGCTGAGTTCGCGCAGGGTCTTGCCCTGTTGCTGGCGAAGGGCGCGCAGACGGGGTCCAGGGCGCGCGCCGAACGGCTCGGCGGGAGGCGCCTCCTCGTCCGACGGCGCCTCCCGCTGCAGCTGCCGGCGGATCTCCGCCAACGCCAATCCTTGCGTGCGGCGGAGGGTGCCTATGCGCTTGAGGGTGCCGATGTCCCCGGTACTGAGGTAGCGGTGCCCGCCAACACTGCGCCCCAGACTGAGCAAACCCTCGCGTTCGTAGAGCCTGATGGTGGAGGGGCTGACGCCGACGAGCCGCGCCGCCTCACCGACCGCGTAGACGGGTCCATTCTGGATGTTCTTGGATACTATGCTCTTGTTGGCTGGAAGATCCGTCAACATCTTGGCAATTCACCTTCACTTGCGCCAAGCACACTTTAGCGCGCAAGGCCGGGCCTTATATAGTATTGCAGACATACGCTAAAGTTATACTATCACAGACCGTCGGCGTCGCCAAGGCGCTGGCGGGCGTGGCCGGCGGCAGCGGCGTATGATAGACTGCCAACCTGGCGGTGGCGCGGGCGCCAGTGATCACGTCCGTACCTCACCAGCGAATCCCACAAAGGGGAGTGAAGACGAATGGCTGGCTGCTATACAGGCAAGATTCTACACGTCAATCTGAGCAGCGGCGAGCTGCGGACCAAGACCCCGCCGGACGACTTCTACCGCAAGTACGGCGGCGGCAGCGCCATGGGGATGTATTACATTCTTAACGGAATGCCTGCCGGCGTGGATGCCTTGGCCCCAGAGAACGTCCTCACCCTTTTCGCCGGCCTCGCCGCCGGCATTCCGATCTCCGGCCAATCGCGCCTTTGCGCCAACGCCAAGTCGCCGCTCACCGGCGGCTGCGGCGACAGCCAGGCGGGCGGCTTCTTTCCGGCCAAGCTGAAGGCGGCCGGCTTCGACGGCATCGTCATCCGCGGCAAGTCCCTCAGGCCGGTGTACCTTTCCATCGACAACGGCCAGGCCGAGCTGCGCGACGCCAGCGGCCTCTGGGGCAAGACCACGGCTGAGTCGGAGGACGCCATTCGCGCCGATCTGGGCGGGGCCAAGGCCGAGGTGCTGCAGATCGGCCCGGCGGGCGAGAAGCTGGTTCGCTACGCCTGCTTGATCAATATGTGCAACCGCGCCAACGGTCGCACGGGCATGGGCGCCGTGATGGGATCAAAGAACCTCAAGGCGGTCGCCGTGCGCGGCAACCAGCGGCTTAGCGCCGCCAACCCCCGTGAGATCAGCCGCCTGGCTGCCCTAGGCAAGGTGAACCTGGAGGAGATTGCCGACGTCAAGGGCCTCTCGCTCAACGGCACCGCCGACATAGTGCCCTGGCAGAACTCGGTGGGCACGCTGCCCACGCGCAACTACAACGAGAGCCAGTTCGAGGGGGCGCAGGAGATCGCCGGCGAGACGATGACCGATACGCTGCTCAAGGAGCGCGACACCTGCTTCGCCTGCATCGTGCGCTGCAAGCGGGTCGTCGAAACCGAGTTCGCCGGTCAGAAGGTTCTGCCCCGCTACGGCGGACCGGAGTACGAGACGATCGCCACTTTCGGCTCCTACTGTGGGGTCGCCGACCTGCCTGCCATCTGCCTGGCCAACCAGATCTGCAACGAGTACGGCGTCGACACAATCAGCTGCGGCGCGACCGTCGCCTTCGCCATGGAGTGCTACGAGAACGGCCTGCTGACGAAGGAAGACACGGGCGGGCTGGAGCTGCGCTTCGGCAACGCCGGGGCGATGGTGCGGCTGGTGGAGATGATCGCCAAGCGCGAGGGACTGGGCGACCTGCTGGCGGAGGGCTCCGTGCGGGCGGCTGCCCGGATCGGCCGCGGCTCGGCGGACTATCTCATCGCCGTCAAGGGCAACGAGGCGCCGGCCCACATGCCGCAGACAAAGAAATCTCTCAGCATCATCTACGCCGTCAACCCCTTCGGTGCCGATCACCAGTCGTCCGAGCACGATCCGATGTACGAGCCGGACAGCAGCCCGCTCTACCTCGAGAGAATGGCGTCCCTGGGCCTGACCGAGCCCCTGCCGATGCGCGAGCTGAACGAGGAGAAGGTCAAGTTCACCTATCTGGGCCAGCTGTTCTACTCCGGCCTCGACACCTTCGGCCTCTGCCAGTTCGTCTGGGGCCCCGCCTGGCAGATGTTCGGCAGCGAGGATACCGTGGCCATGCTGCGGGCGGCCACCGGCTGGGACCTGACCCTGGCGGAGTACATGCGGGTCGGCGAGCGGCGACTGAACATGCTGCGCGCCTTCAACGCCCGCGAGGGCATCGACCGCCGGGCGGACGTCTTGCCGGCCAAGTTCTACCGGCCCCTGCAGGGCACCGGTCCGGCCGCAGGCGTGGCCCTCGACCCTGCGGAGATCGAGCGGCTACTCGACCGCTACTACGAGCTGGCGGGCTGGGACGCCAACGGCGTCCCCGGCCGGGAGAAGCTGGCCTCGCTGGGCCTGGAGTGGATCAAGTAGCGTGCGGGTGAAGGTCGTTCTCCACTCCGTCCTGCGCGAGCGGCTGCCCCGCGAAGCGCGGGGGCGCGCCGAACTGGATCTACCGGCCGGCAGCTCCGTGGCCGACGCCGTGCGGGAACTGGGGATCGCCTTCCGGGTGACGGCGGCTGTGAACCGGCAGCTGGAGCCCGATGCCCAGCGCGTTCTGGCGGCGGGCGACGAGCTCGAGCTCTTCCCGCCCGCCGGGGGCGGCTGACCCAGCGGCGCCCCCCGGCTACTCCACTTCCAGCTCGACAGCTACTTCACCCAGAGGTTACCTTCCTCGCCGGGGAAGACGGTCCGCACTGGGAAGCCGTGCAGGCGGGGCAGGGGCTGGCCTTCCCACTCGTAGGCCAGAAAGCTGCCGTTGGCCGTCGCCCTGGCCAGGGAGATTTCGTTGGCGAAGCCGTCGGCGCTGACCATTCGCAGACTGCGGGCTCCCGCCTGCACCCCCGCCAACTTCAGCAAGGCCTCCAGGGAGGCCCCCGCCCAGGTCGCCTCGTCCATGAAGTAGCCGGGGCAGATCAGGGCGGGGCGCGCCGTAACCTTGGGCAGGCATCGCAGCTCCTCGAAGGTGAGCGCCAAGGGGTTCTCCACCCGGCCCGTGACCCGCAGCCGGTAGCTCTGGAGATCGACCACCTGCATAGTCCCGGTGACGTGCAGGTTCGTGGTCGGGTCGAGCTCGGTGTAGCCGGGAATCACTGCCGGTGGGGTGGGAGCGACGACAGGAGCCAGACCGCAGGTGGCCGCAATCGGCGTCGCGGCAACCGGCTGAGGGCTCGGCGACGGCGGGGTGACCGGCGCCACCTGGCCGGCGCAGGCACTGACCAGCGACAGCAGTAACAACACAAGGATAACCAGACGCGGCGGGGCAGTGGCAGACACGGCTTATTCCCCTTAGCGGACAACTGACACCCGCCAGGCGGGCGCAAAGGCGGCGCCGACGAACAATTGTCGGGAGTATAGCCGCCTCCCCTGGCAAGGGGAAGAGTGGAGGCGCCGGGGGCTAGGCCAGTGAGCCAGCATGAGGCCCTGCCTATCGACTGCCGGGGCGAACAGCGGGGAGAGCCAGACGGCGGAAACTGGCCGTTGCCTCTGGCCGCGGATGGCCATCGCTGTGGTATGATAGCGCCCACTCACTCTACCTTGGGAGGGAAAGCCGGCTCGCACGGAAGTCCGAGTCGCCCAGTCTATGGCAACAATCCGGCAAATCGCTCAGCTCAACCCCCGCGACCTCGAGCCTGACCCCCACAACGCGCGTAGCGACATCGGCGACCTGATCGGCCTGGCGGAGACCATTCGCGAACACGGCGTGCTGCAACCGCTGGGGGTGACCCGGCGCGGCGGCGGCTACCGAGTCGTCTACGGCAATCGCCGGCGCGAAGCCGCCATCGTGGTTGGTCTGGATACCGTGCCCTGTCTGGTGCTCGACCAACAGGACGACACGGAGCGCCTGCTCTGCCAACTGCTGGAGAACCTGCAGCGCAAGTCGCTCAACGATATGGAGCAGGGGCGAGCCCTGTGGCGCCTGCGCGACGACCTGGCGAAGCGTAGCCCGCAAGGCACGACGGAACGCGCGCTCAACGAGGCGGTGGCCAAACAGCTGGGCCTCTCACCGCGCACCATCCAACGCTACGTCTCGCTCTGCGAGCTACCGCCAGCCGTGCAGGAACTGCTCCAGCGCGATGAGCTCACGGTGACCCACGCCCAGCACCTCTTTGCCCTGACGGAGGACGGGCGCCGGGCCGAGGTGGCGCGCTTGGCGGCCGAGGAAGGCCTCTCGGCGGCGGAACTGAGCCGGCTGTGCAGCGGCCTGGCCAAGAACGCGGAGCTGGACCCGGCCGAGGGACTGGCGCGGCTGCGCCGGGGCCAACCGGTAAGCAACGTGCAGCCGGAAAGCGTCGCCGTGGCCGAGCGCCTGCCGCGCCCCCCCAAAGCCGCCGACGCGGAGAGCGATGCCGACCTCTGGCCGGGAGAGGCAAGAGCGGAAACCGAGTTCGCCGAGCCGGCGCTGGCGGGTCCGGCCACGGCCGACGGCAACCGGCGCTACCGGGTGCGCAGCCTCGATTCCTTCCTAGACGAGCTGTCGCGGCTGGTGCGCTGCGCGGAGGAGGGCGACCTGGAGCGCTTCGTCCAGGCGGACCCCGCAGGCTCCACCAAAGTAGCGCTGGCGCTGCGGCAGGTGGGCTACCTCAGCCGCGAGCTGGGGACCCTGGCCAAGGCCTGAGAACGGCTCTCTTGCCAGCGGACGGTACAGACCATAGACTGGAAGTTGGCCGGGCGACCAGGCGCGCCATTGTTGGAGCCAGCGCGGGCGGCGCCCGGCAAGAACACCAGAGAGGGAAAGAGATGGACGCCAAAGGGTACATTCAGCGTCAGGTGGCGAGCGTGCGCCGGACGAGCGACGCGGTCACGGGCGATCTACAGGAAGAGCAGCTCGGCTGGACTCCTCCGGGCACCGCCAACCCCATCGGGGCGACGCTGCTGCACGCGGTTCACAGTGAGGACGCGTTCGTTCGCCGTACCATTCAGGGCCAGGCGACCACGTTCGATAGCGGGGCCTGGGCGGAGAAGCTGGGAGTGGCCGCCGAACCCGGCAAGGGCCCAAGCTGGGAGGGAATGAAGGGCAAGCCGCTAAGCCTGGCCCAGGTCTTGGACTACCAGAACGTCGTGCGGGCCGAGACCGACGCCTACCTAGCCGGATTGACGCCTGAGGAGCTCGACCGGCAGGTGATGACGTTCCGGGGGGAGATGCCCGTGGGTGCCGTGCTGGCCCTGTACCTCGGGCACCAGGCGCACCATTTTGGCGAGATCGCGGCCCTCAAGGGCGCTCAGGGCGCCAAGGGCCTGCCCTTCTAGCGGCGGCAGATGAGGGGCGGGCGCCTAATCCCGAGTCGCCCACCCCGGCGGCCGCCAGACCGACCTGGCCGGATAACGGCCGGCCGCCAGTGATTCGCCTGCGACCCTGCGAAGAAAATGCCGGCCGCACCGTGCCAGCCAGGCCAAGTCGGGCCTAGGTCGCCCGGCTTAGTTCGTGGACTAACTCGACCAGCTCGAGGACGTGTTCTACGGGTGTCTCCGGCAGCACGCCATGCCCCAGGTTGAAGATGTGACCCGGCCTACTGCCAGCGCCTTCGAGCACGGCGGCAGCCCGCTTCTTCAATAGCGGCAGCGGGGCCAGCATCACTTGGGGGTCCAGATTGCCCTGTACCGCCACCCCGTCTCCCAGGCACCGCCAGGCTGCTCGCAGGTCCACGCGCCAATCAAGGCCGACGACGTCGGCTCCGACCTCGCGGATGGCATCGCCCATGCCCCCGGTGCCGGTCGCGAAGTGAATGACAGGCACGCCCGCGCTGTGAACCGCCTCGACCGCCATGCGGGAGTAGGGAAGCGCGAACTCACGGTAGTCGTCGGGACTCAGGGCGCCTACCCAGCTGTCGAAGAGCTGCACCGCGTTCACGCCCGCGTCCACTTGGGCCAGGAGGTAAGACCCAACCATGTGAGATAGCTTGCGCATTAGCGCATGCCAGGCAGCAGGCTCCTGGTACATGAACCGCTTGGTAAGCGAGAAATCACGGGTCGCGCCGCCCTCGATGAGGTAGCTCGCCAACGTAAACGGTGCCCCCGAGAAGCCGATCAACGGCAGCTTCATCGCTACTTCATGACTGGCCAGCCGAATGGCCTCCAGAGTGTAGGCGGCAATCCCACCCGGCTCCGGCGACCGCAGAGACTCCACGTCTTGCTTAGTTCGGATGGGGTGGGGAAGCACGGGCCCGTTGCCCTTGGCGAACTGCACTTCCACGCCCAGGCTCTCCAGGGGTGGCAGGATGTCGGCGAAGATGATGGCGGCGTCGAGGTCGAACCTTTGGAGGGGCAAAAGGGTGATCTCCACGGCCAGTTCCGGTGTCTTGATGACCTCCATCATAGAGTGTCTCTCGCGCAGCCTCCGATACTCAGGTAGATAGCGGCCGGCCTGCCGCATGAGCCACACGGGGGTACAGTCCACTGGTTGACAGCGGCAAGCGCGCAGGAACCTGTCTCTCATCAGCACGTTTCTCCCCGTCGTCTCGCCCCCACCCTGGGGAGAGGCGAGATCGGAATAGGCTTCGAAAACTGAGCAAATATTAGCAAACCATACTAATACTTACTCTGCTATTATATGCCCGACCTGACTACCTGCCAATAGGGCCAACCGCGAAGCCAGCGCCTTTGCTCTGGCCTAGGTAGCTGTCAGCTTTCCATTATGGGTATTCCAGATTCTCTCCCGGCGCAGGAGCCCTAATCAGGGCTCTGGACGCCATGCTGGTCCAGAAAGTCGTGTAATTCCGGCAGGGTGGGTATCCCCGCCTGACCACCCAGACGGCGGCACTTCATGGCCGCGCAAGCGCTGGCGAAGTCGGTGACGTAGGCGAGGCCCCAGCCGCGGGCCAGGCCGTAGGCGTAGGCGCCGTGGAAGACGTCCCCCGCCCCGGTGGTATCCACCGCCGTCACGGGGAAGGTGGGCCGCCAGAACGAGCCCTCCCCCGTCCAGGTCCGCGAGCCCCGCTCGCCGAAGGTGGTCACGACGACCCTGGGTCCCAGCGCCAGGAAGCGCCGGGCGGCATCGTCGTAGTCGACGAAGTCGGCAAAGAAGCGTTTGGGGAAGGCGGCGCTGGTGATCAGGTAGTCGGTCAATCTCACCAGGTTGACCATACGGTAGTTGCCAAATCAGTGCTTGACAGGTCCACAGTCATGTGCTAACGTTGGCGTACTTTACAGCGTGTATGGTGTGCCAATCTGGGAGGGATCGCTGTGTCACAGACGGTCGCGCCGGTTGGCGAGCGATACAGGACGCTCGGCCAGCACATCTATGACGAGGTACTGACGGCAATCCTGGACGGCCGCATCAAATCCCGGCAGCGGCTCGTCTTGGACGACCTGGCAGCGCAGTTG
>JAMCYS010000120.1 GCA_023473795.1 Chloroflexota bacterium | reverse complement strand
CTAGGAATCGTGGGGAGCCAGAATGTCCTCAACTCGTCGCAAGAGTTCGTCCACCGGGAAGGGTTTGGGTAGGAATTCGACCCCAGCCAGTGCTGGCAGCCGCAGTCCGGGGTGCGCATTCACCAGGGCCCCAGTCGTCACCAGCACAGGCAGACCCTCCGTGTCAGGGTCCTTGCGTAGCGCGTCGAGGACCTCCCAGCCATCCAGACCCGGCATCATGATGTCCAAGATGAGCAGATCCGGTCGCTCTTGCTGGATGACAGACCGGGCCTTCAGACTGTCCACCAGCGGCAGGACCTCGTAGCCTGCCTGCTCCAGCAAAGCCTGCATCATCTCGACGAAATCGCGGCTATCGTCAACGACGACAATTTTTCTGGGCACGCTGGCACCTCGAGGGCGCAGGCTGCAGGAATCGTGCCGGCAGGCGTGCGGCTGCCGAGGTTGCGAAAACGGCCGGGCTGAGCTACAATTGCCAGCGGCGACGCTGCTCAGCTTGCCAGCGGACTTGGGCCAGCTGGGACGCGTCCATCGCTAAGGAGGCTTCTCTCAACCTCGATGGAAGAACAGAAAGCAGTCATCGCCGACCTACAGAGCCGCATCAACCACATCAAGGTGCGCCTTTGACCTCCCTGCCAAAGCGCAGGAACTTGCCCAGCTTGAAAGTACAACCTCCGACCCACTCTTCTGGAACGATCCAGAGCAAGCGCAGGCCACGATGCGTCGCCTGGGAGAGCTGCGGGACGCGCAGTCGCTCTGGAATGGGCTCTCCCGCCAAGCCGCCGACCTGGCGACTCTGCGGGAGCTCGCGGAGGATGAGGCGGACCAGGAAGCGCTGGCCGAGGTTGAGCGCGAGTCGTCAGCACTAGCGCAAGAGTTGGACCGCCTGGAGTTCCAGTTGCTGCTCAGCGGCCCTCACGATCGCGACGACGCCATTTTCGCCGTGCACGCCGGGGCTGGGGGCACCGAATCCCAGGACTGGGCGGACATGCTGCTGCGGATGTACACTCGCTGGGCAGACCGGCAGGGCTACCAGGTCGAGGTACTCGACCTCTCGCCGGGAGAGGAAGCCGGCATCAAGAGCGCCACTATAGCGGTGGCCGGACCCTATGCCTACGGCTACCTCAGGGCCGAGCGGGGCGTGCACAGGCTGGTCCGCCTCTCGCCGTTCGACGCTGCCCACCGGCGGCATACCTCCTTCGCCAAAGTCGAGGTGATGCCCGACCTCAAAGACGACGTGGAGGTGACCATCAACCCGGAGGATGTGCGCCTGGACGTCTTTCGCTCGTCGGGGGCCGGCGGCCAGAACGTGCAGAAGACGAGCACCGCCGTGCGCCTCACCCACATACCGACTGGCGTCGTCGTCACCTGTCAGAACGAGCGCTCGCAAGTGCAGAACCGAGAACTGGCGTTGCGCATCCTCCGCGCCCGCCTGTATGAGCTCGAGCAAGGCAAATTGGACGAGGAACGCGCCCGCCTGAAGGGCGAGAATGTCGCCGCCGAATGGGGCAACCAGATACGCTCCTACGTGCTACACCCGTATAACATGGTGAAGGACCACCGCACGGACTACGAGACGAGCAACACCGGCGCCGTGCTGGACGGCGAGGTTCAGCCCTTCATAGAGGCCTACCTACGTTCACAGATCGGAGAAGGCGGTTAGCGGTGAGGCGCGCGGTTCTGCTCGCACTGCTCCTTTCGCTGCTCCCTTCCTCAACCTTCGCCCAGGCAGTGGCCCCACCCGCCGCCGGCATCGAGGTAGTCTCACAGTCACAGACCGCCCACTTTCCCACGGAGATCGTGTTTCTGCTTAACGTGCGCGACGAGGCCAATCTCGTGCGGGCGACGCTGCGCCTCAAAGTCACGGGGCAGGCGGTCATAACCGCCAATCAGGTGCGGTTCAGCCCAGCCCGCGGCATCAGTCTGCGACACAGTTGGGATCTGCAGAAGTACTACCTGCCGCCAGGCGTAGACCTGGAGTATCACTGGCTGCTCGAGGACGCCGCGGGGCGCACCTTGCGCACCCAGCCGGTGACTTTCCCTCTGCGCGACGATCGTTTCGCCTGGCGTAGCACGCGGGCAGGGACTTTGGAGGTCAACTGGTACGCGGGCGACCAGGCATTCGGCGAGGCGTTACTGGGGGCTGGCCGCGCCGCTCTGGACCAGTTGGCCGCCGACGCGGGGGCGCGCAGCGACGGCCAGGTGAGGGTCTACATCTACGGCAACCAGAGAGACTTGCTGAGCGCGTTGCGGCCGTCCGCCCAGGAGTGGACCGGCGGGGTGGCCTTCTCCGCGGAGGGTCTGGTGCTGGTGTCGGTCGAGGCGAGCCAGTCCGGCCTTGACTATGGCAGGCGGGTACTGCCTCACGAACTCACGCACGTCGTGGTCGGTCGAGCCACGGAGAATCCCTACGGGGACCTGCCCCGCTGGCTGGACGAGGGCCTGGCCACCTACGCCGAGGGGGAACTCGATGGCACGTTCCAGGCGGCGCTGCGCGACGCCGTGAGAAGCAACCAGCTGATCTCCGTGCGCTCGCTCTCCGCCAACTTCCCCACCGACCCAGCCGCCGCGCGGCTTTCCTACGCCCAGAGTCAGTCTCTGGTCGCCTTCCTCATCGGGCAATTCGGTCGCGAGCGGGTGCAGCGACTGCTGGCCATCTTCAAGGACGGAGCGACCGCCGACGAGGCGCTGCAGGGGGCCTTCGGCTTCGACAGCGACGGCCTGGAAGTCGCCTGGCGAGCCGCCATAGGCGCCCCGCCAGCGCCGCCGCTAGACCAGGCCGCTGCCGAGCCGGCCCAGGCCCAAGGACTTCCCCTGCTACCCGCGGCGCCCCTCGCCTTGGCGTTGGTACTGGTTCTGCTGGCCGTGCTGCTCTTGGCACGCCGCCGGTCGACTAAGTCCCAGGCCTAGGATGGCGGCTCGGCTGGCAAGGCCTCGAAACGGTCCTCCCAGACCGCGAAGTAGTCCTTCCCCAGGTGCATCACCGGCCGCAGGTCACGCTCCTTGACTTGCCAGGCGGTGTCGAAGAGGTCCTTCTCGGCAGAGGCGGCGAGCACCTGGGCCACGAATAGGGTGTGATCCCCCAGGCTATGCTGGCCGACAACGCCGCACTCCAGGTGCCCGATCCCTTCCGCGACCAACGGCGCCGCGACCTCCTTCGCCTCCTCCATCGTGAAGCCAGTCTGCTTGAACTTGTCTACCTCGCGACCCGACACGGTAGCGCAAAAGCGCGCCTGCCGTAGCCAATCGCGCGGCACGACGTTGATGGCGAACTCTTCGACGCGGGTCAGCAAGTCGTGGGCGAAGTGGTAGGTAAAGACGGACACGCCGACTTGTGGCGGCGTGAGACTAAGAGGAGAACACCAGGGCACAGTGGTTATGTCGACAAGTTCCCCAAGAGAGACGCTAAGCAGCACGAGAGGATTGCCGGCCAGCAAGCGATGGGCAATGTTCAGAGGTACTTCTGCCTTCGCCAAATCTTGTCGCCTCCAACGGCCCCAGCATAAGACTGGGTCCCACTTCCTCGACGGCCGGCTGCCGCAAGAGCTCCGCCAGGATCTGGATCATCGCGTTACGGCTGCTGGTTGACTCCAGACGCTCGAAGTAGTCGGCCAGCTGAGTGAAGAGCAATCCCTACCTCCCACGGACAAACAGCCCCTAGAGCAAAGTATAACACTGGTGGTAGGCGGCTCTCCGGACGACTGCCAACGGGGCTAGAGCGGCTGCATCGGCACGGGCACGAAGACGAGGACTGCCAGCACCAGCATTAGGATGGCGAACAGGCGCTCGCGGCCACTGAGGGGAGTGACGTCGTCCAGCGGCACGGCGTGCACTCGGGCGAAGACGAACGCCAAGGCAGCCCAGATCAGCCAGCCCCACCAGAGGAAGCCTAGCAGGCAGAGGCCAACTATCACGGCGCCGCTGGCCAGGCGGGCACGTTGGCCGAAGAGGGCATAGGCGATATGCCCGCCGTCCAGCTGGCCCGCCGGAAGGAGATTCAGGGCGGTAACCAGCAACCCAGCCCAACCCGCCAGCGCCACCGGATGCAGCCAGACGTCAACCCCGCCCGCTGGCAGAACCCGACCGAAGACAAGGTACTTCAGCGCCATATAGAGAAGCGAGTTGCCCTCCTGAAAGGACCCCGCCACCGGAGGGATGGCTTTCACCTCGGACAGAGAGAGGCCCAGAAGAAGGATCGGGATCGCCACTATGAGTCCGGCCAGCGGACCAGCGGCGCCAAGCTTGAGCAACGCGCGCCGGTCCCGGGGAGGGGCCACGATCTGCATCACTGCTCCCATCGTGCCGAACAGGGAGAGCGGCATCGGAATAAAGAAGGGCAGCGTTGCGGGAATGCCCAGGCGCCGGGCAGTGAAATAGTGACCCATCTCGTGCGCCAGCAAGATACTCAGCAGGCTGACGGCAAAGGGAATGCCTGCCAGGACGTTGAAGCCGCCGTCCGGCGAGTCGCTCAGTGCGCCGACCGACAGCACGGATAGCACCGTGGCAGCGAAGAGAATCAGCGCCAGACGCACCCGCCCGGCGGTGGTGGGCAGCTCGCCGGGCACCGCCATTATCGTTTCGCCATCTGCCTGTCGCCTGAACAAGGCGACGAAGCCCAGGCGGCGAAAACGCTCGGCAACCAGGTCGTAAGCCTGACGCGACGGCAGGCGCAGCCGGCCGCTGATCTCCAACGACGGAGTCCGTCCGACTGCCGCCGACGCACCCTTGGGTTCGACGGGCACGCGGTAGGAAACGACATCAAACGCCTCCGCGACGGCTGCTAACAACTGTTCCGTCGCGCTCAGCCCTGAATGCGGGAGTGCTTCCACGAGGGCGACCTCCTAAGAGCGCCATTGTACAACAGCGGTCTCCCTTGTGCCCATCGAGACCATAGCATAGAATACCCCGGGCCGAGAAACCGTTTGGAGGGAGAACTGCTATGGTTACGTACTTCGCGGAGGGCGACACGGTGAGCGGCATTTTCGCCCTCACGCCGGCTGAGTCCAAGCGCCTCATCGCCAAGGCCGTTGTGCGCCTGCCCGAGGTCAAGCGGGCCTGGGAGCAGGGTCGGATAGTGATCGGCAACGGCACGACGACCGGCTTCGTCGCCGCCGAGTTGCTGGGCAATGACCTGCCCTGGTTCAACTTCTGCGCCGGTCTGATTTGCGATGGCATGCTCGCCTCAACCCGCAAGGAGGACCGTATGCTACCCTTCGTCTTCGAGAAGGGCAAGGTCCTGGAAGGCGGCACGCGCGACCTTGTATCCGAGTTGAAGGGCGGCGATGTGTTCGTCAAGAGCGGCAATGCCGTGGACGTCGACGGCAACGTCGGCGTCCTAGTAGGCGACGAGAAGGGCGGCACGATTGGCACCAGCATCGGCGTGTTGGCGGCGCGGGGCATTCACCTTGTCTGCCCGGTCGGCCTCGAGAAGCTAGTGCCCTCGGTGCTCGACGCCGCCCCCAGGCTGGGCATCAGCAAGTTCAAGTATGCCATCGGCAACGCTCTGGGCTACATCCCCGTGACCTTCGCCCACACGATTACCGAAATCCAAGCCCTGGAGGTGCTGACCGGCGTTACCGCCACGCACGTGGCCAGCGGCGGCATCGGCGGCTCGGAGGGGGCTGTGGTGCTGGTGGTGGAAGGAGAGGACGCGGCCGTCAGCCGGACTATGAAACTGGTGCAGGAGATCAAGGATAGCACCAAGAACATCGCCAAACTGGGCGAGATCACCTGGAGGGGCGTACTCAAGTAGACTTGGCCGGGCGAGACGTCGGTCGGCCCTGGCCTCCGGGGGTGCTGACCCAAATACGGCGCCGGGAATCGTTGGGCCGCTTCGCGGTTGTACTGTCTGGGCAGGCGCGGGCTTGTTGCCCGCGCCTGCCTATTCGCCACCTGCCGACCACCACTAACCCGGCAGGCGGGCCTGACATCCGTGCATAATCCCGTAGGGGCGGGCGTCTCTGCCCGCCCGCCAGCCATGTCCCCGAAGCGTAGCGAAGGGGGCGGCCGCGGCCGCCGTAGCGGCGTAGTTGCCAGCTCGGCGTGGGGATTAGACGGGCGGGCGGGTACGGAGCCCCGCCCCTACCGCCATACCTGCCAGTTATGCACGGATGTCAAGCGGGCGCGTTGACCACCCGGCAACCCCGGTGTTATACTCGCCCGCATGTTGGCAATAGTGGACTACGGCGCGGGCAATTTGCGCAGCGTGGCGAAGGCTTTGGCTCATGTGGGCGTCGAACCGACGCTGACGAGCAGCGGCAAAGAGCTACTGGCGGCGGACGCGGTCGTGTTGCCGGGCGTGGGCGCGGCCGGCGACGCGATGCGCAGTCTGGAGCGACTCGACCTGGTCGCGCCGATCAGGGAATATGTGGCTTCAGGTCGCCCCTTCTTTGGCGTCTGCCTGGGCATGCAGATCCTTCTCAGCGTCAGCGAGGAAGGCGGCGGACAGCCCTGCCTGGACGTAGTGCCGGGCCGGGTGCTGAGACTGCCGGACGGCCTGAAGGTGCCGCAGATGGGCTGGAACCAGGTCCGGCAAACCCGCGCTCACCCGCTTTTCGCCGGCATACCCGACGATAGCCACTTCTACTTCGTTCACTCCTACTACTGCGCCCCGGCCGACCGAGCGCTGGTGATCGGTGAGACCGACTACGGTCTAGCCTACTGCTCCGCCCTGGCCGTCGACAACGTCGTGGCCACCCAGTTCCACCCCGAGAAAAGCGGCGAGCAGGGTTTGCAGATCTATCGCAACTTCCTCGCCTTCGCCCATCTGCTGCCCGAATAGGGCGTCCCTTCGCCGTCGAGAATCGACGTCGCCCTCCCGCCAAGGGTCCCGCCGCGGGGCGTCGTTTGCCACCCTACCGCCCGGGTGCTAGCATAGAGAAGAGTACATCGGGAGGAGAGGCAAGAATGGCGTACGGCTACGCAGGACGCATACTGCACGTCGATCTCACCGGCGAGAAAACCTGGATCGAGACGCCGCCCGAGACCTTCTACCGCACCTATTTCGGCGGCTCTGCCCTCGGCCTGCACTACATCCTCAAGGAAATGAAACCAGGGGCGGATGCCCTGGGGCCAGAGAACGTGCTGGCCCTCACCGTCGGCGTGCCCACTGGGGCGCCTTTCTCTGGCAACAGCCGCCTCTGTGCCAACGCCAAGTCGCCCCTTACCGGCGGCATTGGCGATGCGCAGGCCGGTGGTTTCTTTCCCGCCGAGCTGAAGTTCGCCGGCTTCGACGGCGTGATCGTCCGAGGCAAGGCCAAGCGGCCAGTGTATCTCTGGCTACACGATGGCGAGGCCGAGATCCGGGACGCTGCTCACCTCTGGGGCCAAACGACGTCGCAGGCCGAGGACGCGCTCAAGGCGGAGCTGGCCGACAAGAATATCCAGGTGGCGCAAATAGGCCCGGCGGGCGAGCGACTTGTTCGGACGGCCTGCATCATCAACTACGCCAACCGCGCCAACGGCCGCACGGGCATGGGCGCGGTGATGGGCTCGAAGAACCTGAAGGCGGTCGTCGTCCGCGGCAAGTCCAAGAAGCTGCCACTCTTCGACGCCAAGCGGGTGAACGAGCTGGCGCGCTGGGGCGCGGCGCAGGTGCAGGAGAACGGCAGCATGCGCGACATGCGCCAGAACGGGACGGCCAATGGCGTGCCCGGGCAGCAGGCCAACGGCACGCTGCCCACCCGCAACATTAGCGAGGGCCAGTTCGAGCACTTCGCCGATATCACCGGCGAGCACATGACCGACACCATTCTGGTTGACCGCGACACGTGCTACGCCTGCGCCACACACTGCAAGCGGTTGGTGGAGTGCGAGTGGCAGGGACGTCCGGTCGAGCGACGCCACGGCGGGCCCGAGTATGAGACTATCGGCACGTATGGCTCCTACCTCGGCATCAACAGCCTGGCAGCCATAGCCTACGCCAACAAGCTGTGCAACGAGTACGGTTTGGACACCATAGGCACGGGGGCCACCATTGGCTGGGCGATGGAGTGCTACGAGAAGGGCGTGCTCAGCGAGCGGGAGATCGGCTTTCCCCTGCCCTTCGGCGACGAGGCAGCCGCCATTCGCCTTACCGAGATGATCGTCAACCGGGAGGGGTTCGGCGACGTCCTAGCAGAGGGCTCTCAGCTGGCGGCAGCCAAGCTGGGCAAGGGCCAGGAGTACCTCATCACCTGGCGGGGCGCTGAGACGCCGGCGCATATGCCCCAGGCCAAGCTAAGCCTCGGCCTCATCTACGCCGTGAACCCGTTTGGCGCCGACCACCAGTCCAGCGAGCACGACTTCCAGATCGAGGAAGGCGCCGGCAAGAGGTCCCTGGCCCGTCTGGCACTGCTCGGCTTCGACAAGACTATGGCCAAACGCTCGTTCGGCGCCGAGAAGGCGCGTTTCGTCTGGGAAACGCAGAAGTTCTACTCCTTCTGCGACTCGGCTTGCCTTTGCCAATTCGACTTCGGCCCCGCCTGGACGATGTACGGTCCGGACGAAACGGTCGAACTGATGCGAGCCGTGACCGGCTGGCAGGACTTCGCCCTGGAGGAGCTGCTGCGCGTCGGCGAGCGGCGAATCAATATGATGAGAGTCTTCAACGCCCGGGAGGGCATGGATCGCCGGCACGACCAACCGCCGGCCAAGTTCTTGAGGCCCTTGGTAGGCACCGGTCCCACGGCAGGCGTGGCCGTGGATACCGACGCCTTGGAGACGGCGAAAGACGCCTATTTTCAGTTCGCCGGTTGGGACAAGACGTCAGGCAATCCCAGCAAGGAGCACCTGGTGGGCCTTGGGCTAGGCTGGCTGGCGGAGGCATAGTACGATAGCCGCCGGGCCGGGACGGTCTCTCACCGTCCCGGCCCGCTCTCCAGGTTCGCGGCCAACCCTGCCGCAGCAGAGTGCCGGCGGCCCTCCAGCCTAGACGGAATACTCCCCCTCGGGCGCCCAATCGCTCTCCTCGATCCGGCGCTGGGCCTGTTCGCGTAGCTGCTCAGCCAGACCCTGCGGGTTCTCCATTGACCAGCCCTCGACGAGGAAGACCCTCTCTCCTTCCTCGTAGACGGCGAGCCGCAGGCCCTGCGCCGGTGAGCCCGGGCCATAGCCGGAGCTGCTATCCCAGAACAGCTCCGCCTCGAAGCTCTTGCCATACGGATCGGCGAGCGTCCACACGCGCGGTGGGTCGAATCTCTTCCAGGAACGCATCTCTCACCTTCCCCCAGAAGTGACGGGGCTGTCGCCGCTCGGCTTCCCTGCCCAAGCCCCGGAACCCTATCCTATAGTCTAGGCCGGTCGGTTGGCAAGTGGCGCCGATGATTCGTTTGACAAAGCGGCAGCGGAGGGATATCCTGCCTGGCAAGGCCCGCGGAGCGACTGGACAGGAGGGTAGACGTGGAGCTCAAGGTCATCGCGATCGACAAACCGGACGACGTCAATCTCATCCTCGGTCAAAGCCATTTCATCAAGACGGTGGAGGACATACACGAGGCTCTGGTCACAACCGTGCCGGGGATCAAGTTCGGCCTTGCCTTCTGCGAATCGTCGGGGCCGTCTCTAGTGCGCTGGAGCGGCACCGACGAACAGCTGACTAACCTGGCCAAGCAGAACGCGTTCAGTCTGGGCGCCGGCCACTGCTTCATTGTTCTGCTGGGTAACGCCTACCCGATCAACGTCCTCAACGCGATCAAGGCCGTGCCCGAGGTGGCGCGCGTCTATTGCGCCACCGCCAACCGGGTCGAGGTCATCCTGGCCGAGACCGAGCAAGGGCGGGGCATCCTGGGCGTGATCGACGGCGAACGCAGTAAAGGTATCGAAGGCGAGCCCGAGCGCCAGCAGCGCTACGGCTTGCTGCGCCAGATAGGGTACAAGCTCTAGCCCTTGTAGGTCACCACTCGGCCCCAGAGGCTCTTGGTGCCCCAGATGCCGGACCGCAAGCATTCCAACTGCACGATCTGCGAGTGATCGACGAAGAGGTTGACCTCGGGCCCGAAGCTCTTAACGTACCAGTCGAACACCTCCGGATCGGCGGCTTCGAACATCACCTTGTCGAGGCCGAGTTCTTCGGCGATGCGCGCCGCCACGTCGGTGCGCCATGCGGTGACCTGCTCGGTGATGCCCTCGGATTCGATCATCAGCAGGTAGGCGCCCGCGTCCAGTTGGCGCTTGCCAATCTCGATGGCCCGCGCCGGGTCTAGAGTGCCCTCCGCCGCCAAGTCGCTGACCGCGCTGGCGCCACCGGCGCCGAACTGAATGCCAATCTCCGGCTTGGCCTTGAGGCCGAGCTGCTGTACCTCTTTAGTCAGCCGCACTAGGTCCTCGGGCGGCACCGAGATGAAGCCACTAGAGATCTCCACGATGTCGAAGCCGATCGCCTGGCACTCGCCGAAGTAGCGGTGGACCGCCTCCGGCCCCTGAGTGAGGACGTGCTCGACGAAGCCGCCGGTCGACACCAGCACTTCGTGCCTGTGGCAGGTGTCGATGATCTCGCGCACCGCTACCCGGGGCATCAAGCTGAACGACCCCCCGGCGAACTTGAGGATGTCCACCCAGTGCCCCATAGTCTCCAGCACATCCTCGAGGTAGCGTTTGCCCATGGGGCTGTAATACGGCCCTCGGATCTCGGTCAGGCCCCGCAGGCGGGGCTTACTCTCGCGCTGGTTAAGTCTAAGGAAATTGAAAGCTCTGTCTTCTTCGTTCACGAGACGCCTCACTAGCCTAGTTTGGGGTTGCTGCCCTGAGGCAGGTGAGCTTTGGCGAGCAGGCGGGTGAGATCAGACACGCGGACCCGCTCCAGGTCGGCAACCAGGTCCACCAGTTCCCGCCTCTCTGGCTCGCCCAGAAACCGCTCGCCCAGGCTGTTGAACTTGGCGACCACGTCGTTCCACGACATTGGCGTGGTATGGAAACCTCGGTAGGTATGGCGCTCGGCGCACACCGTCCGACCGTCCTTCAGGGTCAAGGTGACGCCATTACTGTGCTCTTCGGGGAAACGCCGGGTGAACTCGTCGTTCGGCGTCACCAGCACTCTCTGCAGCAAATCCTGCACGTCGGGAGCGACGATGCGCTCGGGGGCGTATTGGGCGGGCATCAACTGCCGGTCGAGCGCTGCGACCGCCAAGATGTAGGGCAGGCTGTGGTCGGCCTCTTCTTTGGTGCGGACGATCTTCTTGTTGCCCTCCTCGCCGCCCCCGATGATGTCATAGGAGACCTGGAAGGTGTCCACCTGCATCGTGTCGATGTCCTTGGCGGAAACGTCCTCGCGCGCCATCAGACTGAGCAGGGCCTCGATGGCGGACTGAGCGTGCGCCTCAGAGTTGTACTCCTTCAGGTCCGTGCCCAGCACCTTCTCGAGGTTCTCTTTCGACCAATCGATCTCCCACGACCCGGAAATGGTCTCGCGCCAGCCCTTGTTGCCTTCGAACACCGCCAGAGGACCCGTGATGCCCTCGCTGGCCAGGAATACGGCATGCACGGCGTTACGTGAGACATCGGGGAAGGCCAGACCTTTCCAGTGGGAGAGCAGTCCGGTGCGTGTCACCCGCAGAGCGTTATTGGCGGTGGCTGCGATGGCGATGCCGTTGGCGGTACGGGCGAGATCCAGATCGAGTGCCTTGGCCGCACCCGCGGCGGCGGAAAAGGTGCCCTGGGTCACATGGTCGAAGCCCCGGCGACGCACCGGCGCTTCCTCGCTAATGCGAATCTGCACCTGGTAGGCCACGGCCAGTGCCGTCAGCAGTCGCTTGCCGTCGGCGTCCGCGTACTCGGCGGCCGCCAGCACCGGCGCCAGATTGTCGCTGGGGTGGAAGCTTTCGCCGGGCGCGAGGTAGACGTCATTGAAGTCAAGGTAACGGACCAGGGCGCCGTTGTAGAAAGCCGCGCGGTCGGGCGAGGTTCTGCCGCCGCCTATCAGCGTCGTCAGCGGGTTGCCACCGAAGCGGTCGATGTGATGACGTATCTTCACCGTTGGCTCCCCGTCCATCGCACCCAGGGCGCAAGCCAGCGAGTCGAGGACTCGCGCCTTCAAGGCTGCCCGCGCCTGCTCCGATACGTCCTCCCACGAAGCCCTGTGCACGAAGGCGGCTAACCGCTCTACGTCAGTCATTTCTGCCATCCTTAGCATCCTCCCAGTGACAGGGGCGGACCGTCACCTTGGCTTGCCGGACAGCATGCCCGCTACCCTGCCGTACAGCCAACAGCTCAGCAAGAATCGTTCCCGCCCTGCTCCCCGTGGACCGTCCCACTCGCCAAGGGCCTAATGGCCACGCGCAACCTGAATGTTACGTAGCGTTAGCTACCCAGGCCGCAGCCGGGGTTGACGCTTCACCCTCAACTGTGTAACATACCGCGCGGTAGAAACCGGCGTCGCAGTTGACCCGCAGGGACGCGGGGGTTACTGCGACGTTTTTGCGCTGCCCGAGTTGGCCCAGGGGCAGGCTTAGAAGCGAGGCGCACCTTGATTGAAGTCGAGAATCTGGTCAAGTACTACGGCCCTCACCCGGCCCTGCGGGGCGTAACCTTCGCCGCTCAGAAGGGCGAGGTGCTCGGCTTGCTCGGTCCCAACGCCGCCGGCAAGACCACGGCTATGCGAATCCTGACCGGCTATATGCCGGCCAGCAGCGGCACGGCCAAGGTAGCCGGGTTTGACGTGGCCGAGCAGGCGATTGAGGCCAAGAAACGCACCGGCTACCTGCCGGAAAACGTGCCGCTGTATCCGGAAATGACCGTCAACAGTTACCTGGGTTTCGTAGCCGACCTGCGCGGCGTGCCCTCCCGACTCAAGAAGGAACGCGTGGACGAGGTTTGCGAGCTGGCCCGCATCACTCACGTGCGCGATACAGTGGCCGGCAAGCTGTCTCGTGGCTATCGCCAGCGGGTGGGCATCGCCCAAGCCCTGATCCACCGGCCGAGCGTGGTGATCCTGGACGAACCGACGGTTGGTCTCGACCCCAAGCAGATCATCGAGACCCGTCAGCTCATCAAGAATCTGGGCGGAGACCACACGGTCGTGCTGAGCAGCCACATCCTGCCCGAAGTCAGCATGACATGCAGCCGGGTAGTGATCATTAGCGACGGACGCGTGGCGGCAGTCGACACACCCGACAATCTTACCCGTCGCCTGCAGGGGGCGAACCGAGTGCACCTGGAGATTCGGGGGCCGGCCGAGCCGGTCGCCGGCGCTCTGCGGGCAGTGCCCGGCGTGCTAGCCGTGGCTTCCGAGCCCGGCCAGAGTCCGGACGGCGTGACCTGCACCGTGGAATGCGGGGCCGAAGCTGACGCCAGAGAACGCCTGGCGGCGGCCGTCGTCGGCTCGGGTTGGGGTCTACTGGAGATGCGCAGCCTGAGCTTGAGCCTGGAGGAGATTTTCCTCCGCCTGACCACCACAGAGGAGGTGAGTGAGCAATGAGAGGCACGCTGGCCATCGCCCTCCGCGAGCTCAAGTCGTACTTCGCCTCACCTGTCGCCTATATCGTCACGGCGGCGTTCCTGGTGGTCACCGGCTATCTATTCACCCTGATCCTCTTGTACAGCCGGGAAGCCTCTCTGCGTTACCTATTCGGCAATATGAGCGTGCTGCTGCTGATCGTCTCGCCGGCCCTGACGATGCGTCTGCTGGCGGAGGAGCAGCGCACGGGGACGATAGAATTGCTTCTGACGTCACCGGTTCGCGACCGCGAGGTAGTGATCGGTAAGTTCCTGGCTAGTCTGGGCTTGCTCGCGGCGATGCTGGGCATGACGCTGTTCTATCCTCTGCTCCTGTTCGTCTATGGCCATCCCGACAAGGGCCCCATTCTGAGTGGCTACGTCGGAACGCTGCTGCTCGGCGCGTCTTTCCTATCGATTGGCCTGTTCGCGTCCTCGCTGACAGCTAACCAGATCGTCGCCGCGGTACTGACTTTCATGGGCTTGCTGCTCTTCTGGCTGATCGGCGGCGCGGCGGACCTGGCCGGGCCGCCGCTGGGCGACCTGCTGCGCTACCTGGCGGTTGACCAGAACTACAACGATTTCACTGCGGGCGTGGTGGACAGCAAAGCGGTCGTCTACTTCATCAGCGTGGTCGTCGTCTTCATGTACGCCACCGTGCGCACGTTGGAGAGCCGGAGGTGGCGGTGATGCTCAACATTATGCGCGGAGTAGGGCCAACGTCGGGCTACGTCGGCCTGGCGGCGCTGTTCGCCGCGGTCTGCTACTACATCATCTTCGGCAACTGGTCGGTCGTCGCCCAGGCACTATTGGGCCTAGCCGTCGTGGCGCTGGCGCTGTACATATGGGCCGAGAGGCGAACGGTGATCTCCACTCTGGGGAGTCGCCAGGCCAAGCGGGGCTCCAACTCGGCCGTGCTGTTCGCCGCCTTCTTGGGCATAGTGGCCCTGGTGAACTTCCTGGGGGCGCGCCATAGTATCCGCTGGGACCTGACCCAAAGCGGCACTCACACCCTGTCGTCTCAGACTCTCAACGTTCTCAGCGCCCTACAACAGCCCGTGCACGTCATCGGCTTCTATCAAGACGGCGACTCACGACGGCAGGCGGCGGCAGACCTACTGAAGGAGTATGCCAGCCGGAGCGATAGACTGACCTACGAGTTCGTGGATCCGGATCTGAAGCCGACCCTGGCCCAGCAGTACCAGATACGCGACTACGTGACGGTATTCGTCAGCGGCGACAAGAACCAGCAGGTCGTGGGCACGACGGAGAGCGATTTCACCAGTGCCCTTATCAAGTTGTCCAGCGCCCAACCAAAGAAGGTGGCCTTCGTCACCGGACACGGCGAGCACGCCTTGGATGCTACCGACAACGCGTCCTACCAGCAGGCCAAAGCCGCGCTCGAGGCCGACAACTACACAGTCACAACCTTGACCTTGGCCAGCGGACCCGTGCCCGACGATGTCTCGGCGGTGGTCCTGGCGGGCCCGCGGCAACCCCTGCTCGACCAGGAGCGTCAGGCCCTGCGGGACTACCTGGGCAAGGGCGGCAAGGTGCTGCTGCTTACCGACCCTGGGATCGATGCCCAGCTGGACGACATCGTGGCCGGCTATGGGGTATCGCTGAGCAGCAGCTACGTCATCGACCGCACCCAGTCGCTGTATCCGGACGCGGGCACGCCGGTGATCACCCGGTACGGCTGGAGCCCTATTACCAAGGACTTGCCGGAGACCGCCTTCCCGGGGGTCGCGCCGCTGACGCTGCCACAGCAACCGTCGACGGGGGTAACGGTAACACCTCTAGCCATGACCAGCGACAGCAGCTGGGGCGAGACGGACATCAAGAACCCGGGCTACAGCGAGGGGGTAGATAGCCAGGGCCCGCTCACCATTGCGGCAACAATCGAGGCTGACATCGCGCCGGCCGACGGCCAGACGCAGGGCGACCAGCCAGCCAAGAAGGCGCGCCTGGTGCTGATCGGAGATTCGGACTTCGCCAGCAATGCCTACCTGCGCGCCGGTGGTAACAGGGACATGCTGGTCAACTCCGTCAACTGGCTGACTGAGAGCGAGGACCTCATCTCCATCCGACCGCAGGTGCCTGAAGACCGCGGCGTCTATCTGAGCACGACACAGGCCAACATGATCTGGTTGTCCTCGGTCGTCATCCTGCCGCTCGCGGTATTGCTGGCAGGGGTCTCCGTTTGGTGGTCGAGGCGCTGATAATGAAGACCTATCGCAGCACCTTTCTCATGGTTGCCGTCTTGGTCGTGCTGGGCGCGCTCGTTTACATAGTCGAGTTTCAGGGCCAGAACGACAGCGCCGGCGCCCCGAAGGAGACCCGGGTCTTCTCCTACAACGAGCAAGACGTAGTCGCCTTCGAGCTGCAATCTGGACAGAAACGGACCGCGCTAGCCAAGGACGACCAGGGACACTGGCAGCTCACAGCGCCTGAGCAAGCCGAGGCCGACGAATGGTCGTTCGACACGGTGCTCTGGCAGGTCGCGAAACTGAGCGCGGACAGCAAAGTGGCCGACAGCGCCGACCAGCCGCAAACATATGGGTTGGACAGGCCGACGATGGTGGTCACTTTCCGCACCAAGGACGGACACGAGGAAACGCTCACGATCGGCAGTGCCAATCCTCGGGGCACCGGCAACTACGCCGTCACTTCCGACTCCCCGGCGCTCTACTTGATCAACACCGCCATCGTCACGGACCTGCAGAACCTGCTTACGGTGCCACCCAAACTGCAACCTACGCCGACGCCGGGTGCGTCTCCCGAGGCCGGCCCAGCGGGCACGGCCGCGCCCTGAGCGCTCCCTCTCGCTCTCAGGATCGTGTGGGAGACGGTCCTCCCCTCTCACTCTGAGGAAGAGGGGAGGGTGTGAGGCGGCGGCCAAAGGACACCTCGGAGCCGCCAGGCTTCCCTTGCCGGCCAGTCGCCTACTCGGCAACCCGCTCCGCATGGGTGTAGACCCAGGGTTCGCGGGAAGCGATGCGACCGACGAGGGTTTGCCCGGCCGCCTCGGCGATCTGCTTCGCCAGAGTGGAAGGGATACTGATGGAAGCGGCGATCTCCAGGCCCGCCCGCGCCGCCTTCCAGGCCATCTCAGAGGAGAGGCGACCGGTCGAGACAAGCGCGCACTCGTCCAGCCGCAAGCCGGCCAGCAGGGCGTGACCGATTGCCTTGTCCACGGCGTTGTGCCTGCCGATGTCCTCGCGCTGCACCAGTATGCCGGAAGCGGATACCAGCGCCGCCGCGTGCACGCCACCCGTCTGCTTGTACATCGCTGCCCCGCGCAGCATTTCACGAGCCAACTCGCGCAGCCGCGGCAGGCCGAGACGTAGCCCGCTCCCCACGCGGGGCACTCCCTCAGCCCGCAGCGCGCCCGGGTTGGCCCCGGCGCCACAGCCGCTGGTCACCAGTCGCCAGCGCTCCCCCAGCTCCGCCGTCCGGTCGGGCTCGGTGCGTACCAGCATCTCCCGCTCGTTGGCGCAGCCGGCCAGCGAGACTATCTCGGCGGACGAGTCGATAAGGCCCTCCGCGAAGAGCCAACCCACGGTCAGTTCGCGCAGGTCGGCGGGGGTACAGAGCAATGTCGCCAACTCGCGGTCGTTGACCACCAGTGTAACGGGCGCTTCCGCGCTTAGCGGTGGCTGCCCGCCGCGCGAGACGTGGGGTGCTACTCGTGCCCTAGCCAGGGTATTCTCCTCGCGGTTTCGTCGGCGTGCTGCCACCTATTCTACACCACGACCCCGGACGGCGCCGCTGGTCGCCTTGCGGGCGCTCGGCGGACGTGGTATATCTTCTGCGGGGATGGAAGGGTAGGGTACGCGCATGTCCAGTAAGAACTACTACCAAATACTCCGCGTCAGGCGCAACTGCAGTCGCGACGAATTGCGGCGGGCTTATCGTGCGCTGGTGCGGAGCCACCACCCCGATACGCACCCGGATGAGCTGGACGCGACCCGGCGGCTGCAGGAGATCAACGAGGCTTACGAGACCTTGAGCGACCCGGCCCGCCAGGCAGAGTACGACCGCCAGCTGGAACTTGAGGAGAGCTTGGAGCGGCTCGCGCAGGCGAGGCGTTCGTCTCCGGAGCCGACCCGCAGCAGCACCTCCGCCCGGCCCATGCCCCAGGAGCGACGCGCACCGGTGGAACCCCTCGACCTAGACTCGGACTACGACGACTACTGGCCGAGACGACGGCGGCGCAGCCTGCTGGACGACCTGATTGGCGATGTAGACCTCGACTTGGACAGGCAAGTCTACCGCACCCTACGCTTCGTGCGCCGGCTCCTGCGCTGAGGCTATCTTCCGCCCAACGCCTGGCGCAGCGCTCCTAGCAGCGTTTCATCCTGGCCGGGCAGGACTGTCCGTGCGTCCAGCAGGAGCTCCCCACGCTCCGCGCGCGCCACCACCGGCGGCGTGCTCCGGCGCAGATTCGTCAGCGCTTGCTCAACCGTAAGCCCGAAACGCGCCAACTCCCCCTCGCCCAACGCCAGGGCGTGGCTAGGCAGCGTCTCGCCGGGTAGCGCGCCCCCGCCCACCGTCGCCGCGGTTGTCGCCACGCTGGCTGCAATCCCCGCCGCCGCCAGAGAGCCCGCCCAGCCGACCACCCGTTCCCGCAGCTGCCCGGCATTCGTGGAGATCATCTGCCAGACCGGCACTTCGCGCAGCGCCTCCCCCTTGGCATAGTGCAGTAGCGTGGCCTGCAGGGCGGCCAAGGTCATCTTGTCGATGCGCACCGCTCGTGCCAGCGGGTGCCTGCGCAGGCGCTCTACATATTGCCGCTGGCCGACGATCAACCCAGCCTGCGGGCCGCCCAGCAGCTTGTCACCGCTGAAGCAGACAACGGAGGCACCAGCGACCACGCTTTCCTGGGGCATCGGCTCGTGGGCCAACCCGAACTGAGCCGAATCGAGGAGGGCGCCGCTGCCCAAGTCGTCCAGCACCGGCAGGCCCCGCTGGCGACCCAATTCCGCCATCTCGGTAATGTCGACCTCGTGCACGAAACCGACGACGCGGAAGTTGCTGGAGTGCACTCTCAGAATGAGAGCCGTCTCAGACCCCAGCGCTCGTTCGTAGTCCGCCAGATAGGTACGGTTGGTGGTGCCAACCTCCACCAATTTGGCGCCGGACTGGCGCAGAACGTCCGGAATGCGGAACCCGCCGCCAATCTCGACCGCCTGGCCGCGCGAGACGACGACTTCTCTACCCTGAGCCAGGGCGCTGAGCGCCAGGAAAACCGCCGAGGCGTTATTGTTCACGACCATCCCTGCCTCGGCGCCCGTCAGCCTGGCCAGCAGAGCCGAGGCGTGGGCGTGGCGCGAGCCCCGCTCGCCTGCCTCTAGATCGTACTCCAGATTGCTGTAACCGTGGGCCACTGATTGCACTGCTGCCAGCGCTGCCGCCGAGAGGGGTGCCCGGCCCAGATTGGTGTGGACGATGACGCCGGTGGCGTTGACGACCGGAATAAGACTGGGCAACCAGAGCGAACGCGCCCGTGCCACGGTGACCCCCACCAGGTCGGCCATTGCCGGCGCAGGCTGGCCGGCACGCACCTCCTGACGGGCTTGCTCCAGGGCGAAGCGGGCCGCCTCCACCGCGTTGTCGTGCCCGAACTCGCCCGCCAGAACGCCAAGACCGGGCTCGCGTAGCAGCCTATCCACGCTAGGCAGAGCGCGCAGGCGATCCTTATCCGCTATCTCGCTCATTCCCCTTCCCTCCCCGGCCAGGCCCCCCGCCAGCCGAGCGCCAGCGACAGAAGGTCGGCGAGATCCCTGATGAGACAGTCGTGGTAGTTGCTGCTGCCATAGTCGGCGCTCTGCCGGTCCTGGACTACCTTCACCGCCAACATGCCGACCGCGTGCGCGGCGTCCAGCTCGCCAAAGCCGCCGTCGGCGACGTAGGCGCATTCAGCGGGCCGCACCCCCAGGCGTTCGCAGGCCAGCTGGTAAATGCGCGGGTCTGGCTTGAGCACGCCCTCCAGGTGCGACAGCACTACCGCGTCGAAGAAGGGCTCGAGGCCCAGAGTGGCTAGAGGCAGAGCCGCGGTGTCAGAGGAGTTGCTCAGGAGGCCCAGGGAGAAGCCGAGCGTACGCAGTCCCCGCAGGACCGGAATCGTCCCGGCATACACGCCGACCGATTCGCGCAGACTGGCGCGCTCCAGGCGCGCCGCCTCCGCCACCATCTGAGGCGAGGGCTTAAGGCCAGCCCCCTTCGCTGCCAGCTCGTACAGATTCTCGATGGTGGGAATGGCCCCTAGCATGCGTTCGTCCCGGTGCCGCCGAGAGAAGCTGGCCAGCTGGGCTGGCGAGAGGCCCAGCACCACGGCGATGCGCGCCCTGTCGCGAGCCGTGACAGATTCATCCCGATAGATCAGGGTATCGTAGAGATCGAAGACGACTGCTCGGATCACAGCGACAACCTAGGGCCGGTCGGCAGAGAGGGGGTTCCCCACCGGCGCCATCGGAGCGGGACGGCGCTTGTGCTCGCTCAGACGAGCCCGCGTCTCGATGAGTCGTACCGCTGCCGGGTCCGCGTCGCCCGAAAGCAGGTAGCCGTCGAGCTGCTGGTAGGTGATCCCCATCTCGCCCTCGTCCGTCTGACCTGCCCACAGGCCCGCCGAGGGCGGTTTGTCGACGATCTGCTGGGGCACGCCGAGGTAGCGTGCCAGCTCGCGAACCTGGCGCTTCACCAGGGCGCCGATGGGGAGAATATCCGACGCACCGTCACCGAACTTGGTGAAATAACCGACAGCTAGCTCGGAACGGTTGCTGGTGCCCACCACGAGGTAGTTCAAGGCGTTCGCGTAATAGTAGAGAGCCAGCATGCGGAGACGCGGCTTGAGGTTGGCCAGAGCCAGGTTGCGGCGCTGCTCGTCGCCTGTGTCCTGAGACAGCGAGCCGAGCAACGCCCCGAAAACCGCTTCCAGCGGCACGATTTGAGTGGGGATGCCAAAATGCTTGGCCACCAGGCGCGCGTCCCCCGTATCCTGGCGCAGGCTGTTGATGGGCAGGATCAGGCCGAGGGCATTCTCCCCCACGGCTTCGCGGCAGAGAGCGCCCGCCACGGCGGAATCGATGCCGCCGCTGAGACCAAACACCGTGCCCTCGGCACCGGCTTCGGCAACACGCTCCTTGATCCAGGCGACAAGGCGCCGACGCAGTTCTTCCACGCGCAACATCTCCTCTGGCCCCGCCCCAATCGGCAAGCTACGGCGGGCTACACTCTGAGGAAAGGCACTCCCAGCTCGTCCCCGATCTTGGTGAACTCCCCAATCCGCACGTCGTCCAGGGGAATGCCCTCGCGCAGTCGTTGCTGCTTCTTGGCCAGCTCCATTTCCCCCGGCAACCAGATGCGCTCGCTGCCCTCCGCCAGCCGGCAGGCCTTGATCTCCCTGATCTCCTGATCGACCCGCTGCCTGAAGAACTCAATAGGCAGGAAATGGCTGATGTTGAGAGCCCCGAGCATGGTGCCGACGTTCTGGCCGCGACTGAACTCCTCGTAGAGGCTACCGATGTGCGGCCCGAAAGCCGCCCCCGTAAGCGCCCCGCAGAGAATATCGACGACAAGCGATAGCCCGTAGCCCTTGTAGCCGCCCAGGGGCATCACGAAACCCTTTACGCCCTCGGCAGCGTCTTCCGTGGGCCGCCCCTGGCTATCGACGGCCCAGCCGATAGGTATCTTCTCGCCCCGACTGGCCGCCAGAATGATCCGCCCGCGGGAGACGGCGCTGGTGGCCATGTCCAGAACGATCGGCGCTTCTTCACCGGACGGAATAGCGAAGCAGACAGGATTGGTTGAGAGGTAAGCTTCGGCGCCACCCCAGGGGGCCATGCTGGCCGGGCCGTTGGTGAAGGCGATGCCGATCATGCCGCGCTCGAGGGCCATCATCGCCCAGTAGGCCAGCGCCCCGCAGTGGTTGCTGTCGTGGATACCGGCCCAGCAGGCGCCCGTCTGCGACGCTTTGTCGAGACACAAGCGCATCGTCTTGTGCGCCACAACCGCGCCCAGACAATTCCTCCCGTCCACCAGTAGCGAGGACGGGCCCTCCCGCTCCACGGCGATGTTGCCATCCTTGTTGACGATGCCGGTCTGCAGGCGCCGGATGTAGATGCCGAGCAGGCGGGTGATGCCGTGCGTGTCCACGCCACGCAAGTTCGCCTCGATCAACGAGTTGGCTACGATAGCGGCATCGCCCTCCGGCACACCGAGCGCGGTAAGAACGCGGAGGGTGAAGTTGCGCAGGTCTTCGACGGGGTAGTTCTTGGCTCCGGCAAGGTCCGCCATGGGCAGTGTCTCTCCTCGGGCAAGTGTCGGCTGGGTACGTGGCACACGCCAGCGCCTGAGTGCCAGGCTCAGGCAATATAGCATCGGCCAGAAGGGGGTGTCAAGGCGAGTCGCCAAGCGTGCGCCGGGCGTCAGGAAAGACCATACCGGAGAGGCGTGGCCGGTGGGCAGACTAGGCGGTCACCTGGGGCCGCAGCCTGTACGTGCAGCGTACGTCGCCGCCTGCCATGCTCTCCTGGTGCTCGACCTCGGCATTGAGAGCGCGGCCAAGCACCTGAGTGTGCAAGTTGCAGACCTCTGGGTGTTGGCTGGCCACCTTGCGGAAAGGGCAATCGAACTCGCGCAAAATGTACGAGTCCCCATCCCGCTGCCACTCACCCAACCCGGAACCCTCACTGAGGATGGCGACCGCTGCCGTCAGCCGGTCTTCAAATGACTTGCCCTCCAGACCGCGGGCGTACTCGTCGCCCAGGCGACCACCAAGACTGCGCAGCAAATCGCGCACGGCCGCCGGGCCCTGCAGCTGCTTGATCTCCCCCAGAAGCAGCGACGCCAGCCGGTCGTAGCCTTTGGGAAAATAGTCATCCGATTTCTCAGTCAGCGTGTAAAGGTAATGAGGCCGGCCCGTGCGTCGCCGCACCTCACGGGGTGACACCAGGCCATCTCGCTCCAGCAGGGCGAGATGCTGGCGAATGCACATCGGACTAAGGTCAAGGGCCTTGGCCAGCTCGTCCACCGTGCCGCCGGCTCGCCGTTTGAGAATATCAAGGATTTCCCGTCGAGTTGCCTGCACGTTTCGCCTCTCCTAGTGAATAGCCGCAGCCCGTCCACGCGGGACGGCCCGATCCCCAGTGTCATTCTAACAAGCTAAACTGTGGCTGTAAAGTAAGAACTATACGAGTGGTACATATCGGCAGGTCGCGCCGCGCGACCTCCTGGCAAACGGCAACTGGATAACAGCCGAACCCTACGTAGCCATCGTGGATTCGATGTTCATTCACGGTGGCGTCGTGCATCTGCTCGGCAACATGGTCTTCCTCTGGGTCTTTGGCGACAGCGTGGAGGCAGCCCTGGGGCATCTGACCTACTTGCTCTTGTATCTCTTGGCTGGTTTCGCTGCCGTGCTGGCTCACGTAGCGGCCTTTCCGACTTCCGGCACGCCTGTTATCGGCGCCAGCGGGGCCATCGCGGGGTTGCTCGGGGCCTACCTGATCATGTTCCCCAGGGCGCAAGTACGGGTGCTACTGTTCTTTGGCCCTTTCTTCGCCCTTGGGAGATTGGCAGCGTTCTTCGCCATTTGCCAGGGTGGCCCCGCTGGCATGGCGGCGACCGTCACTGGAGAAAGAGACAGCCCTCGACCGGTGAGATGCCATCGGCCAGGGCCGTGCCAGGTGCTCGACAGGCTCTGCCTTACTTGCGAGCCCACTCCTTGCGGGCAGCTTCATAGAGATCGCCACCCTGGGCGTCGTTGACCACGATGGCGGGGAAGCCGGCTACCTTCAGTCGCAACACGGCCTCCGCGCCCAGGTCGGGATAGGCAATGATCTCCGATTCCTGGACCGTCTTGGCAATGAGGGCAGCGGCCCCGCCGACGGCGGCAAAGTAGACTGCCTGATGCTCGCACAGGGCCTTCTTCACGACCTCGCTGCGGCTGCCCTTGCCAATCAATCCTTTGACCCCCTGGGCCAGTAGAGTAGGGGTGTAGGGATCCATGCGATAGCTGGTCGTCGGGCCAGCCGAACCGATCGGCTGGCCGGGCTTGGCCGGAGATGGACCCATATAGTAGATGACGGCGCCCAGAGGGTCGAACGGGAGCGCCTCGCCTCGGCCGAGCGCGTCCACCAGTCGCTTGTGCGCGGCGTCGCGGGCCACGTAGATGATGCCGTGGATCCAAACGGCGTCACCCGCCCGCAGTCCCGCCGCAACCTCATTGCTGATCGGTGCCTCTACCCGCACTCCTTCCCCTCCTACAGGACGGCCGTCTTGTGGCGCGCCGAATGGCACTGGATATTCACGCCCACGGGCAAGCTGGCGATGTGGCAGGGGGCCATCTCTACGTGTACCGCTAGCGCGGTCATGCGGCCCCCGAAGCCGGCCGGCCCGATGCCCAGGTCGCGGATTTCGGCCAGCAACTCGGCCTCCAGCTCCGCGAGGCGCGGGTCCGCGCTGGGCCGTCCGATCTCACGCAGCAGCGCCCGTTTGGCCAGATAGCCCACGTGCTCCGCTGTGCCGCCGATGCCAACCCCGACGATGATCGGCGGGCAGGGGTTGGGGCCTGCCTCGTCGACAGCCTTGAGCACGGCCCGCTTCACCCCCGCGACGCCGTCCGACGGCGTAAGCATGAACAGGCGCGACATATTCTCGCTGCCCGCTCCCTTGGGGAGCACCGTGATCGTCAGACGGTCGCCAGGCACCACCTCGGTGTGGACAACCGGCGGCGTGTTGTCTTGGGTGTTCTTGCGGCCGAAGATCGGTGGCCAGACCAGCGACTTGCGCAGGTAGCCCTCGCCGTAGCCCCGGCGCACCCCCTCCGCCAGCGCCTCGCCCAGATCGCCGTCCACGATGTGGATGTCCTGGCCCAGATCCAGAAACAGCACCGTTAAGCCGGTGTCCTGACACAGCGGCACCTGTTCGCTACCGGCGATCTCGGCGTTGTCCAGTAATTGCTTCAATACCTCGCGGCCCAAGGGCGATTCTTCCGCCGCCAGGCCGAGGCGGAGGGCGGTCACCACGTCCTCTCCCAGATAGTAGTTGGCCTCCTGGCAGAGGCGCGCTACCGTCTGGCTGATCTCCGCGCATGCTATCTCCCGCACCGGGGCGCCCCCCTCTACAGCTTGGACTTCATCAAGTCGACGATATCCTGGACCGCTTTGGCCGATTTCTGCAAACCAGCCAGCTCGTCCGCGGCGAGCTTCAGCTCGATCACCTGTTCGATGCCTCCGGCCCCCAGCTTCACCGGCACGCCGGCGTACACGCCACTGATTCCGTACTCCCCCTCCAGTAGCGTGGAGCAAGGGATAATGCGCTTTTCGTCCAGCAGCACCGCGTCGACCATCGAGGCCACCGAAGCCCCGGGGGCATAGAAGGCGCTGCCCGTCTTGAGAAGGGAAACGATCTCGCCACCGCCGTCGCGCGTGCGCTGCACCAGGGCGTCGACCCGCTCCTTGGGCAGCAACTCGCTGATTGGCACCCCGCCCACCGTGGTCATGCTGACCAGCGGCACCATGGTGTCGCCGTGCCCGCCCAGCACGTAGGCTTGCACGTCCTGGACGGAGCAGTTCAGCTCCATCGCCAGGAATGCTCGGAAGCGGGCCGTGTCAAGCACGCCGGCCTGACCGAAGACGCGGTTCTTGGGGAACTGGCTCACCATGTAGGCCAGCTGCGTCATAGCGTCGAGGGGGTTGGAGACCACCATAATCATGCAGTTGGTAGAATACCTGATCGCCTGCTCTGTTACGCCCTTGACGATGTTCATGTTGGTGAACAGCAGATCATCTCTCGTCATGCCCGGTTTGCGGGCGACTCCCGAGGTGATGACTACCACGTCCGAGTTGGCCGTGTCCTCGTAGGAGTTGGTGCCGACGACGTAGGAGTCGTAGCCCAGGACCGGTCCGGCTTCTAACAGATCGAGGGCCTTGCCCTGTGGCAGGCCCTCGACAATGTCGACGAGGACGATATCCGCGTAGTTGCGCTGCGCCAAATAGCTCGCCGTGGTCGCGCCCACGTTTCCCGCACCGACGATAGTCACCTTGGCTCGCATCGCGCTCCTCCTTCGCCTGGCCCAGGCGTCGACCGGCCGCTGCCTG
>JAMCYS010000062.1:2588-25602 GCA_023473795.1 Chloroflexota bacterium | reverse complement strand
GAAAGGCCTCGAAAGAGTCACGCCAGCGGTCCAAGTCTTCCAGCTGCATCAGGCGATGTCCACCATACCCGTTTCGCTCATCTTGCCAGAAACCAAAGCCAGTTTTCAACTACGGTTGTAGTACTAGCCACGCAGGAAGAAGTAGGCGGTCATCGAGACGCCGACGAGGATGACGAAGACGCGCACGTACTTCGGATTGAGGCGGCGGGCGTAGGAGGCGCAACCATAGCCACCGATGGTAGCGCCGACCAGCATCAGCAGGGCCTGCGGCCAGGCGACGACGCCGGCGACGACGAAGATGAGCACGGCGATGCCGTTGATGGCGCCGGCGAGGAGGGTCTTGAGGGCGTTCATTTCATGGATATTCCGCAAGCCCAGCAGGCCGAGCGCCGCCAGCATCAGGATGCCGATGCCCCCGCCGAAGTAGCCGCCGTAGAGGGCGATGACCAGCTGGAATAGGGCCACCGCCAATGTCGCCTCGCGCGACTGGCCGGAGCCAAGGGAGAAGCGACGGCGCAGCTGCGCCGTGATCCGGCTGCCCAGGGCGAAGAGCAGGGTGGCCACGAGCAGCAGCCAGGGCAGCAGGCGGGCGAAGGTGGCTTGCGAAGTCCGCAGCAGCAATACCGAGCCCAGAACACCGCCGACGAGGCTGATCAGACTCAACGAAACGACGAAGCGGCGGTCGTGGCGCCCCAGCTCCTCACGGTAGGCGAAGACGCTGGCCACGGAGCCCGGCCAGAGGGCGACGGTGCTGGTGGCGTTGGCGTTGATGGGCGGCACGCCGGCGAAGATGAGCGACGGGAAAGAAAGAAAGCTGCCGCCCCCGGCGACGGAGTTGAGCGCCCCGCCCAGCAGAGCGGCCACGAACAGCAGAGCCACGGTCGAAGGACCCATGGGCCCCAGCGCAGGCAACAAATTCACTTGGATCACCTCGGTCAGGCGGCCCGGTTAATGAGCGGAGAGCCCCTATGTTCTCCGTTACTCGAACGGTGTAGTGGCCTGTTCGAAAATACTAACAGAAATCGTATAGCAGCCCGCTGCCCAAAGGGCACGAGCGAGCATGGGTCAGTCCGTGGGTCTACACCAGTCGCGCTACCTCTTGAATGTAGCCGAGGGCGAGCGTGTGACGCAAGCGGCGTGCCTCGGACCGTCAGGGCAGGCAAGGGAACGTGAACCGTAGAGAGCGCCGAGGGCGCGAACCACAGATGACCACGGATGGGGGATGGTAGTTGTCCCCAGTCCCGGGCACGGCGCGCCGGGGCCGACCCCAGGCCCCGGTCTCGGGGCGGGCATCGCCCCGCCCGCAGGCAACGGACAATAGCCGGAGGCACACAACCTGCTCAGGAGTCGCGAGTAAGTTGGGAATGGAAGGAGGGGATGAAGAGTGGCGAACACCAACGACCGCGACAACGAAGGCAAGCGCCCGATGACGGTCCAGGAGGCCGGCCATCTCGGCGGCGAGAAGGGTGGCCACAAGGGTGGCGAGACCGTCGCTCGCAAGTATGGCCACGAGCACTTCGAGGAGATCGGCCAGAAAGGTGGCGAGAAGGTCGCGGAGAAGTACGGTCACGAGCACTTCGAGGAGATCGGCCACAAGGGCGGCGAGAAGGTTTCCGAGAAGTATGGCCACGAGCACTTCGAGGAGATCGGCCACAAGGGCGGCCAGAAGGTCCGCGACCTCATCGACAAGGGCAAGCAGTCCGAGAGTCGGTAGGGTTGGACAACCGACTTAGCCCCCCTCTCCTGAAGCGGGGAGGGGGCTTTTCTCTGCCAGTCTTGCTATCTGCTGGCCAAGCGGCGCGTCAAGCGGGCGCAATCCCTGGTGAGCAATGGCCGCTTCGTCTGTGGCGTGTGCGGGCGGCGGGCAGAGAGCCCGGAGAACCTCTGCCCGCCGCTGCCGAGCCGGTCCTCAGCCTAGAAGAAGTGCCAGTTGTTGGCGTCGGCCAGCTGCAGGTAGATCGCTGCGGCCAAGAGCACGACGGCGACGGTCGTGCAGATGATGAAGAACCGGCCCATTATGCTCTTGTTGTCGCGCAACTCCTCATAGAGGGCTTTGCCCATTACGCCGGCCAGGCCGAGGCCGAAGACAATAGCCGACCAGTGATAGAGCGACCAGGCCTGCATCCTCTCAGCCAGCAAAGCGAACTGCGCATCCATATTCCTCTCCTCGGTTCCGCGCGCCGGGGCGCGTCGTTGGGGGACGGACCAAATAGGTCGTGGCTTAGCACCGGCCTAGGGAGACAGCGGCGGTGCCAGGCCTGCCGGGACAATCGGACCAGTGCTGGTTAGGTCCTAGTTTACCCCGGTTTGCCACCATGTCAAGCGTTCGCCGCAATCCTTTACCACCCATCGCTCGGCCGCACCGAGGCTCGGTGCTATACTGGGGCAGGTGGCGGAGGCAAGCCGTCGACCGCGGAAGGAGGAGCACCCGGATGCCAGCAGCGAACGCCAAGGCCCTACTGTTCGACGTTTTCGGCACCGTGGTCGACTGGCGCGGCACTGTGGCCCGCGAGGGAGAGGCCTGGGGACGCCGCCTGGGCCTGGCAATCGACGATTGGCCCGCCTTCGCCGAAGCCTGGCGGCGGGAAGGCTACCTAGCGGGGATCGCCAGGGTGAGGCGGGGCGAGTTGCCCTGGCAGGACGTGGACGCCCTGCACGGAAGGCAGCTCGATAAGATGCTGGCCGAACGGGGGCTGGCGGACCTGCCAGAGGCGGAGGTGGCGCGCTTCAACCGGGTCTGGCACCGGCTGGAGCCCTGGCCGGACGTGCTGGCCGGGCTGGCGAGACTGAAGAGGGGTTACGTCATCGCGCCGCTCTCCAACGGGAACTTCGCCCTGCTGACCAACCTGGGCAAGCATGCGGCCCTGCCCTGGGACTGCGTCCTGGCCTGCGACCTCTTTGGCCACTACAAACCCGACCCGGAGGTCTACCAGGGCGCGGCGAGGTTGCTGGGATTGGCGCCCGGCGAATGTTTGATGGTGGCAGCGCACACGAACGACTTGCTGGGGGCGCGGGCGGCGGGCCTGGGCACGGCTTTCGTGGAGCGGCCGCTGGAGTGGGGTGCCGGCTCGCCCCCCGAGCCGTCGCCGCCCGTCCCATTCGACCGCAGGGCCCGCGACTTTCTGGACCTGGCCGGCCAGCTGGGGACCTGAGGTAGGCGGGCCTGCATCCTGCTTCTCCGTGAGGCGAACGCCAGCGCCGCTCTGCCGCACAGGCGGGGCTCAGGCGTGGTGGAGGCGGCGCCTCATGGCATCCGGTAGCACGGGTGCTTGTCCCTGGGGAGTGGGCACGTCATTCTCGAGCTAGCGTCCAGTTCCCTCTCCGCTTGGGAGCTCGGGGTAGGACGGTTCTCCAGTGGCGGCGGCATGGGACTCTTCCCCGGCGCTAAAGCACCGGGCTGAAGGTACAAAGCCCCCTGGAAGGGGGCTCAGAAGGCTCCCTAGCCGGCTTCAGTCGGCTTTGTTGATTCAGCCCGGCCATGCATGGCTGGGCGACGGTGCCCCGGCCGCACTCCACAGCAAACCGTCCTACCCTGAACCCCTTGTGAGAGGGGTAAGGGCGCCCTCTTGGGTCAGCGCACGTCGAGTGAACACCAGAAACCCGACCGGAAGCCTCTTGGTGAGCCACGCAATCGCGAGCAAGTGGTTTCTGGCCGAGCTTCTAGGCGCTGCGCGTCAGCGTCAGACGGGGCAGGCGGCCGACTGGCGTGGCCCGGGCCACCACCGCGAGGTCGCGCAGCTGGGCGCGCAGCCAATCGAGCGCGTCGTTGCGTTCGATCGCCCGCCGCAGGGCCAAGGCGAGCACCTCGCGCTCGAACTCCGGCATGGCCAGGGCTTCCTCCAGGGCGCGCGAAACGGCCTCGGCATCGTGGGGAGCGACGCCCACGGCCGCGTGCGACAGTTCGTCGAACGATCCTGCCCCATCCGAGAGCACCAGCACTCCGTCTCGCTGGTTGACGATGGGGCCCTCTTTTGCCACCAGGCTCATGCCGCTGAGGCTGGGGTTGACCAGCAGAACGTCGTAGAGGCGCAGGGCGGCGATGGCCCGCGGATAGTCATCCTCCAGGAAGAGCTCGATGGGACGCCAGCCGTCGTACCCGTGGGTGGCATTGATGCTCGCGACGAGGTCGACGACGCGCCGCGCATAGCGCTGGTAGGCGAAGCCGGCGCGGGCAGGAGCCAGGAAAGCCAGGAACTTCACCCGGCCACGCAGATCGGGACGGCGCTCCAAGAGACTGGCGTAGGCTCGGAAGCCGGAGAGCACGTTCTTGCTGGGGTCGAGCCGGTCGACCCGGACGATGGTCTTCTCGACGCAGAACAGGCGCAGGCGGCGCTCGTGCTGCAGCACGACCGGCGAGTCGCTCAGCTCGCGCAGGGCAGCGCCGTCGACGGAGCAGGGGTAGGCGCGCACCACAGTGCGCCGACTGCCCAGGCGCACCACCCCCGCCCCGTGGTCCAGGCGTGTCTCCGGGAGAACGGCGGCGCAAGTGGCCAGGAAAGCGGCCACGTCGCGTTCGGTCTGGAAGCCGACGAGGTCGTTGGCCAGCAGGCCCCGGCAGATGTCGTGCACGATGCTATCGGGCAGCACCCGCCAGCTGTCGGGCGCCGGCCAGGGGATGTGCACGAACTGGCGCAGCAGGACGGCAGGGGCACGCTCGCGAATGAAGCCGGCCACCAGGTAGAGATGGTAGTCGTGGAGCAGCACCGCCGGGGCCGTATCGCCCCGGCCCACCTCGGCCAGAATCGCCTCGGCGAAGGCGCGATTGACGGGCTGGTAGCCGTCGCGCCAGGCGGTGATGGCCAGTTCGGCCAGGTCGCTCTGGGACAACAGGTCGGGTAGGTTGTGCTGGACGAACCAGAGGAGCGAGTTGGCGAAGACGTTGTAGTGAAGATCGTATTGCTCAACGGGGGGAGCGACGAGGCGCAAGCGGGTGTCGGGACCCAAACCCGGGGCCCGCACTTTGCCACGCGGCGAACGTTGGGCGAGGACACGGTCGGCCTCACCGACGGCGCTGGCCACCCAGGTGACCTTGACGTGGCGGGCCACGGCCGAGAGGGTGGTGACGAGGCCACCGCTGCTGCGGCGGGCTTCCAGGCGGCCAGATTCGCCAAGGGAGAAGGCCAGTGGCCCGCGATTGCTGGCCACCACGAGCCCGCGCTCGCGCGGGGCAATATCCAACCGGGACTCACCCGTTTCCGCCGCGGGCTTGTTATCGCTAGTGAGCATGTTCTTCCTTCCTTGTGGGCGAGAGGCCCGTTGGCGCGCAGCGGCTGCTGACTGGAAAAACAAAGCAGCCCCAGGGCCATAGCCCGGGGCTGCTTGAGTCACAGTCGCGCTACGCCTCTTCCATGTGCCTACGAGGTTAGCTGACGGGTTTGGGCAGAAAGAGCGCGCCCTATCCCGGACCCGGCCGGGAATTCACCCCAACTACTGGTTCCCCCGTTTCCTCCCGAGGAGGAATTCGGCTGCGGCTATTATGTTATCCTGGTAGGCCCTCTGCTGCCAGGCAGATGGCCTACCGGCATATTAACAGTTGACTGGCGGACTGTCAAGCTGCTGGGACAACTACCCAGTTCCGGCCCGCTGGGGGGACGAGGAGGGGCCGCTGGGGCCGTACTTCGCCAGCAGGGTCCGCCGGGAGAGCCAGAGCTCGTAGCGCCGCAGGTCGAAGAGGGACTTCCCCTTGAGGCTGGCGGGATTGTAGAGCCAGATCAGCAGCCAGGAGTAGAAGTTGGCCCAGAACTCGTACCAACGTCCCCGCGACGTTGCGATCTGAAGGACGCGGGGACAGCGCCCCCGCAGGCTACCCTCGTAGGAGAGGCGCACGACCTCGAAGCCCAAGGCGCCGAGCAACGAGCAGAGGCGTTCCTCGGCGTCGGCGTGGAGAAAGGCCATCTCGCCCCAGAAAGACTCCCCCCCTGCCAGCTCGGGAGCCGACTCGGCGTAGGCGGCAAGGTAGTGCAGCGAACGCACGGTGCGCAGGTAAAAGGCGCGGCCCCACGCCAGGTCGGGGCCCGCCGGGCCCATGCGCGGCAGGCGCTCGTTCCAGATATGGATGATGACGAGGCGGTCGCCGGGCCGGACGACCGTACCGTCGGCGAAGGCGTGGCCGTCGGCCGCTTGGGTCCAGGAGAGGCGAAGGATACAATCGAGCTCGCGCGAGAAGTACCAGAGGCCGTAGACGCGCTGGAGCGTCAGGTCAACCAACCGGATCACCGGCCGGCCTATCGCTCCCAGCCAGACGCCGGGGCGCCAGATGCTATTGCTGTCCGCCACGTCAGCGCCCCTGGGCGATGAGGGCGATGCCCATCACCACCAGCAGGATGCCCAACCACTGAGGCCTGGCCATCGGCTCGTGGAAGATCCAGGCCGCGGCCACTACCTGGACCCCGACCACGGCCAGGCCGGTGACCAGGGGATAGGCGAAGTGCAGCGGCAGGAAGCGCAGGAGCCCGGTGAGGGTAATCACGGTGGCGAAGCCGGCCAGGTTGCCCAGCACCTGCCAGGCGAGGAAGCCCTGCCAGTTGGGCGCGATCGCGGAGAACTTGAAGCTGGCGTTGGCAACCACGTTGCGGACGAGATTGGCGGCGACGAGGATGAACGGCAGCGAATCCGCCCAGGATAGCGCCCGAAACATGCCACACCTCCAATCGACCCTTGCTGAAGGGAAGGGCGTGGGCAGCGAGGGGGAGCCTCACCCCCGCCCAAGAGGGCGATACGGTCAAGCCAAGAACGGGCGGCGCCTAGCCATCCACTGCCCTGGGGGCGTTGGCTCGCTAACTACAGGGTAAAGCAGGGGGGCCCGCAAGTCAACGGGTGCCCGTACTGGCATTCGTGCATAATCCCGTAGGGGCGGGCGTCTCTGCCCGCCCGCCAGCCATGTCCCCGAAGCGTAGCGAAGGGGGCGGCCGCGGCCGCCGTAGCGGCGTAGTTGCCAGCTCGGCGTGGGGATTAGACGGGCGGGCGGGTACGGAGCCCCGCCCCTACCGCCATACCTGCCAGTTATGCACGGATGTCAAGTGCCCGTAGTCGCGGCCAGCACGTGCGTTCTGAAACCGCAATGTCGGCGACGCCAGGCATCTGTCTGGAGGTCGAGGCTTCAGCCGGTGAAGCGGGCTGGAGCGCGCTGGCAATTCCGGCTGAAGCCTCGACCTCCCAAACCAGCGGGCCCCATGTTGCCAGAGCGCATAAACCCTGGCACTCGCCGCTTCAGGCTAGAGCCCGCTCCCCCACGGCGGTGGTGAGGCGGCGCACGTCCGCCCGCACCCGGGCTAGGACGGCCGCGTCGCCGGGGGCGCGCACGACGGCGCCGATCAGCCGCCCGAGGGTGGCCATCTCCCGCGGGCCGTAGCCCAGGGTGGTGACGGCCGGCGTGCCCAGGCGGATGCCGCTGGTCTGGTTGGGCGGGCGGGTGTCGCCCGGCACGGCGTTCTTGTTGCAGACGATGCCCGCCTCGTCCAGCGCCGCCGCCACCGCGGCGCCCGTGGGGCCATCCGGCCCCAGGTCGACGAGGATAAGATGGTTGTCGGTGCCGCCGGAGACGAGGTTCAGCCCCTCCGCCAGCAGCGCCTCGGCCAGGGCGCGGGCGTTGGCGACGATGGCACGGGCGTAGAGCGCGAAGTCGGGCCGCAGGGCCTCGGCAAAAGCCACGGCTTTGGCGGCGATGACGTGCTCCAGCGGCCCGCCCTGGGTGCCGGGGAAGACGGCGCGGTCGAGCGCCCGGGCCCAGCCTTCGCGGCAGAGGATCATGCCACCCCGCGGCCCGCGTAGGGTCTTGTGGGTGGAGGAGGAGACGAAGTCGGCGTGGGGCACGGGCGAGGGATGGGCGCCGCCGGCCACCAGGCCGGCGATGTGGGCCATGTCGACCATCAACAGCGCCTCCACTTCGTCGGCGATGCGCCGGAAAGCGGCGAAGTCGATGACGCGCGGGTAGGCGGTGGCACCGGCGACGATCAGCTTCGGCCGGTGGGCGCGGGCCAGGCGGGCGATAGCCTCGTAGTCCAACCGGCCAGTGGCGCGATCGACGCCATAGTGGACGAAGCGGTAGAGCCGGCCGGAGAGGTTGACGGGGCTGCCGTGGGTGAGGTGGCCGCCCTCGGCGAGGTCCATGGCCAGCACGGTGTCCCCGCGCCTATACCAATCGGCGGACGCGGGGGCGGTGTCCCCGCGCCTATACCAATCGGCGGACGCGGGGGCGGTGTCCCCGGGCTGGAGGGCGGCGAAGTACACGGCCTGGTTGGCCTGGCTGCCGGAGTGGGGCTGGACGTTGGCGTGGTCGGCGCCGAAGAGGCGGCGGGCGCGGTCGATGGCCAACCGCTCGACCCGGTCGATCCACTCGCAGCCCTGGTAGTAGCGCCGCCCGGGCAGGCCCTCGGCGTATTTCTGGGTCAGCACCGAGCCGGTGGCTTCGAGCACAGCCTGGCTGACGTAGTTCTCGGAGGCGATGAGCTGGACCTTGTCCAGCAGGCGCCGCTCCTCGTGCAGGATGGCGGCGTAGACCTCGGGGTCCTCCTGGGCCAGGGCGCACTGGGCAGCCCTGCCGGCGGGCAATAGCGTAGCCAAGACGTTTCCCTCCTGAGACAAAAAAATCCCGTCCCCCACATAGGGACGGGATGCACTCCCGCGGTTCCACCCTACTTGCCCGGCGGCCTGCCGCCGGACCACTCGTCGCGCTGGCTAAGGCGGGCGCCGTTCGCCGCCAGCGCCCGCCCGGGCTTCCACCTAACCCCGGTTCTCTCTCGGACGCGGGCAGCTACTCCTCCCCGCAGCCTATTCGGTTGGCGAAAAGAAGGCCGGAGCTGCTTGGGCCGCGTGGCCCCACGCTCCGGCGCGCGGCGCCATTATAGGCGATCCAGGCGGCGGAGGCAAGTGGGTATGTTATCCATGTTTTACAGGCGGCCAACGCGCGCTCAGGAACACTCCTTTACGCTCGGGGCTAGAGGTTGGGGCCCCAACCCGAACGTCAACAGAGGAGAAGACAGGTATGCGAACGAAGAAGAAGCTGCTGATCGCGGGCGCTGGCGCCCTGCTGCTGGCCCTGCTCGTCGCGGGCGCGGCGTTTGCCCAAACGGCGCCAACACCATCGCCGACGGCCCAGGCGCAGACCAACTACGGTCAGTACTTCCTGGATCGCCTGGCCGCCGCCCTCGGCGTCACGCGCGACCAGCTGAACGCGGCCGGACAGACGGCCGCCAACGACACCATCGACAAGCAGCAGCAGGACGGCAAACTCACCGCCGACCAGGCCAGCCAGGCCAAGCAGCGGGTGGCGCAGAACGGCGGCTTCCCCCAGGCACTCGGCTTGGGCGGCCGGGGTGGCGAGCGAGGCGACTTCGGCAAGGGACACGAGGGCTTCCTGGGCGGCGGCGCCTACCAGGAAGGCGTGGCTAAGGCTCTGGGCCTGACCACCGCCGAGCTGCAGACCCAGCTCAAGTCCGGCAAGACGGTGGCCGACCTGGCCACAGCGAAGAACGTCAGCGCCGACCAGGTCAAGGCGGCGGTAGTCACCGCCGAGAGCGCCCAGTTGGATCAGGCCGTGGCGGCCGGCAAGCTGACCGCCGCTCAGGCCCAGCAGAGGAAGGACCAGCTCAACAACAGGCCCGCCGACCAGTTCCTGCGGATGGGTTGGGCGCGGGGGCAGCACGGCCGCCCCTGCGGCACCAACCGAAACCCGACGCCCGCCGGCTCGGCCACTCCCGCACCGAAGTCCTAAGGAGCCGGCCGCGGGTGAATGCCGGGGGCAGCCAGGCAGGCTGCCCCCGGCAAACCACGCTTACTTGTCCAGCCAGGCGTCCCCGACATAAGGCGACCACTCGGAGTTGAAGGTTAGGTCCTTCACGTAGTCGCGGTAGATCCAGAATGATTGGTTCCAGGTGACCGGCATCATGAAGCTCTCCTCGAGCAAGAACTCCTGGATCTTGCGGAAGAGGGCCTTGCGCTTCTCCTGGTCGGTGATTGTGGCGGCCTCATCCCTCCAGGCCACATACTCGGCGTTCTCATAGCCCAGATGGCTGCCCGCCTCCGACTTCACCCGGAAGTGGGGGTTGCCGTTCATCATCGTGCTTGGGTCCCGGTTGATCCGTCCGTAGTTGTTCACGGCCATTTCGTACTCGCCGCCCTGGATCCGCTTAGTGTAGAGCGTGGACTCGACGTCCTCGATCTTGGCCTTGATGCCCACTTTCGCCAGGTCGCCCTGCACAATCTGGCCGATGCCGAACTGGGGCGGGTTGACCTGTTTGGAGAGCGTCATCGTCGTCTCGAAGCCATTAGCGTAGCCCGCCTCGGCTAGGAGCTGCTTGGCCTTCTCCAAGTCGTACTTGTAGCGACCTTCCATATCGGGGAAGTAGGCCCAGGAGCCCTTGGTCCAGTGCAGCCAGGTCGGCTCGGTCAGCCCCATGGTGACGGTCTTGACGATGCGCTCGCGGTCGATGCAGTGGTTGATTGCCTGGCGCACCTTCTTGTTGTCGAAAGGTTTGACCGTTACCTTCGTCATGACCACGAAGTTGCTGGGCACGGCCAGGCCGGGGTTGACCACATAGCCAGGCTGGGTCTTGAGCCGCGCCACGTCCTGGTACGGGGGAGCCCAAATGCCGTCGAGAGCCTTGCTCTCCAGGTTGAGACTGAGCGCCGACTCGTCAGGGATGGACTTGAGCACGTACTTGTCGATGTAGGGCTTGCCTTTGTCCCAGTAGTCGGGGAAACGAGTGCAATAGACCTCGTCGGGCGGGACGTACTTCTCGACCATGTAGGGGCCGGTGCCGGCGTCGGTGTTGGGCAGTGCGTCGATCTTGGTCTTGTCGAGGACCCAGAGGGCGTCGAGCGCGTCGTAGACCATCGGGCAGGGCCTGTCGAACTTCAGCTCGACGCTGTACTTATCGGGCGTCTTGACGTCCTTGATGAAGAGGAAGACAGTGCGCAGCATGGCCGCGTTCTGGGCATCGCAGGCCCACTGCCAGGTGATCCTGACGTCCTCCGAGGTGAAGTCGCGCCCCGAGTGGAACTTCACCCCCTGGCGGAGCTTAAGCGCCATCGTCAGACCGTCGGGCGACAGTTGCCATGATTCCGCCAGGTCGGGCTTCGGCTGCAGGTTCTGGTCGAGTCGGACCAGAGCGTTGTACATCGGGCGGGGCAGGGCGAAGTGGCCCCGGGCAGAGTAGAGGGGATTGAAGTTGGTGATGCGCGCGGTGCGCGCCAGGGTGATCGTGCCGCCTTTCTTTGCCGTCGCGGCCGGAGCGGCCGTGACCGCCGGGGCCTGAGTGGCGGGCTTAGGGGCCTGCGTGGCCGCCGCGGCGGGCGCGCTGGTGGCGGCCGGCTTGGGCGCCTCAGTGGCCTTAGACGCCGTCGTGGGCGCGGGCTGGGCCGCCGGTGAGCAAGCCACCAGCACGGCCAGCAGGCCAGCGGAGGAGAAGCCGACGAGGAATTGCCGTCTGGTGACGCCATCACGGCGAAATGCAGAGGGGTCGCTGTAGTCCGCGGGCACTGGTTCTTCTCCTTTCGATTCTAGACGGCCGTCGGGTTTCGGTTCGGCCGCACGAGGGACTAGGGCGACGAAGCGCGAGCGACGAAACGCGAGGGCAGAACTACGTCCCTGCTGGGCGACAGGGATAGGCTGGGGTCAAGCCTTTCCAGGGCCAGGCGAATCAGCTGGCGGCCGGTCTCATGGCCATCCACCTCGATCATCGACAGCGGCGGGTCCAAGAGGCAGGCCCAACGCAGATCGCCAGCGCCGACGAATGCCAGGCGCGAAGGAATTGCGATCCCCTGGTGGCGCAGCTCCTCCAGCGCACCCTGGACGAGGGAGTCCCCGCCGGCCACCAGCGCGTCCGGCGGCTCGGAGCTGCTCAACAGCTCCCTCACGGCGGCACGGGCCTGAGTCTCGGTATGTAGCTCGGCGCGCACAAAGTCGGGCTGAGGGGAGACTCCGGCGGCGGCGTGGGCTTCCGCATACCCGGCCAGCCGGCGCCTGTACACCTCCATTGACCGAGAGGTGAGGAGCAGGGCGATGCGGCGCCGGCCGCCGCCCAGGAGATGGGCCGTGGCCGCGCGGGTGGCGGAATGCTGGTCGGAGAGGATCAGGTCGCCCGCGACCCCAGGGGGCCGGTGGCCCTGGAAGACGATAGGCACGCCTGCCAACTGCAGCTGACGGTAGGGCGCGGGGTCGTCGCTAGCGCTGATGGCCATCACGGCGGCGACTCGCTGGCGCGCCATGGCCGCCAGATCGGCTTGTTCCAGCTCGGGGTCGCGCTCGGTAGTGCTGATGAGCAGGGTGTAGCCGGCGGCGCGGGCGGCCTGGCTGGCGCCTTCCACTATGGCCGCGACCGTGGGGCTGATGAACGAGGAGACGCAGAGTCCGAGGGTGCGGGTGCGGCCGGTGCGCAGGGACTGGGCGAGAATGTGAGGCTGGTAGTCCAGCTCGCGGGCCACGGCCTGCACACGCTCGCTGAGGACGGGATGGACCCGGCCCTTGCCGTTGAGCACATGCGAGACGGTAGCCGTGGAAACCCGGGCCCGCTGCGCGACCTCGGTTATCGTCACCCTGCGCGGACGGTCGTCGCTCATTTGACCGCGTCCCTCCTCGCAAAAACATTGGGCGCGCATAAGGTTTTGCCTCGCTAAACCATTTACAGGCTAACGCCTCACGGGATGCTGGTCAATAGCCCGGTAGGGTGGTTTACGATGCCCCGCGGCGACTAGTCCCAGCCCGTGTCGTGTTCGTTTCCCGCCCGCCTTGGGTCAGGGCATACCACAAGATTGGCGTTTGACCGGCCCCAAAGGGCGTGCTAGGATGGCAGAAAGCAGCCGTCTGACCCGCTATCCCCCGCCGGCGCTTCGGTGCCGGCAGCCAACATAAGAGGAGGATGAGAGCACCATGGAGAAGACGACCGCGCGCGGCCTGAAGCGCCGCGAGTTCCTGCGGCTGGGCGCCGCCGCCAGCGCCCTGGGCTTGCTGCAGGCCTGCAGCCCGGCGGCACAGCCAGCGCCGACGACCGCGCCCAAGCCGGCCGAGACCGCTAAGCCGGCGGCGCAGGCGACCGCAGCCCCGGCCGCCACCACTGCCCCGGCGGCGACCCAGGCCCCGGCCACGCCTAAGCCAACCGCCGGGCCCAAGAAGGGCGGCACCTTGACCGTTGCCCAGACCGACGGGCTGACCACGTTCAACCCCTTCGAGAGGCGTTGGGAGCGCATGCGCCGGGCGCTCTACAACGGCCTAGCCAAGTACGACGACAAGCTGAACTTGGTGCCTGAGCTGGCGGAGAAGTGGACCTTCGCTCCCGACGGCAAGAGCGTGACCTTCAATCTCCGCCAGGGCGTTAAGTACCATTCCGGCCGTGAGTTCACCTCGGCAGACGCCAAGTTCTCCATCGAGTACGCCGCCAGCGACGTGCGCACCCTCCAGCGGCCGATGTATCAAATGGTCAAGCAGGTCGAAACGCCGGACAAGTACACTGTCACCTTCAAGATGGCCACTCCCAACGCGGTGATCTACGACCTGATTGATACGATGGCCATTATCGACAAAGAGACGATCCAAGACGCGGCCAAGACCGGCATCGGCACGGGGCCCTTCAAGCTAGACACGTATATCCCCAATGACCGGGTCGAGTTCGTGGCCAACAAGGACTACTGGGACAAAGGCAAGCCATACCTGGACCGCTACATCAGCCGCATTATCCCCGACGTCTCCGCCATGACGGTTAACCTCGAATCTGGCGCGGTGGATTGCATCTGGCGCATCAACTACCACGACGCGATCCGCCTCAGAGAAACGGGCGGCAAGTTCGTGGTAAACACCGGTCCGAAGGGTTACAGCCCCTTCGACATCGGCATGAATACGAAGCTCAAGCCGTTCACGGACAAGAGGGTGCGGCAGGCCGTCGCCCACTGCATCGACAGGGAACGCTTCGCCAAGACCGTCATGCAGGGGCTGGTCGAGCCAAGCGCGATGATCTGGCCGCCGCAGTCCTGGGCTTACTTCAAGGACATGGAGGGCAAGCGGGCTTACGACCTGGACAAGGCCAAGGCGCTGCTCAAGGAGGCGGGGCTGGAGCAAGGCTTCGAGACCGAGATACTCACCGCCTCCAAGCGACAGTTCGGCTACGGCGAGCTGGCCGTGATGCTCCAGGCCGATCTGAAGAAGGTCGGCATCAACGCCAAGGTGTCGGATGTCGAGGTGGCGCAGTACGATGCGCGCACGCAGAAGGGCGATATCGCCATCCTGGCCCACCAGTACGGTCGCGCCAACCGCGACCCATCGGCGACGATGTCAGCCGCCAAGGCCTGGTTCACGGAGAAGAACGCGGGCTGGACGCACTTCGAGTCGGAGACGTACGAGAAGCTGCAGGCGCAACTGGAATCGACGCTGGAGCGGGACAAGCGCGTCCCGATCGCCCGCCAGATTCAGGAGCTGGTGCTAGAAGAGTGCTTCACAATTCCCGTCGCTGAGGGCCCGCAGGTGTGGGCGTATGCCGGCTACGTCAAGGGCTTCGGCTTCGATCTAGACAACTCTATCGAGATCGGCGGAATCTGGTTGGATAAGTAAGGTAGGCACCACTCCTACCCCTCCCCAACCCTCCCCTCCCTCGCGGCGGGCGCGAGGGAGGGGAGGGAGCAAGGTTCCACAGAGCCCCCGGTATGCATCCTGCTCCCCCGCAGGCTCGACTCTCGCCGGGTGAGAGTCTCACTTGCCGAAGCGGAACAGGGGTGTTTGCCGATAGCGACGCTAGGGCAATAGGGCAGACGAACGGACAGGGTGTGCGGGATGCGCTATTGCAGAATGGAGCACGAGGGTCTAATCTGAGGGGCAGAGCCGGGTTGCCTAGTCGGCACTCAGAGAGGGTGGACGGAGGACGGCTATGCCTATCATCACGATTTCGCGGGGCACGTTCAGCGGCGGCAGAGACATCGCCGAGTGCCTGGCGGAGAGGCTGGGGTACCCCTGCGTCAGCAGAGAGGTGATCGTTGAGGCCGCGCAGGAGTACGGGGTGCCCGTTAACGAGCTCACGGAAGCAATAAGCAGACCGCCATCCTTCTGGCAGCAGCTGACCGGCGAGAGAGCCAGTTACGTCGACTACTTCCGGGCGGCTCTGTGCGAACGGGCCCGGGGGACGGAGCTGGTTTACCATGGCTACGCCGGCCACCTCCTGCTGCGCGGCATCTCTCACGTGATCCGCGTGCGCGTAATCGCCGACATGGAATACCGCGTCGGCGCCGCGATGGCGCGCATGGGCCTGGGGCGCAAGGAGGCCATTGCCTACATTAAGAAGGTGGACGAAGATAGGGTGCGCTGGACGCGCTTCCTGTACGGGGTCGACTGGCACGACGCCTCCTTGTACGATGTCGTGATCAACCTGGAGAGAGTGAGCGTCCAGGGGGCCTGCGACATCCTCGTCCATATGGCGGGCTTGCCGGAGTTCCAGGCGACGCCGGAGTCCCTGCGCGCGGCGGCGGACCTCGCCCTCGGCTGTCACGTGCGGGCGGTGCTGGCCCGGGACCCCCGGACGAGGGGCGCCGACGTCAAGGTGAGCGCCAGCGGGGGCGTCGTCACCATCACGGGCAGCACGCGGCTGGAAGAGGTGGTAGAGGCGATCCCGCTGGTAGCAGGGCAGGTCGGCGGCATCAGCGAGATACGCTGCGAGGTGAGCCTAGGCTAGGAACCCCGGGCCGGCGCTGGGACGGGCCGTGGCAGAGGGCGCGCTCCACCGTCTGGCTCAGTAGGGTTCGCCGGCAGCCACCGGCGCCACCGCGGACCTGGCGTGCTCGGCCTCTCTTTTGCCCTTGACCATCGCCGTGCTGATGACCAATCCGGCGGCGAGCAGGGCCCCGTAGAGGACGACGGCGCTAGCGACGCTCAAGGCCCCGTAGAGGTCGGGCGAGAGGGTGAACAGCCGCAGGTCGTGTAGGTAGGTGGGGATCACCATGGCCCTGCTGAGGGCCGCCAGCAGCATCACGCCCCCCGAGACCAGCTTCACCATGTACTGGCGGACGTAGATAGTGCCCAGGGCGCCCACCTGCACGCCGATCAGCGACCCAGCGAGGATGATCACGGTCAACCTGAGGTCGACCAGCCCCTGGGAGGCGTACTCGAACGCCCCCTCCAACCCCATGCAGAAGGCCACCAGTAGCTCCGTACCGCTGGCCACGAAGCCGGGGGCCCCAATGATGTAGACCATCGAGGGCACGCCGATGAAGCCGCCGACGGCGATGGTAGCGGCCAGCAGGCCGGTGGCGAAGCCAAGCGGTATCGTCACCCAGAAGGAGACTCTCCTCTTGGCGGTGGTGAAGTTGATCATCGGCGGCAGATGCAGCCGGGCGATGCGCTGGGGCAAGCTGGGGGCGGTGTCGTCCAGCCCCAACACCGCCGCCCGCTTGGCGTCGCGGAGCATTATGGTGCCGACGGCGAGCAGAACCACCAAGAAGGCCACGGTGACGTAGAGGTTGGAGCCCGCCTTGCCCCAGGTGGCCAGCACCTGCTCCTGCACCTTGACGCCGGCCTTGACCCCCAGGACGGCGGAGAAGCCCATAGCCAGCCCAAGCTTGATATCCACGTGGCCGAGCTTGCGTCTTCTCAATAAGCCTACTAGCGCCTCTGGGGACCTCTGGCACATGTTGGTGGCGACCGCGACCGCGCCGTCGACGCCCAGGTTCATCATCCCCGGCGTGAGGATGAAAGCCCCGCCGCTGCCGATGAAGCCGCTGAGCATGCCGCCGAGAAAACCCAGCGCCAGGAGGGCGAGAACTGTCACCGGCTGCACGTGTATGAAAGAGACAGCCCCTACCAGGTCAACTGAGCCTTCCACGGTCTCTCCCTACTTCGGCGCTCTGATGCCGAGAGTCTCCAGCAGCTGTCTGGCAAAGGAGCCATAGACCAGACAGAAGGTGAGGGCGCTGGCAACCACCGCCATGCCGCCGAGCGCGGTTTGGCTGGTGTAAATGGGCCAGAGGAAATCGAGCGAGGAGAAGAAGCCGCCGTACAACGCCAGGCTGGCCGCAGCCAGGGCAAGGAGATTGAGCAGACCGGCAGGCGCTCGGGTAACAGAGCGCGCGTCGTCGGCTCCAGACGTTTGGGGGGCGGCCACGGCGAAGGGGTTCGCGCACTGCAGGGTCAAGGCGGAGATTTCGTAGATAGTGCCCACGCTCGTCCTCCTCGGCACAGCACTTGGCACTTCCGGCAATGGCAGGAACGAGCTGACCCGTCGCCGACGGGCAGCCAATGAGCCGGCGCCGCCGCTGGTCTTCTGTAGGTAACAGTACCTAGGCCCAAGCCGTTTGTCTGCCACGCCAGGCTGAGCTTCCGCGAGCTTCATCTCAGGTCAATTCCTGGGCGGGGGAAGTGGCATGTCTGCCCATCAGCTGGGGACAGGCGTCACATTGTCGAGGGCAAGCCTGTCACGCATAGCGTGACGAGCCCACGGGGGGAGGGCGCCGGCTACTCGGCCGGCAGCAGCAGGCCCTTGGCCAGGGCGTAGCGGACGAGCTCGGCCCGGTTGTGGATGCCCAGCTTCTCGTAGCTGCGGCGGCGGTACGTCTCCACGGTGTTGGCGCTGAGTAGCAGGCGCTTGGCGATCTCGGTGCCGCTGTAGCCCTCCGCCGTCAGCTTCAACACCTGCCGCTCTCGTTCAGAGAGACCGGCATAGCTGTCTCGCTCCTCGCCTTGCCCGACGCGCTCGAGGTAGTCGCCGATTAGCAGGCGGGCGGCATCGGGACGAAGGAAGGCCTGGCCGTTGGCGACGGTACGCACGGCCTCAATCAGCTCACTGTGGGCGGCCGTCTTGGGCACGTAGCCGAGCGCACCGGCCTGCAGAACGTGGAAAAGATAGCGCTGGTGGTCGTGCACTGTGAGGATAAGGATGTTGCAGCGCAGCCCCAACTCGCGCACCTGTCTGGTCGCCTCGAGGCCGTCCATTTCTGGCATCGTTATGTCCAGTACGGCGACGTCTGGCTGCAGGCGCTGGATGGCCTCCAGCGCGCTCACGCCATCGCAAGTCTCCCCCACCACCTCGATATCGGGCTCCGCGTTCAGAAGGTCAGCCACCCCGCGACGCAAGGCGGGATGGTCGTCGCACAGTAGCACTCTGATCTTGCCCATTCTTCACACCCTCTCGGTTTTCTCCGGCGGCAGGGGCAGACCTGGTCGGCACGGTGAACCTGACGACGGTGCCCCTGCCGGTCGCCGACTTGATCTCTATCGTACCGCCCACCAACTCGATCCGCTCGCGCATACCCAGCAGGCCCAGCGTCTTGGTGCCGCCGTTCTGCACGGCCGAGACGTCGAAGCCACAGCCCTGGTCCTCGACCGTGACCGTTAGGATGCCGTTGTTGCCCTCCACGCAGACGCTGGCCTCGCGGGTGCGGGCGTGCTTGGCAACGTTGGTCAGGCACTCCTGGATGGCGCGATAGACCGCGAGCTCCACTTCAGGGGCGAACCGCGGAACGAAGCCCTGGGTCTTGAAGGAGACTTGAATGCCTTCCCGGGCGCTGTACTCCGCCACGTACCACTGAACGGCGGCAACCAGACCCAGGTCGTCCAGGGCGATAGGACGCAGTTGGTGGGCCATGCGCCGGATGCTCTCGGCGGCTTCGGCCGCCAGCTGGATCACCTCGCCGCAGCGCTGGTGCAGCTCGGCCGGCGTCTGCACGTTCTCGATCAGCCTGAGCCGCAGCAGAAGGGTACTGAGCAGCTGCGAGGCTTCGTCGTGCAGTTCACGGGCAATGCGCCGACGCTCGTTCTCCTGGGCAGCCACCAGGGCGTGGGAGAGCTCGCGCAGCCTGCCGTTCAGATTCTCTATTTCAAGGTAGCGCTCGAACTCGAAGACGCGCAGCACCCGGACGATAAGGATGGCGACGGCCGGTGCCAGAACGAGGCGGAGGATCTCAATCGGCAACTGCAGGAAGCCACCGTAGTTCTGGCCCGGCACCTCTGGCGAGCTGAGCAGGATGCCCGTGGGCACGATCACCCCGCCGCTGACCGCGTAGGCAGCAAAGGCGAGCGCCGCGTTGCGGCAATCGGCTTCCAAGCTGGGCAAACGGGCAGCGACGAGCACCCGCCCCTGCCAGAAGAGGGCCAGAGCGGAGAGCAGTGCCGCCGGCAAGTAGATCAGGTAACGGGCGATCGCTTCAACTACCGCCAGGCCGATGGCGCCTTGAGAGCACAGGTAGCCGACGACAAGGGCAGGCGGCAGCCACCAGACGGCCAGGGCCAGCGGCAGGTACGCGAGGGCAGGCCGCTTGGGAAGGAGGCTGCGCAGGACGTTGGCCCCGAACTCGGCCAGAGCGATGCTGTAGAGGACGAGGAGGGCGTTGCGCACCAGTTCGAAACCGCCGGAAACGGGCTCGCTCGCCGGCGGCAGCTGGCGGACGAACTCAACCCAGGCGCTAAGGCTGTGCAGGAAGCCGAAGGCGGCGAGGAGCCCGAGCCAGCGCCCCAGGGCGAGCGAAGTCTTGGGCCTCGTGGCCACAAGGATGCTGATGCCCAGCATGAAGAACGCCAGGCCCTGCACGAAGAAGACGACGGCAGTGACCGGACTGGGAGGCTGCATTGCCGCTCCCCTGGCCGCGAAAGACGGCCCCACAACCGCCAGCTCGACGATTGAGCCGCCACGCGGCTAGCCTTGCCGCGATGCCTACATTATGAACTGCCCGCTGGTAGCATGCAAGGGGGCAACGGATGCCCGTGCCGCTCGCCCTCTGCCCAGCCGGGCAGAGGGCTCTTTGTTGTCACCGAAGGACCCCGGCGCGGTCTAGGAGACGGCGAACTCGTCGACGTCGATGACGACCACGTGCTTGGCCGACATGTTCCTCGCCGCCAGGCCGGCGTTGACCTGGTCGAGCAGCTCGCCCGCGGAGAGCACGGTGGCCCGGCCCCAGACGCGGCAGCTGCGCCGCGTGGCCGGGTCGAGGACGATGGCCGACACCTGGGGGTTCTCCTGCAAGTTAGCGATCGTGCGGGGCGAGTTGACGTCGGCGAAGAGGATGTGCTGGTCGTCGAGCACGCGGTAGCTGCCCTTGGCGGAGACGTTGGGACGACCGTTCTTGTCGGCGGTAGCCACGTAACCCGGGTGAATCTCGGCGATGACGGACTTGGCTTCCTCGGAAAGGGTGGCCATTGGTTTCCTCCTGGCTCTCTGTCGCCGGCCTCGGCGGTCTGCCGTCGAGCGCCGGCTAATCTTCTAGGTCCTCCATCTCCAGCGCGGTGGTTTCAATCCCCACCCCATCACGCGACGGGGTGCGACTTGGCCTTGATCCCGCGCGCCTCCAGCGCGCCCCCGAAGGTGCCGGTCAGTCAGCCGGCAGTGGCGGCGACCAGATAGTCGAGGGTCGCCGCGTGGGGCTCCAGGGTAGCGGGGTCGGCCCCGTAGTGCTCGGCTATGGCCGAGTGGACGCCGAAGAGCACGGGCTCCTTCTCCGCCGGGAGATAGGCCCGCCGCAGGCGCCCCTTGACGCGCTCGACGCGCACGTGCGAGCGGTAGACGGTGTCGTCGCTCATCGTTCCCCTCGTCGAGGCCAGGTTGCGCGGCCTCCACTCTATGATAGCGCCTGGGCGAGGGCAGCGCTACTGGGGGAAAAGTGGGCAACTGCAAGCCGAACGGTTTGACCCACGGGGTGGGCCACGGCTATGATAGCCTGGATGGCCGCCGGCTGGTCAAGCGACACCGGCGGCCGTTGCGGGCAACGTTCTTCACAGTGGAGGCTGCTTTGGGCGCGCCGCGCCGCTCCGGTCTCTGGGCCCACGCCGACTTCCTCAAGCTGTGGGCCGACCAGACCATCTCGCAGTTCGGCAGCCAGATCACGTTTCTGGCGCTGCCGCTCGTGGCCGCGCTGCTGGGTGCCACGCCCCTGGAGATGGGCGTGCTCTCCGCCGTGGAGATGCTGCCCTTCCTGCTCGTCGGCTTGCCCGCGGGCGTCTGGGTCGACCGGATGCCAAGGCGACCCATCTTGATCGCCGGCGACCTGGGCCGCGCCTTGGTGCTGGCCAGCATACCCCTTGCCTTTCTGCTGGATGCGCTTACAATAGGGCAGCTGTACGTCGTCGCCTTCATCGCCGGCACATTCACGGTGTTCTTCGACGTCGCCTACATGTCTTTCCTGCCGGCCCTGGTGACACGGGAGGAGCTGGTCGAGGGCAACAGCAAACTGGAGACGACCCGCGCCGCGGCCCAGATCGCCGGCCCTGGGGTGGCAGGCACGCTGATACAGCTATTCTCCGCCCCCGTGGCCATCCTCGTCGACTCCCTCTCCTTCCTAATCTCCGCGGCGTTTCTGCTCGCGGTCCACACCGGCGAGCCAGCGGCAGTCAGGCGTAACCCCGCGGGCGGCGTGCGCGCCGAGATAGGCGAGGGGCTCCGCTACGTGTTTTCCCAGCCCTTGCTGCGCCCCATCGCTAGCGCCACGGCCACCTTCAACCTGTTCAGCTCCGCCACCTTCGCCCTGTACATTCTCTTCGCGGTTGAAGAGCTGGCTCTCGACGCGGCGGTTATCGGCCTCATTTTCGCCGTTGGCAACGTCGGCGCCCTGCTCGGCGCGACTGCCGCCGGGACTGCTACGCGCCTGCTAGGTCTGGGTCGATCGATCATCGGGGCTATGGTGCTGTGCGGTCTTGCTTCCTTCCTGGTGCCCCTGGCAACCCCGGCGACCGCCGTGGCGCTGCTCGTGCCCAGTCTGGTAGTGAGTGGGATTGGCAACATGGTCTACAACATCAATCAGGTGAGCCTGCGACAGGCCATCACCCCGGCGAGGCTACAGGGGCGGATGAACGCCACCGTTCGCTTCATGGTATGGGGCACGATGCCCATCGGCTCCCTACTCGGCGGCACCCTGGGCCAGTGGCTGGGCCTACGCCCGGCAATCCTCCTCGCCGCGGCAGGCAGCGCCAGCGCCTTCATCTGGCTGATAGCCTCGCCTGTGCGCACGCTGCGCGTCCAGCCGCCGCCGGTTGAGCCCGGCTAGGCAGAAATCCACCGGGCGACTACCGCAAGGGGGGAGGGGAGGATTCCAGCGACGGTTGGGGGGGAACGGAGAGCGGACTGAAGTCCGCACTACGAACTTCGACCCCTCCCACTGAGTCCAGGAGCCATCTCATCTGTCTCGCCAGCGTGCCGGGGTGGCTCCCTTCTGCGGCGGCCCGGGCTTTCCCAAGCGCCGGCCGGACGGCTATAATAGGCCGGGGCGCGGTTTGCCCGCCGCCTTTTCTTTTTCCGGCTACTCTGCTTGGCGAGGTACAACTATGGCGACTCCGACGACTGAAAGACCAACGCCCTGGTGGCTGAAAAGCAAGGCGCCGTGGACGGGCGATATCTTCGCCAACATGGTCCTCTCCGCGGACGACCCCGAGGAGCAGCGGGTGCAGGCCATTCGCGAGGCCACCCTGCCGCGCTACCGGGACGGCCGGCGCAAGCTTTCCATGGCCAAGGCGCTGCTGATCACGCGCGCCTTCCAGGAGAGCGAGGGCCAGCACCCGGCGCTGCGCCGCGCCCTGGCTATGCAGCGCGTCTTCCGCGAAATACCGCTGGGCCTGGCGCCGGGACAGCTGCTGCTGGGCACCGCCTCCAGCGGCCCCCACATCGTGGACGTGAGCCCGGAGTTCGTGCGCATCCCCGTCCGCAACTTGCTGGACGAGGAGGAGGCCTTCTCGCCCCTCGACGGGCTCTCCAGCCACTACATCATCGAGCCGGAGGACCGCGAGCTCTTCGAGCGCGAGATCTGGTCCTACTGGCGACGCCACGGGCGGGCGGCGCACGTGGTGGAAGAGATGCGCCGGCACTACCCGGAGGCCTGGCAGTTCGCCCTCTACGGCGACTGCTACGAGGGGCAGATCCTGACGCCTCCGCGCGTTGCAGATAGGCCTTGTCCGTGGGCAAGCGGCCTCCTAGGTCCCCCATGTCCTGCCGGTATGAGCAATTGGTATGCAGATTAAACCCCCACATCGTGGACGTGAGCCCGGAGTTCGTGCGCATCCCCGTCCGCAACTTGCTGGACGAGGAGGAGGCCTTCTCGCCCCTCGACGGGCTCTCCAGCCACT
>JAMCYS010000062.1:0-2578 GCA_023473795.1 Chloroflexota bacterium | reverse complement strand
ACGGGCGGGCGGCGCACGTGGTGGAAGAGATGCGCCGGCACTACCCGGAGGCCTGGCAGTTCGCCCTCTACGGCGACTGCTACGAGGGGCAGATCCTGATGGGTGGCGCCCTGCACCACACGGTGCAGGACTACGCCTCCATCCTCGCCCGGGGGCTGGACGCCATCAAGGCGGACATCCGGACAGAGATGGCGGCCCTGGACCCGCTGAGCCCGGGCGACTTCGCGACTTTCGAGCGGCGCAACCTCTACCAGGCGATGCTCATGGCCGCCGACGGCATCATCGGCTACGCCCGGCGCAACGCCGAGTACGCCGAGCAGCTGGCGGCGGCGGAGAGCGACGGCGCGCGGCGGGCCGAGCTGCTGGAGATGGCGCGTATCTGCCGCAAGGTGCCGGCCAAGCCGGCGGAGAGCTGGTGGGAGGCGCTGCAGTCCTTCCACTTCCTGCGCGCGGGCACGGCGATGGTGGAGAGCGGCGACTCGCACTCCGCCGGCCGCTTCGACCTTTATATGCTGCCCTACTGGCAGAGGGACGTGGCGAGCGGCCGCCTCAGCGCCAAGCGGGCGCAGGAACTGCTGGAACTGTTCTACCTCAAGTGGAACGAGACCCACCTGATGGGCCAGACCGAGATCAACGCCGGGGTGAGCAACAACGACAAGATCGACGTCGGCGGGGTGGACGAGTACGGGCGCGACGCCACCAACGAGCTCTCCTATCGTCTGCTGGAGGCGCACGCGCACGTGCACCTGAACGATCCGAACCTGGCCGTGCGCCTGCACCGCAACACCCCCGACGCCTTCCTTCGCCAATCGCTGGAGGTGCTGCGCCTGGGCGGCGGCTTGCCCATTCTGATCAGCGACGAGGCGATCGTGCCCGCGCTCGTGGGGCGCTGCGGCGTGGAGCTGAAGGACGCGCGCCACTACGCCGACACCGGCTGCCAGGAGAACATCACCGACCCCAACCTGACCGGCGCCGACGCCAACGGCCGGACCAACGCCGGCTGGTTCAGCATCCTCAAGCCGCTGGAACTGGCGCTCTGGAACGGCATCAACCCGCTCAACGGGCAGCAGGTGGGGCCGGCCACGGGCGACCCGGCCGGCTTCAGCAAGATGGAGGAGTTCTTCGCCGCCGTGCGCACGCAGATGGAGCACGCGGTGGCGATGAACGTGACGCTCAACAACGTCAGCGACTTCGTCTTCCAGAAGTACTTCCCCTGCGTTTTCCACGACCTGATGCACCCCGGGCCGCGGCGCAGCGGCGTCGACATCAACGCCGGGGGCTGCAAGTACAACTGGACGGGCACGCTGGCGGTGGGTATGGCCAACGCGGGCGATGCCCTGGCGGCCGTCGACCACCTGGTCTTCCGCAGCAAGAGCGCCGGCTGGCAGGAGCTGCTGGCGGCGCTGCGCGACGACTGGCGGGGCCACGACGACCTCTGGCGCCGCTGCCTGGCGGCACCCAAGTACGGCACGGACGACGAGTACGCCGACGGTTGGGCGGCGGCGATGCTGGGCCTGCTCTACGACGCCTACGAACGCCACCACACGCCGCGGGGCGGGCGCTTCACGGTGGGACTGATCAGCATGGGCTCGTACGTAACGCTGGGGCACAAGCTGGGGCCGACGCCCGACGGGCGGCACCGCGGCGAGCGCCTGGCGGACGCCTGCAGCCCCTCGTCACTGGCGCCGGCGGCCGGGCCGACGGCCACCCACCGCTCGGCGGCGCGGGCGATCGACCCGCTGCGCACGCCCAACGGCGTCACCTTCAACCAGCGCTTCAACGCCACGGCGGTCGGCGGGCCGCGCGAACTGGCGAAGTGGGCCGACCTGGTGCGGGCCTACGTCGAGGCGGGCGGGCAGGAGGTGCAGTACACGGTGGTGGACGGCGAGGCGCTGCGCCGGGCGCAGCAGCGGCCGCGGGAGTACCGCGACCTGGTGGTGCGGGTGGGCGGCTACAGCGCCGTCTTCGTGGAACTGAGCCAGGAGCTGCAGGACTCCATCATCGCCCGGGCGGAGCAGGAGTTCTGAGAGGGCAGGCGAACCGCGGATAGACTTAGATAGGCGGCGATGAAGGCAGGTCGCCGGAGACGCGGGGGAAGCGCGGGACCGCCGCCCGGAGAGCGGTCCTACTCCTTCCCCCTTTGGGGGGAAGGCAGGGATGCGGGTCCCTTGCGGCCAGTCCTGGTAAGGGCACCCCCGCCCTCTCCTCCGCTGCACGCTGAGCGGGGTCCGAGAGAGTGAAAAGCCCTCCCGCCGGCTAGGCCCCGGCGGCGACGTCGCGCGCCATTTGGGCCCAGCGGCCTAGGAGGGTCCTGTCACCCTTCACCGTCTGCACGTCGGCCAGGTTGAGGTCGGCGACGCAATCCCCCGCCAGGTCCACCAGACGCCGCAGCTCCCGCCGCCACTCCGCCGGGTCCTCCTCCAGAATGGTCTTGCCCGGGTGGACCTGCACCTCCAGCACCACCCGCCGCTCGAACTTGCGCACGCAAGCCGCCAGGTCGGTCCAGGCCGAGACGTCGAAGCGGCGCAGGCCGGGCAACTTGTTGATTATGTCGAGCTTCGGCGTCAGGTCCTCGCCT
>JAMCYS010000152.1 GCA_023473795.1 Chloroflexota bacterium | reverse complement strand
CAGCCATGTCCCCGAAGCGTAGCGAAGGGGGCGGCCGCGGCCGCCGTAGCGGCGTAGTTGCCAGCTCGGCGTGGGGATTAGACGGGCGGGCGGGTACGGAGCCCCGCCCCTACCGCCATACCTGCCAGTTATGCACGGATGTCAAGAGCCCGTTGCTCGGTGGCTGGTCACGGCTTATACTGATGACGAGGGAGGCGGTGGCATATGAGGGAGAGCGGCAAGACCCGCGGCCCTGCGTCTACTCCCGTGGCCTGGGCTTGGTTGCTGCCCAAGGGCAGGGCAGCCGGCGCTCTGGGCCTGGCCCTAGGCGGCGGGGGCGCCCGCGGCCTGGCTCACATCGGCGTGCTGAAAGTACTCGAGGAAGCCGGCATCGAAGTCGACTTTGTGACTGGCACCAGCATGGGTGGCCTGGTCGCCCTGGCCTGGGGCGCGGGCATGCCGGCCGCGGCCATGGAGGAACTGGCAAGACGCACCCAGGTCATGCGTCTTTTCACGCTCGACAAGACCGGACTCGCCCTGGCGGGCACGGAAAAGGTCGGCGCCCTCGCCTCGCGCATCGCCGGCGTGCCCAACCTCGAAGACCTGCCCCGCCGCTGTGCCGTCGTGGCCGTAGACATCAACTCGGGGGCTAGAGTCACGATCGCTAGCGGGTCCGTTGAAAAGGCTGTTTGTGCGACTATCGCCATCCCGGGCGTCCTCAGCCCGGTGCCCGACGGGGACCGCATGCTCGTCGATGGCGGCATCCTGGAGCCAATACCGGTGCAGGCCGCCTATGAGCTGGGCGCTCGCCGCGTCGTAGCGGTGGACGTGACTCCAAATCGCGACCGGCCCCTGGCGCCGGATGCCTTCCACGGCATGGTCCCTCGCCAGGTGGCGTCGTCGCTGGCCTTCCTGCGGCTCTTCGGGCGCTCCCGCCACATCGACGTCATCGTCAAGTCAACCGAAGTGCAGTCCCGCGAGCTCCTGGAGATGCGCCTGGCGGCCGTACCGCCGACGCTGCTCATCCGGCCCGAAGTGGGGTTGGTGCTGACCGACCAGTTCCACCGAGTCGAGGAGTGCATCGCCGCCGGCGAGGAGGCGGCGCGGGCCGCTCTGCCCGCGCTGCTGGGTAAGCGCTCGGCCTAGGGCTGGACGCGTTCGTAGACGGCTCCCTTGGCGATTTCCAGCAGCGTGGCCTCGGCCAACAAGGCGCGCGGCACCGCCCGCAGTTCGGTGCCGGTCAGCACCACCTGCTGGCCGTCTTTGATGGTTTCGACCACGAAGTCGCGCCGCTCTTGGTCTAGCTCCGAGAGTACGTCGTCCAGCAAGAGGATCGGCTTCTCCCCCGTGTGGCGCTGCAGGTAGGCGCTCTCCGCCAATTTCAAGGAAAGCGCTACCGTGCGCTGCTGGCCTCGCGAGCCGTAGAGAGTGACACTGGCCTGATCGATGACGAAGGCCAGGTCGTCGCGATGCGGTCCCAGCAGCGAGACCCCCTGGGCCACCTCGCGTGCCTGCAGGCGGCGCATCTGCTCGCGCAGCGAGCGCGCCAGCGCCGCCGCCGGGCTGGACATAACATCGGTCACGCTCTCCAGGGCGGGCTTCCAGGCGAAACCGGGCCGGTAGGTTAGGCGCAGCCGCTCGGCCGTGCCGGTCAGGCGGCGGTGGAACTCCCCGGCCAGTTCGTTCAGCTCCTCGGTCGCCCGGCGGCGCTCCTGGGCGATGAAGGCGCCGTCTTTGGCCATCTCCTCGTCCCAGAACTCCAGTTGATCGCCTTTTGCCCGCCGGTCGCGCATCTGGCGCAGCAGGTGATTGCGCTGCAGGACGACTTTGTTATAGTGCGCCAGGGTGCGGCAGTACTCCGAGTCCACCTGAGAAATGGTCACGTCGAGGTACCGGCGGCGCAGCTGCGGCGCGCCGTCCACTATCTCGATATCCTGGGGCGAGAAGTTGACCACCGTCATCTGGCCGATGAGGTCGATGGCGCGACGGGCGACCTTGTTGACGCGAATGCGCTTGCTCAGGCTGGGGAGTTGCTCGCCCCCGCCCAGTTCGCCTCGCTCTAGCCGGAGGGCGATCTCGATCTCCGCGGGCCCGGCGGCGCGCTGGCACAGGCCCACCAGCCGAGAATAGGCGGGCTCCTCACCTTGCGCCAGCCAGTTGATTACTTCCTTGTCGCTGCTGGCGCGGAAAGACTTGCTCGTGGCCAGGTAATAGATCGATTCAAGTAGGTTCGTCTTGCCCTGCGCGTTGCGGCCGAAGACGACGGCCGTGCCGGGGGGCAGGTCGAGTTCGAGGCGAGAGTAGTTGCGGAAGTTCTCCAGAGACAAGTGGGAAAGATGCATGCTGGCGGCTGCGCTCCGCTGTTACTTTACCCAGGGATTATAGCCGGGCCGAATCGGTGGCGGCAACTCGCCGTGCGACCAGGCGGGTGCCGGCGGCAAGCCCACTGTTGGCCGGACCTGCTTGGTCTGCCGCGCTTGAGGGAATGACTTCTCGGGGCGTGGGCGCTACAATACCTGGCCATGAACGACAGCCTGTCTGGCCGCTTGGGTGGAGTGAGCGCGGCGGAAGCGGCGCTCTATTTGATGGCCTTTCTCCTCCAACTGGGGATGGGCATCATGGCGCCCGTGCTGCCGGAGGTGAAGGACACCTTCGGCGTGTCCACCGCGGCGGTCTCGCTCACCATATCGGCCTACGGCTTTGCCCGTCTGGCACTGGACCTGCCGGCGGGCGTCTTCGTGGAGCGCTTGCCGCCTTTCCGGCTCTTCCTCGCCGGCACGGCCATCATCTCGCTGGGCGCCCTGCTCGGGTCCCTGGCCACGCGCTTCGAACTGGTCATTCTGGCGCGCGCCGTGATGGGGGCCGGCTCGGCGCTGTGCATGCTGACTTCCCAGTACAATCTGAGCCGTCTTTCCACTGCCGAGAACCGCGGGCGTGTGCTGGGCTACTACCAGGCGGCGATGCTCGCGGGCTCGTCCTTCAGTCCGGCCATCGGCGGGGCCATCGCCGTCGTCGCCGGTTGGCGCTCGTCCTTCGCCTTTTGCGCTTTCACCGCGCTGCTCGCCTTCCTCTCAGTCGTGTTGACTCAGCGACGTCCGCTGGCGGTTTCGGCTGGCCAGGCCGTGCGTGCTGTCCGTCAAGCCGGCGCCCAGACCACGGCGCCGGGCTTGTTAGCCAATCTGCTGGTGATCAATTGCATCACCTTTGCTATGTTTTTCCACACCAGCGGCTTCGTCAACACCTTCGTACCATTGTTTGGCGACACTAGATTTGGTTTGGACGCGGCGGCGATCGGCCTGGCCATCTCCCTCGGCACCGTGGTGCGCTTCTTCACCTCGGTTGTGGGTGGGAACCTGTCCGACCGCTTCGGCAGGCGGCGGGTGCTGTTGCCTGGCCTGGCGCTTACCGGCACCGGCGTGCTGCTGTTTAGCCAGACGGGCGGTTTGACCCTCTACCTAGCGGGGATCGTAGTGATGGCGATGGGTCGCTTCGGCAACAGCCTGCCGACGACTCTCATCATCGACCAGACGCCGCCGCGCCTCTGGGGGCGCACGCTTGGCATCAACCGCTTCACCGGAGACCTGGGCGCGGTGCTGGGGCCGCTGGCGCTGGGCTGGGTGATAGACCACTTCGAACTGGGAGCGGCCGTCTACGTCACGGGGGCTCTGATCTGGATTGTGACGGTACTGGCCCTGGTGGCGCTGCGCGAGGCACCGAGAGGGCGGGCCGCCGTCGCTGGGCCCGACTGACCGTCGCCGGGCGCCGCGCCCCCGCGGAAAGCGGTGGATGCCCTGGCCTTGCTTGACAGGACAGCATACCCGCTGTATGCTGCCTACTATAGACGGTTTTCCCCGTTGGAAGCTTGGAGGTGCCAGTGGAGCTGTTGAGTCTACCCCGGGTCGAGCGCCATCTCAACCTGACCGACTCGGTCTACGCCACCCTCAAGACCGCCATCATCGAGAATACCCTGGCTGCCGGCTCCCGCCTCACCGAGGCTGCCCTGGCCGAACAGATTGGCGTCTCCAACACGCCGGTGCGTGAGGCCATCTCGCGCCTGGAACGGGAGGGCCTGGTGCAGTACCTGCCCCGGCGGGGCGCCGTCGTCGTCTCCATTACCGCCGAGGACATTCGCGAGGTGTTGGAGGTCCGTGAGGTCCTGGAGGCGCACGCTATCGTGCGGGCCTTACAGAGGCGCACGCCGGGGCTGGACCGTCGCCTCGCGGAGCTGGTGGCGGAGGCGGAACCGCTTGTGGCGGCTCGCGATCAGCGGGGCTTCAGCCGCCTGGACATGGAGTTGCACCGCCTGCTCGTGCAGGCCTCGGGCAACCGCCGCTTGCTGCGCGTTTTCGAGAACATGCACGACCAGTTCCTGATGATCCGCTGGCGGGCCTTCGACGTGCCCGGCAGACCGCTTGCCGGCCACCTGGAGCACAAGGAGATTCTCGCCGCCTTCCTCGCGGGCGATGCGGCTGAGGCCGAGCGCCGTCTCCGCTGGCATCACCAGCACACCAGGCAAGACCTGGAGGCCGCGCTGGCCAGCGCCGGCGGCACGTTCGGCGACTGACTCTGGCGCCGTCGGGCATCACTGGGCGACTGGACCCGGGGAGGGTCGGTTCGCTTCGGCAGCAGATATGGAGGAGAGATCGATGAGCAAAGCCCCGAGCAAAGTGCTGTTCCTGGGCATCGACTCGCCCGTCGCGCCTACCATCTTCAAATGGGCGCAAGAGGGCAAGCTACCGGCACTGAAGAAGTTGATGGACCGCGGCGTGTTTTGTGAGAATGGCCTGGTGCCCTTCCCGACGATCACGCCCCCCAACTGGACCTCGATCGCCACGGGCGCCTGGCCGGGCACCCACGGCATTACCGATTTCGATGTGCACACTCCAGGAACGCCCCTGGATGTGACCCACCAAGGCTTCGATTCGCGCGACATCGCGGCTGAGACCATCTGGGAGGCGGGCGAGCGCGCCGGCAAACGCAGCATCGTGATGAACTGGCCCACCAGCTGGCCCAAGCGGATGAAGGAAGGCTACCAGATCGCCGGCTATGGCCTGAACATCACCGACTGGCGCGAGGGCATACCCATCGAGGACCTGACCTCAACGCTCCTCGCGCAGGACATACTGCTCTCCACAGAGTACTACCCTCACTTTAGCGAGGTGGTGTGGCAGAAGGCTAGCGGCTGGCAGGGCGTGGAGCACGGCCCGCAGGCCCTCGAGGCCAAGGTCAACGTCAACCTCTGGCGGCCCAAGATCCCGGTTCAGCCGATAACCTGGTACGTGCTGGTCGACAAGTCGGGCGGCTCGGCCTTCGATACGGTGGTCATCGCCCGCGACAAGACCAAGGCCGGCGCCTACGCTCGCCTCAAGGTCGGCGAGTGGAGCCCGAACGTCTACGATACCTTCGAGACAGAGCAGGGCCCCAAGCAGGCGGCGACGCGCTTCAAGTTGCTCGAGCTCTCGCCTGACGCCCAACAGTTCCGTGTCTACTGCCCGGGCATCTTCTCTCTCTCGGGCTGGGGCTTCCCGGCCGAGCTGGAGCAAGAGATTACGTCCGAGCGCGGCTTGCCCACCGCTCGCACGGCCTACGAGGCCTTCCTGGCGGAGTGGATCGACGGCCAGACGCTGGTCGAGGCCTACGACCTGCACCACAACTGGCTGGTGGACGCCACCAAGACCCTCTTCCAGAAGCCGTGGGATATGTATTTCCTCCACATCCACACCATCGACTGGATCTACCACACCTTCTCGGTCGAGCTGGAGCCTCTGCTGGCGCGGAATCAAGAGCTGATTCCTTACTACCAGGACATCGAGCTAAGGCTGCATCAGGGCGTGGACCGGTGCCTGGGCGAGATCATCGAGGCGGCCGGCGACGATGCGTTGGTGGTTGTCATGTCGGACCACGGAGTCAAGGCGCGCGGCCACAAGTTCGACGTCGGTTCGATTCTGGCGAAGGCCGGCCTGCTGGCCTATGTGCCGGAGGAGCCGGGCGACAAGGCGGCCGGGCTCGAAACGAAGGGCGCTGGCCTCATGCCGAAGGTGCGGAAAGTCGACTGGTCCAAGACGAAGGCCGTGAGCCAGCGCACGGTTCACATCTACGTGAACGTCAAGGGCCGAGACCCACAGGGCATCGTCGAGCCGGGAGAGGAGTACGAGAAGGTCCGCGATGAAATCATCAAAGCCCTCCTCGAGTACGTCGATCCCCAGACCGGCCTGCACCCGGTCGCTCTGGCGTTGAAGAACGAGGACGCCCGTATCTTAGGCATCTGGGGCCCCAGAGCGGGCGACGTGATCTACGCCGAGGACCCACGCTTCGGCAAGGAGCATGGCCCCTACCTGACGACCAACAAGTTCGGCTTTGGCGACCTGCGCGGCCTGATAATGTTCGCCGGCCCCGGCATCAGGCAGGGCGTGGTGATCGAGCGCAACGTCTGGCTCACCGATCTGGTGCCCACGGTCTGCCACGTGGCCGAACTGCCTGTTCCCGATAAGTGCGACGGGGCAGTCATCTACCAGGCCTTGGAGGATCCCGACGCCCGGGTGAAGGAGTTGCAGGCCCTGCGTCGCAACGTCGAGCGATTGAAGAGGATGGTCGAGCGCCCGCCGATGTGCTAGCTCGGCCGCACTCCGGGCTCGCAGTGAGCACTTCAGTGCTTCGTGCCGCCTCATGCGCTGGGGAAAGCGCTAAAGCGCTCACTACAAACGCAGCCGTGCTACGGGTTCGTAGTGAGCACTTTAGTGCTTTGTGCCTCTTCGGGCACCCGGGAAAACGCTGACCCCATAGCCGCTGGGGCAGATGAGCGCTCACCACAAACAACAGACCAACATCTGCTGGTTACTGACAACCCCCTTCCTGCCTAGCGGGAAGGGGATCTTCGTTCTGGCGGGGCAGGTTGCGTTGTGCTATTATGTGCGGGATACCCAGGGCCAGACGCTGCACGGCGAGGCGCGGAGTTGCGTCAAGGGAGGAAGGCAATGGCGGACTCCCCTAAGGTTGTGATCGCTAGTGCCGCGCGCATTCCCACGGGCCGTTTCCTCGGTGCCCTCCAACCACTAACGGCGCCCGAGTTGGGCGCCGTCGCCATTCGTGAATCTATCCGCCGGGCGGGTGTCGACCCCGCCGCCGTGGACGAAGTGATAATGGGCAACGTCGTCCAGGCGGGCGTGGGCATGGCCCCTGCTCGCCAGGCCGCGGTCCGGGCTGGTGTGCCCGTGAGCGTGCCGGCCGTCACCGTCAACAAGGTCTGCGGTTCGGGCCTGAAGGCGGTCATGCTGGCGGCGCAAGCCATCAAGGCCGGAGACGGCTCCATCTACGTGGCTGGGGGCATGGAGAGCATGAGCAACGGCCCCTACCTACTGCCCCGTGCCCGCACCGGCTACCGTCTGGGCAACGGCGAGATCGTAGACGCCACGGTACACGATGGCCTCTGGTGCTCATTCGAGCACCACCACATGGGCAACTCCGCCGAACACATCGCCAAGCTCTATGGTATTAGCCGTCGCGAACAGGACGAGTTCGCCCTGGCGAGCCACCGCAAGGCCGTCGCCGCGGCGTCGTCGGGCCGGTTCGCGGCGGAGATCGTTCCGGTCGAGGTGCCGCAGAAGAAGGGCAGCGTGGTCGTCGCCGCCGACGAGACGCCCCGCCCCGACACGAGCCTGGAGGCGCTCGCGCGTCTGCAGCCGGCCTTCCAGCCGGAGGGCGGCACGGTGACGGCCGGCAACGCCCCCGGCCTGAGCGACGGCGCCGCCGCCCTAGTGGTAGTCGAGGGCGGGCGCGGCCGGGAGCTCGGCCTGCCCGCGCTGGCGCGCGTCACGGGCTATGCCACGGCTGCCCTGGAGCCGCTGCTGCTCTTCGCTGCCCCGCCGCTGGCCATTCGCAAACTGCTGTCCCAGACCGGTCTGGGTCTGAACGATTTCGACCTCATCGAGATCAACGAAGCCTTCGCCTCCCAGGTGCTGGCCAACGGCAAGGACTTGGGCTGGGATTGGCAGAAGGTAAACGTCCACGGCGGCGCGGTGGCCTTGGGCCATCCTATCGGCGCCAGCGGCGCGCGCATCTTGACGACACTGATCTATGCCTTGCGCCAGCGAGGCGGCGAACGCGGCCTGGCCGTGGCCTGCCTCGGCGGGGGCGAGGCCGTCGCCCTGAGCGTCGAGTTAGCCTAGGATGAGGACAACGGCCACAGATGCACACCGTTGGGAGCGGATGAACACAGATGAGGGAGGTGTGGCGAGGACGGAACGTGTGGCGAGGTCCCGGCTCTCCGAGGTGTCTCATCCATCCATGTTCATCCTCCAGGATCCGCGTTGATCCGTGGTTCGTCTCCCGTTGGACCAGGAAAGGATGGCAATGGAAGCTGAGGAGATTCGGAAGGTTGGGGTGGTTGGGGCAGGTACTATGGGCAACGGCATTGCCCAGGTGTTCGCCGGTGCCGGCTTCGCCGTGACCCTGGTCGAGGTGGACCGGGCCGCCCTCGACCGCGGCCTGGCCACCATCCGGCGCAACCTCGACCGCGCCGTGGACAAGGGGCGCCTCGAACCGGCGGCACGCGAGGCGGCGCTGGCCGGCATTGCCCCTTCTCTGTCTTTGGAGGACCTGTCCCGCTGCGACCTGGTGGTCGAGGCGGCGGTGGAGCAGTTGCCGGTCAAGATTGACGTCTTCCGGCGCCTGGACGCCTTGTGCCGCCATGAGGCCGTCCTGGCCTCCAACACCTCCTCGATCTCCGTCACTACCTTGGGGGCCGGAACGCGGCGGCCGGGTCAGGTGGTCGGCATGCACTTCTTCAACCCGGTGCCCGTGATGGCGCTAGTGGAAGTGGTGCGCGGCGAACTGACGAGCGACGCCACCATGGGGTTGGTACAGCAGCTGGCGGAGCGCCTGGGCAAGACGCCGGTGGCGGTGAACGACTATCCAGGCTTCGTGTCCAACCGGGTGCTCATGCCGATGATCAACGAAGCCATCTACTGCCTCATGGAGGGCGTTGCCCAGCGGGAGGCCATCGACACCGTCATGCACCTGGGGATGAATCATCCGCTTGGCCCGCTACAGTTGGCCGATCTGATTGGTCTGGATGTGTGTTTACAGGTGATGGAGGTGCTGCACCGGGGCTTCGGCGATTCCAAGTACCGCCCCTGCCCTCTGCTACACCGGATGGTCGAGGCGGGACACCTGGGACGCAAGTCCGGCCGCGGCTTCTACGAGTATGGCACCTAGGCTCCCTAGTACCGATTGAGGTGAGTGAACAGTATGGTTGAGGCCAATCGCATCTCCGAGCTGCGGGAACTGCAGCGGCAGGCGGAGCAGGGTGGCGGCCCCCAGCGCGTCGAGCAGCAGCACAAGAGAGGCAAGCTGACCGCCCGCGAACGGATCGACGCCTTGCTCGATCCCGGTTCGTTCAGCGAGCTGGATCAGTTTGTCCTGCATCGCTGCACCGACTTCGGGCTGGCCGAGCAGCAGTACCTAGGCGACAGCGTGGTCACGGGCTTTGGCAAGGTGGACGGCAGACTGGTGTACGTATTTTCGCAGGACTTCACCGTCTTCGGCGGCTCATTGTCCGAGGTGCATGCCAACAAGATCTGCAAGGTGATGGACCTGTCGATGAAGAACGGGGCGCCGTTGATCGGGCTGAACGACTCCGGCGGCGCGCGCATCCAGGAGGGCGTGCTCAGCCTTGCCGGCTACGCCGAGATCTTCCTGCGCAACACGCTGGCCTCGGGCGTCATTCCCCAGGTCTCGGCCATCCTCGGCCCCTCGGCCGGCGGCGCCTGCTACTCGCCGGCCCTGACGGACTTCGTGTTTATGGTCAATGGCACTAGCCACATGTTTATCACCGGCCCGGCCGTGGTCAAGGCGGTCACCCATGAGGACGTCAGCTTCGATCAGCTGGGCGGGGCACAGACGCACGCCGGCATCAGCGGCGTCGCCCATTTCGCCGAGCCGGACGAGCAGACCTGCCTGCAGGACATCCGCCGCCTGCTCGGCTTCCTGCCCTCCAACAATATGGACGACCCGCCCCTGGGAGTCTCGCTCGATCCGGCGGATCGCACGGACCCCGAGCTGGACGTGCTGATCCCGGATTCCCCTAACCAACCCTACGATATGCTGGAAGTGATCGGTCGCATCGTGGACGACGGGGACCTGTTCGAGGTCCACAAGGAGTTCGCCCAGAACATGATCGTCGGCTTCGCGCGTCTCGGCGGGCGGCCGGTGGGCGTAGTGGCGCAGCAGCCCAAGGTGCTAGCGGGGGTCATCGATATCAACGCCTCCGACAAGGCAGCGCGCTTCGTTCGCTTCTGCGACTGCTTCAACGTGCCGCTCGTCACCATCGCCGACGTGCCGGGCTTCATGCCTGGTCTCGACCAGGAGCAGGGCGGTATCATTCGTCATGGGGCCAAAATGATTTACGCTTACAGCGAGGCGACCGTGCCCAAGATTTCGCTGATCACGCGCAAGGCCTACGGCGGTGCCTACATCGTCATGAGTAGCAAGGCCCTGCGCGGCGATATCAACCTCGCCTGGCCCACGGCCGAAATCGCGGTGATGGGCCCCGACGGGGCGGCCAACATCCTCTTCCGGCGGGAGATCGAGTCCTCGCCCGACCCTGAGGCTACTTTGCAGGAGAAGGTGCAGCAGTACCGCGACAAGTTCGCCAACCCGTACGTCGCCGCGGCCCACGGCTTGTTGGACGATGTGATCCAGCCTCGCTACACCAGGCCCAAGCTGATCGCCGCCCTGGAGATGCTCAAGGACAAACGCGATACCCTGCCGCCGAAGAAGCACGGCAATATACCGCTGTAGGATCGGAAGGAGGAAGCAGTGGAGAAGAACCCGCTCGGCATCACCGACACAATCCTGCGCGACGCGCACCAATCGCTGCTGGCGACGCGCATGCGCATCGAGCACATGCTGCCCATTGCCGAGAAGCTGGACAGGGTGGGTTACCACTCCCTCGAGGTCTGGGGCGGCGCGACTTTCGACAGTTGCATGCGCTTCTTGAACGAAGACCCCTGGGAGCGCCTGCGCCAACTGCGCGGGGCGTTCAAGAACACTAAGCTGCAGATGCTGTTGCGCGGCCAAAACATCGTCGGCTACCGCAACTACGCCGACGACATCGTGGAGCATTTCGTCGTCAAGGCCAAAGAAAATGGCATGGACATCTTCCGCATCTTCGACGCCTTGAACGACGTGCGCAACATGCGCTATGCGATGGAAGTGACTAAGCATGTCGGCGGCCACGTGCAGGCGACGATCTGCTACACGCGCAGCCCCTACCACAACATCGACACGTTTGTGGAGATGGGCAAGACGCTGCGCGACATGGGCGCCGATTCGATCTGCATCAAGGACATGGCCGGTCTCATCGACCCCTACGAGTCATACGATCTTACCAAGCAGCTGAAGGAGAAGGTCGGCCTGCCGGTGCAGTTGCACTGCCACTACACCAGCGGTATGGCGTCGATGGCCTACCTCAAGGCGGCGGAAGCGGGCATCGACGTCGTCGATACCTCCATCTCCAGCATCTCGATGGGCTCTGGTCAGCCGCCCACGGAGAGCATTGTGGCCGCGCTCAAGGGCACGCCTCGCGACACGGGCCTCGACCTCGATTTGCTGTCGGAGATCGCGGAGTACTTCGGCAAGGTACGCAAGGAATACGGCAAGTTCGAGATGGGTATGGCGCCCGTCGATACGAACGTGCTCACCTTCCAGATTCCGGGCGGGATGATCTCTAACCTAGTCTCCCAGCTGCGTGAGCAGAAGGCGGAAGACCGCCTGAAGGAAGTGCTGGCCGAGGTGCCGCGGGTGCGCCAGGACCTTGGCTACCCGCCTTTGGTCACCCCCTCCAGTCAGATCGTGGGCACGCAGGCGGTGCTGAACGTCCTCCTGGGCGAGCGCTACAAGATGGTGCCCAAAGAGGTCAAGCTGTACGTGAAGGGGTTCTACGGCCGGCCAGCGATTCCGGTCGACCCTGCCATCAAGGAGAAGACCATCGACGGCGAGGAGACGATCGACGTCCGCCCCGCCGACCTGTTGGAGCCCGAGTGGGACAAGGCCGTGGAGGGGTCCAAGCCCTATGCGCAGAGCGACGAGGACGTGATCTCCTACGCGATCTTCCCCCAGGTGGCCCTGGAGTTCTTCAAACGGCGGGCGGGCGAGGTTGAGCCCGAGCCCAAGCTGGACGCGGAGACGGTCGCTGCCATTGCCGCGGCGTTTCTCGCCCCGGCGCAGCGGGAGCGCGTGCCCGAGGCCCTGGCCGGACTCTCTGGCTGGAAGCTATCCGGCCGTCTGGGACTGATGAGGTAGGGTGAGGTTGCGACAGTGAAGATAACGATCGACGGCAAAGACTACGAGGTCACGGTCAAACCGGGCGAGGTGACTGTCGACGGCAAACCGGTTCCCGCTAGCGCCCGCCGCCGCGGCAACTCGGCCACGGTCGAGGTGGGCGGCAAGACGCTCCAGGTCGAGCTGAAGGGCGACCAGGTGACGCTGGACGGCAAGACCTACGCGGTTCGGCTGGACTCGGCGACCCGCCCCGCGCCGGCGCTCGCCCCTGCTGCCCCACGCCCTGCCCCGGCAGCCGTGGGGCCGCGGACGTCACCCGCTCCTGCCACCGCGCCGACGGCTCCCGCGGCCTCGGGCACGGTGATGCGGGCGCCGATGCCCGGCAAGATCCTGCGCGTGCAGGTCAAAGTGGGCGACAACGTGGCCTACGGCGCCGGGCTGGTGGTCCTCGAGGCCATGAAGATGGAAAACGAGATCAAGAGCACCGCCGCCGGCCGGGTGACCTCCTTGCCGGTGAGCGCCGGCTCCACGGTGAACGCCGGGGATGTGCTGGCGATCGTTTCATAGGCGAGGATTGGATGGCCATGGCAGAAGAAGTCCGGGACGGCCAGATTGCCCCGGTGAGGGCCGCCAGGGAACGCTGGCAACGCGACGTTCTGGACCCGGCGAAGGCTCGCTGGCCGGAGCGCCGCACCGAGTTCCAGACGACGTCGCACGTCGACATCCAGGACGTCTACGCTCCGGGTGACTTGCCGGACTTCGACTACCTGCGCGACCTCGGTTTCCCCGGCGAGTATCCCTTCACGCGAGGCGTGCAGCCGACCATGTATCGCGGCCGGTACTGGACGATGCGCCAGTACGCCGGCTACGCCTCGGCCGCGGAGTCGAACCGGCGCTACCGCTACTTGCTGGAGCAGGGCCAGACGGGACTCTCGGTGGCTTTCGACCTGCCGACGCAGCTCGGCTACGATTCCGACGATCCGATCGCCCTGGGTGAGATTGGCCGGGTTGGCGTGGCGATAGACTCCGTGGAAGACGTCGACGTGCTTTTCTCGGGCATCCCCCTGGAGAAGGTGAGCATCTCGGTCACGGCCAACTCCACCGCGGCGCCGATTCTGGCGATGCTGATCGCCGTCGCCCAGCGGCGCGGCGTGCCCCTCGCCAAGCTCAACGGCACCACCCAGAACGACATCCTCAAAGAGTACTACGCGCGCGGCACTTACATCTTTCCGCCCCGACCCTCATTAAGGCTGGTGGTGGATCAGATGCAGTATTGCAGCGAGCAGGTACCCAACTGGAACACCATCTCGATCAGCGGCTATCACATCCGGGAGGCGGGCTCCACGGCCGTGCAGGAGTTGGCTTTCACGTTCGCCGACGCCATAACCTACGTGGAAGAGGCCGTCAAGCGGGGAATGGCGGTCGATTCCTTCGCTCCGCGCATCGCCTTCTTCTTCAACGCGCACAACGACTTCTTCGAGGAGATAGCCAAGTACCGGGCGGCCCGGCGGCTGTGGGCCAAGATCATGCGGCAGCGCTTCGGCGCCAAGGACCCGCGCTCCTGGATGCTGCGCTTCCATACCCAGACGGCTGGCTGCACCCTCACGGCCCAGCAGCCCGAAAACAACGTGGTGCGGGTGACCCTGCAGGCCCTGGCGGCGGTGCTGGGAGGCACCCAGTCCCTGCACACCAACTCCATGGACGAGGCTCTGGCCCTGCCCTCGGAGCGGGCGGTGCGCATCGCCCTGCGCACCCAGCAGATCATCGCCAACGAGAGCGGGGTTGCGGACACCGTCGATCCGCTGGGGGGCTCCTACTTCGTGGAGTCTCTCACCGATAGGATCGAGGAGGAGGCCCAGGGCTATCTCTCGTGCATCGACCAGATGGGGGGGACGATCCGCTGCATCACGAGCGGTTATTTCCAGCAGGAGATCGCCACGAGCGCTTACCGATACCAGAAGGAGATCGAAGAGGGCGAGCGGGTCATCGTCGGCGTGAACAAGTACCAGACGGCAGAACGAGCGCAGATCGAGCTGCTGAGGGTTGATCCCGCCGTGCGCGAGGTGCAGGTGCGCCGACTGGCCGAACTGCGGTCGCGGCGCGACCGGGCGAGGGCGCAGACGCTTCTGGGCGATCTGGAGCGGGCGGCGCGGGGCAACGAGAATCTTATGCCAAGGCTGATCGCCTGCGCCGAGGGTCTCTGCACGCTGGGCGAGATGTGCGGCGTGCTGCGCGCTGTCTTTGGCACTCACCAGGAGGTACTGCTATGAGCGAGGGCCAACCCAAAGGGGGCATGCAGCCCATCGGCTACATGCCCATGCCGGGCTCAGACCTGCCGGCTGGCGGGGGTAACCTGGGGCGTTCTCTAACCGAGCCGGATGCCCCAGGGAGCGAGGCGTTTGCGGCTCAGACGCCGGTCGCTGCTCCTCCGGCCCGGCCCGCGCCACCCGCGGCAGCCGCCATGCCGGCGGCAGAGGTGGGTCGCACCGTTCGCCTCGGTCGGGGCGCCTTCATCAGTCCTGCCGCGAGCGTGGTGGGCGACGTACAATTGGGGGCCGAGGTCTTCGTCGCCCCGGGGTCCTCAATCAGGGGTGACAGCGGGGCGCCGATAGCCATTGGCGATGGTAGTAACGTGCAGGACGGGGTCGTCGTCCACGCCATGGAAGGGCGCTCGGTTGTCGTGGGCGGCCAGCAGTATGCCGTCTGGGTCGGGAAGAACGTATCCTTGGCCCACCAAGCGTTCGTGCACGGCCCGGTGGCTATCGGCGACGGTGCTTTCGTCGGCTTTCGGACGATGGTGGTGAACAGCACGATCGGACGCGGCTGCGTAGTCTGGCACGGCGCGTTCATCTCCGACGTAGAGATACCGGATGGGCGCCTGGTGCCGGCAGGGGCGATCGTGGACACGCCGGAGCGGGCTCGGTCGCTGGCGCCGGTGACGAATCACCTGCGGGACTTCGCCGCTCAGGTGGTCAGCAACAACCGGCGCTACGCTCAGGAGTACCGCGAGGGCAAACGCGGCTAGGGCGCCCGCGGGAGGAGGGTGGCATGGGTGGGCTAAACGGGCTGGAACTGTTCTATTGGGTGGCGTTCCTCTTTGGGCTCGGCTACGGCGTGTTCGGCTTGCTCGCCGGTGGTCTGGGCGGCCACGACATAGCCGGCGGCCACGACGTGGACTTGTCGCACGACTTGGGCGGCGGGCACGAGCTTGACGCTGGCCACGACGTCGGCGCCCACCATGTATCCCCGGTCAACTCTCTTACCATAGCGGCTTTCTCTCTGGCCGTGGGGGGCATTGGCCTGTTGACCTACAGGTATATTGGCCTGCCCGATTGGCTTTCGCTCCTTCTCGCCACGGTCGGGGCGGTACTGGTTGCCGGGGCATTCTTCCTAGCGGTGTGGCGGCCGCTAGTGAGGGCCCAGGGCAGTAGCTCGCCGGACATGAGAGAGGTGGCCCAGGCTCTGGCCAAGGTGCGGGTCAGCATTCCGGCCGAGGGGCTGGGCGAGATCGTCTTCTCCGCCCGTGGCAGCCGCATGCAATTGCCGGCGCGGTCTGCCAGCGGCGTGCCCTTGGCCAGTGGCACGAGGGTGGCGATCGTACGCTTACACAAGGGTGTGGCCGAGGTAGTGTCAATGGAGGACGAGGCCCTCGGTTCGGCCTCTGACGAGGGGTAGAGTTGGCGGGTTCGTAGCCGTCGTTCGGGCGGGCATTCGAGTGTCGCAAAGGGAGGGTGAACTAAGTGGATTTCACCAGCACGCTGCTAGTGGCAGGCATCGTCCTAGGCATCTTTCTTCTCATAGCGTTGGCAGCCTCGCGCTATCGTAAGGTCGGTCCCAACGAGGCGCTGATCATCTATGGTCGGGGCGGCAAGCTGCGCGACGAGAGTGGGCAGGCGCGGGACGTCGGCTTTCGCATCGTGCGCGGCGGCGGCACGATAGTCATGCCGGTCGTCGAGTCGTTCAAGACCCTGTCGATGGAGACGATGACCATCGACGTGGGCACGCCGGACGTCTACACCTCGCAAGGTGTGCCCATCATCGTGGAAGGCGTGGCCCAGATCAAAGTGCAAAGCGACCTGGTTTCGATCGCGACCGCGGCAGAGCAGTTCCTCTCCAAGAACGTCGAGGAGCGCAAAGAGGTCGTCAAGCAAACCCTCGAGGGCCACTTGCGGGCCATTATGGGTACGATGACCGTCGAGGAAGTCTATCGTAATCGCGAGGCCTTCGCCCAGCGGGTACAGGAAGTATCCTCGACCGACTTCAGCAACATGGGCTTCACCGTCATCAGTTTCACCATCAAGGACGTGCACGACAAGCAGGGCTACCTGGAGGCCCTGGGCAAGCCGCGCATCGCCGAGGTGCGCCGCGACGCGGCCATCGCCGAGGCCGAGGCCGCTCGGGAGACCCAGATCAAGCGGGCGCAGGCCGAACAGCTGGGCAAGATCGGCGAGATCGAGGCCCAGACCAAAATTGCTGAGTCGCAGCGTGACTACAACGTCAAGGTCGCTCAGTACAACATGCTAGTCAACCAGCAGAAGGCTGAGGCCGACCTCGCCTACGACCTGCAGAAGTACAAGACGGAGCAGCTCGTCAAGGCCGAAGAGGTGAAGGTCCAGATAGTCCAGAAGGAACAGGAGACCCTGGTTCAGGAGAAGGAAGTTGCCCGTCGGGAGCGGGAACTGGTCGCCAACGTCCAGAAACCGGCCGAGGCGGAGCGCACTCGTATCCAGACGCTGGCCGAGGCCGAGCAGTACAAGCTGCGGGCCGAGGCGACTGGCAAGTCCGAGGCGGCAAGGCTGATGGGCCAGGGCCAGGCCGACGCCGAGCGGGCGCAGGGCCTGGCGCAGGTCGACATCGAGCGCGCGCGCGGCCTGACCGCCGCCGACGTGACCAAGGCCCGTGGCGCGGCCGAGGCGACGGCTATGTCGAGCAAGGCGGAGGCTTGGCACGAGTACAACGAGGCGGCCATAATCCAGATGATCGTCGAGCGCCTGCCGGAGCTGGCCAGGGCCGTCGCCGAACCACTCAGCAAGACGGACCGCATCGTCATGATTGGCGGATCTGACGGTCACGGCGCTGGAGCGTCTAAGATTACGCGGGACATAACCGAGATCATGGCCCAGATGCCGGCGGTTATCGAGGCGCTCACCGGGCTCAAGTTGCAGGACGTTCTGCGCAAGATACCGGCGTTAGCCGACTTGCAGGCGGAAGACACAACTGCCAAGGCCCCGGCTGCCGGCAACGGGCACGAGGGCTAGGTTCCGCCAATGCCACGTGTCAAGAAGATCGACCACGTCGGCATCGCCGTCAGGGATGCGGAGGCAGCGGTGCGCTTCTACGAGGAGGCGCTAGGACTCGCGGCCGATCACTACGAAACCGTGCCCGCCCAGGGGGTGAAGGTCGCCTTCCTGCCCCTGGGCGAGGCCACGCTGGAATTGCTCGAGCCGACCGGCCCGGACACCCCCGTTGGCAAATACCTCGACAAGCGTGGTGAAGGCATACACCACATCTGCCTGGAAGTGGAAGGTTTGGACGAGCTGCTCGGCGAACTATCGGCCCGGGGCGCGGTGATCGGCTCGGGAGCGGCGGCGCCGGGCGCGCACGGCTCGCGGGTCGGTTTTCTGCACCCTAAAGCCACCGGGGGCGTGCTCGTCGAGCTGGCGGAGAAGGGGCACGAGCCTGAGACCTAGGTTGGGAGCCGTTTGAGGTTGGGCGCTATACTTGAAATTGAAGAGCGTTTCTCACAGGCAATTGCTGGTATAGCGCCCAGCTAGGGGAGGCCCGCCATGCAGGACGACCGCGAACGGCTCGCCGCCGACCGCGCGCGCTGGGAGAAGACTACTCTGGCGAAGTCGCTGGAGCGCCTGCCCGAGCGCCGATCTGAGTTCACCACCATCTCCGGGGTACAGACCCAGAGACTCTACGAGCCCGGGGCGGACGAGGTCGCCGCCTATCAGCGGGAAATCGGTTTCCCCGGCGAGTATCCCTTCACCCGGGGCGTCCACCCCACGATGTATCGCGGCCGGCTCTGGACGATGCGCCTGTTCGCCGGCTTTGGCGCCGCTGAAGAAACGAACGAGCGCTTCAAATACCTGCTGTCTCACGGCGAGAGCGGCCTGTCGGTGGCTTTCGATATGCCGACTCTGTATGGGCTCGACACCGATGACCCCCAGGCGCTGGGGGAGTTCGGCAAGTGCGGAGTGGCCGTTTCTTCGCTGGCCGACATGGAAATCCTCTTCGATGGGATCCGCCTCGACGAGGTCACGACCTCGATGACGATCAACGGCCCAGCGGCCATCATCTGGGCGATGTACCTGGTGACGGCCGAGAAGCAGGGCATCCCGTTCGGTGAGCTCGGCGGCACCCTTCAGAACGACATCCTGAAAGAGTACACAGCGCAGAAGGAGTTCCTGTTTCCGCCCGAGCCGGCGCTCAAACTGGTGATTGACACCATCGAATTTGGCAGCCGCCACCTGCCCAAATGGAACACGGTGTCGATCAGCGGCTATCACATCCGGGAGGCCGGCTCGACCGCGGCGCAGGAACTGGCCTTCACACTGGCCGATGGCATCGCCTACGTGCAGGCGTCGCTCGACTGCGGCCTGGCCCTGGATGACTTCGCCCCTCGGCTCTCGTTCTTCTTCAACGCCCATAGCGACTTCTTTGAGGAGATCGCCAAGTACCGGGCGGCCCGGCGGCTATGGGCCAAGATCATGCGCGAGCGCTTCGGCGCCAAGGACCCGAGCTCCTGGATGCTGCGCTTCCATACCCAGACGGCGGGCTGTTCGTTGACGGCCCAGCAGCCGGAGAACAACGTGGTGCGGGTGGCCCTGCAGGCCCTGGCGGCGGTGCTGGGCGGTACCCAGTCCCTGCACACTAATTCCATGGACGAGGCCCTGGCCCTGCCCTCGGCAAGCGCCGTGCGGGTGGCCCTACGCACTCAGCAGATCATCGCCAATGAGAGCGGCGTGACGAACACCGTCGATCCATTGGGGGGATCGTACTTCGTCGAAGCGTTGACCGACGAGCTGGAGCGCCAGGCGCGTGAGTACATCGAGCGCATCGACCGTCTGGGCGGGATGGTGGCGGCGATTGGCGTCAACTACCCGCAACAGGAGATCGCCGAGGCATCGTTCCGCTACCAGCAAGAAGTGGAGAGCGGGGAGCGCATCGTCGTGGGGGTCAACGGCTTTACCACGGACGAGCCGGTGCAGGTGCCTCTGCTGCGCATGGACCCCGAGGGCGAGCGCCGGCAGCTGGCGCGCCTGGCGGAGGTGCGCCGCCGGCGCGACCGGGCGCAGGCCGAGCGCTGCCTGCGCGCTCTGAGCAAGGCGGCCGCGGCTGGGGAGAACGTGATGCCCTATCTGCTGGACGCGGTGCGTGCTTATTGCACGCTGGGCGAGATGACTCAGGCGCTGCGCGAGGTCTACGGATCCTATATGGAGGTGCCGGTGCTCTAGGGCCTCGGCTCTCAGCACGTGAGAGGTGTGGACCATGGTTGAGAGAGGCAAAATCAGGGTACTGCTGGCCAAGCCGGGGCTGGATGGCCACGACCGGGGGGTCAAGGTCCTCGCCCGGGCGCTGCGCGACGCCGGGATGGAGGTGATCTACACCGGGCTCAGGCAGACCCCCGAAATGGTCGTCGAGTCGGCGCTGCAGGAAGACGCCGACGTCATTGGCTTGAGCATCCTCTCCGGGGCGCATATGGACCTGGTACCGCGCGTAATGGAGTTGGTGCGGCAGAAGCAGCTGACGGACATCGTCGTCCTCGTGGGCGGGATCATACCCGACGAGGACATGCGCGCCTTGCAGGAAATGGGTGTGGCGGCGACCTTCGGCCCCGGCAGCTCCACTGCCGACATCGCCAACTTCATCCGCGCCCGTTTGGCCGGCCAGCCGGCTTAGAACGGGTCCCATGGCCAGTGCATTTTCGCAGCTACGAGGCAGCCCGGAGCACTGTCCGCTGGCGACTGTCCGTTCTTCCGGCCGGCTACTCTTGCCCTTTCGTCGCGGGCACACCTGATGTAAACTAGGCGGCGGGACGCCCGCACGCTTCATCCGCGGAGCGCCGCGGGCCAGACTGCGATAGGGAGAAGGGAACGATGGTGCTACCGACTCAGGTTCTGCCATTTCGCCTGCCGGCTACTATCTACTTTGGCATCGATGCCGTCAACAAGGTCGCCGACGAAGCGGTTCGCTGCCAGGCCAAGCGACCGGTGATCATCTGCGACCCTGGGGTGGCGAAGGCCGGGCTAGCAGCTCAGATACAGGGCATACTGTCCAAGGCCAGTTTGACAGCCGAGGTCTACGACCAGGTTGAGCCGGAGCCGACCGTGGCCAGCCTCGACCGCTGCGTGGAGTGGGTGCGCCAGGGCGGGTTCGACCTGCTCGTCGGCGTCGGCGGCGGCAGCGCCATGGACACCACCAAGGGCGTGTCCGTCCTTCTCAAGAATGGCGGCTCGATCCGCGACTATTTCGGCATCGACAAGGTGCCCCAGCGCGGCCTGCCCTACATACTGGTTGCAACCACCGCCGGTACGGGCGCTGAGATCTCTAACAACGCGGTCTTCCTGGACGTAGAGCAGAAGCTCAAAGTCGGCACCGTGAGCCCGCATTGTCTGGCCGACGTGGCCATCGTCGACCCACTGCTGACCGTGAGCATGCCGCCCTCGGTGACCGCTGCCACCGGCATGGATGCCCTCACGCACGCCATCGAGTCCTACACGGCCGTCAAGGCCACGCCGCTGACCGAGCTGTGGTCCTTGGAGTCCATCCGGCTGATTGCCAAGAGCCTGCGCACTGCCGTCTGCCGCGGGGGCGACCTGCAGGCGCGCTACGACATGGCCCTGGGCAGCCTCGACGCCGGCATCGCCCTGGCCAACGCCAGCGCCGGCTCGGTGCACGCCCTGGCCTACCCGCTGGGCGGCACGTACCGAGTGGCCCACGGCGTTTCCAATGCGATGATGATGCCCTACGTACTGGAGTACAATTACCTGGCCGACATCCCCAAGTTCGCTAAGGTCGCCGAGGCGATGGGGGAGTGCCTGGACGGCCTCTGCCCGCGCGAGGCGGCCTACAAGGCAGTGGAGGCGGTGCGCAAGTTGTCACAGGACGTGGGCATTCCGCAGCGCATGCGCGACGTGGGCGTGCCGGACTCGGCGGTCGAGGCCTTCGTGCCCGGCGCCATGGCCACGGCGCGCCTGATGGACAACAACCCCCGCAGGCTTACCGAAAAGGAAGTGCTGGACATCTATCGGCGCGCCTGGTAGGCGGCGCCCCGGGCGTGAGCCGGCCAGGAACTCCCCGGCCGGCTCTTCTGTGTCTATTTGACCGGTCGGCTCGAGCGGGCTATGATTACGCTGCGCCCGCCGGTTTGGCGGGCATTTCGTGAGAGAAGGGAACAAGTGGTGGAGAACGGGGAGCGCGGAGTGCTAATTCAAGTATTCGGCACGAACGTGCCGTTGCAGAGTTGTGGCTGAGGCAGCAGTTGCGGCCCAAGTTGTGGGTCCGACTGCGCTGAGGGCGAGGAGGAAGTGAGCCAGCCGACCCAGGAAGAGCAAACGATCCAGATGAGGGCCGAGCTGCAAGAGCGCTTCGGCGAGGCCGTCACGGTGGAGTACCTGGATGTCTACACCCTAGACGCCAATCAGCATCCGGACACGATGCGGGTGCTGGCCAGGGGCGACATACCCTTGCCGATCATCAGCATCGACGGCAAACCCCGTTTCGCGGGCGGCGTCTCCGGCCAGGTAGTGGGCGACGCTCTGGAGAAGATGGGACTGGTGGCGGTAGCGAGCTAGGGCGGAGCATAGGCCTGCGCCAGTAGTTCGACTGGATGTAGCGCCTCGCGGGGGCCGTCCTGACCGCCGGCCGCCAGTCGCCCCAGCCCATAGCCGATTTGCAGCAAGCAGGCAGGACAGCCGGAGGCGACGATTGCGGCCCCCGTGGCGGCGGCGTTGGCCACTTTGCGTTCGAGTATGCGCAGCGAGGTCTCGGGGTGGGTCAGGGCAAAGGTGCCGGCGCCGCCGCAGCAGCGGTCGGCTTCCGCCATCTCCACTAGATCCAACCCCGGTATAGCCCGCAGAAGCCGCCGCGGCGCCTCGCGCACTCCCTGGCCGCGAGCTAGATGGCAAGGGTCGTGATAGGTGACGCGCACTGCCAGTGGCCGTCGCGGCGCCACTAGGCCGGCCTCCTCCACCAGGAACTGGCTGACGTCGTAGACGGGCACTCGTAGGCCGGAGTAATCCTTGAGGCCGGCCCCGCAGGTCGCGCAGTCGGTGACGACAGCCTCGACGCTCGCCTCGTTCAGGGCCCGCGTATTGCGATCTGCCAGCTTCTGGGCCGCCGCTGCGTCGCCGTAGGCACGGTGCGGTGTGCCGCAACACCCCAGACCGCGTGGCAGTACGACCTGGCAGCCTTCCTGCCGCAGCACGGCGACCACCGACTGGGCCAGGTCCGGGTACAGCACCGAGGTGACGCAGCCGGCGAAGTAAGCGACCCGGTAGCGAGGGCGCTCTGGCGCCGGTCCTACCCTGGGCCGGCTGCGGCTCCGGGAGGGGAGCATCGCCTCCGCCTTCGCCAGCCCTGCCGGTAGGGTGGCCAGGGCATCCACGTAGTGGGCCAGCCAGCGCAAACCGCTGCGCCGGTAGAGGGCGAGCCCCGCCCCGGCCAGACCCAGCGAGCGGGGATTGGCCAGAACTTGACGTAACAACAACCCTTCTACGGCGGGCCGGCCGACGTCCCGCAGCAACTGGGCCCGTGTGGCGAGCATCAACTTGGCCACGTTGACGCCGCTGGGGCAGTTGGCCGTGCAGGCGCCGCAGTTGAGACAGAGGAAGAGGCGCTCGCGCACGGCGGGGGACGGCTCCAGCCTGCCTTCCAGCAGGGCCCGGGCAAGCTGAACCTTGCCGCGCGCAACCGAGGCCTCGCTCTGTTCCACGGCGTACACCGGGCACACCGCCTGGCAAAGCCCACAGCGCACGCAGCGCAGCGCCTCGTCGTAGTACGCCTGCAGTCCCTCGCCGTCCTCCCTGTGGTCGCTCATCTCGCCTGGCTCCCGTCCGGCGCAAGCGGCACCAGGGGGTTGAGGATGCCCCGGGGGTCGAAAGCCGACTTGAGGCTGCGCCGCAACCTCTCGGCCGGCTCAGCGGCGGGTCGGACGAGGCCGAACTCGCCGGCCAGGGCTGCGAACTCCGCCGCTGGAGCCGACCCCTCCGGCTCGGTCCCGGCGTCCTTCGTGCCCGGCAGCGCCACCAAGCGTACGCCTCCCGTGCCGGCGCCCGCCACAACGCCCCAATCGCCGCGGAGCGTGCCGCCGAGTTCCCCGACTTTGGCCAACAGGGCCGGTAGGCGGTCGCGTGGCACCTGGACGCGCGCCAGCGTCGGCCAGCCCTGCAATTGATTCCAAATGGCCTCGGCCGCCTCTCCGGCACGGTCTTCGCCGCTCTGCGCCCCTGCCAGCCTGGCGACAATAGCCGCTTGTCGGTCGACGCCGGGGGCGGAACCGTCCAGTTCGCAAAGCAGGATGGCGCTGGTCTGTCCCGCGCCGGCAGCTGCCGCTGCCTGGTCGTTCAGCGCTTCCAGCCGGCTGGGCAGCAGCCCCGCGGCCGTGATCGCCAGCGCCAGCCGGGCGGCTGCCGCCAAATCGGCGCACGGCAATAGCAGAAGCCGGCGAGCCACGGGCAGAGGCAAGAGGCGCAAGCGCAGTTGGCTGAAGAAACACAGGGTGCCCCTGGAGCCGACGAAGAGGCGGGTGAGGTCGTAGCCGGAGGCGTTCTTGACGGTGTTCGCGCCCGTGCGCAGACGGCTGCCGTCGGCCAGAATGACGTCGCAGCCTAAGACGTAGTCCCGCAGGCTGCCGTACTTGGCGCCGCGCGGCCCGCCCGCACCCTGAGCGACGTTGCCGCCCAACGTGGAAACGCTCTGGCTGGAGGGGTCCGGCGGGTAGAAGAGGCCGCGGGTCTCTACCGCTCGCATGAACTCGGCCGTATTGACTCCGGGCTCGGCGGTCGCGCACGACCTCGCGGCATTGATGTCGAGAATGCGCCTCAAGCGTGCCGTGGAGAGGACCACGCCGCCCCTGATTGGGGTGGCCCCGCCGCAGAGGCTGGTGCCGGAGCCACGGGCCACCACCGGTAGTCGTTCTCGGCTCGCCAGGCGCAACACGGCGGATACTTCGTCGGTACTGGCCGGCACGACGACTGCGTCGGGTGTGTGCGTGTAATGGGTGGCGTCGTAGGCGTAGGTGGCCAGATCCGCGGGGTCGGTGAGCGCCATGCGCTCACCGACGATGGCTCTCAGTTCATGCTTGATCTGTGCGGACAGCAACCGGCTAGTACCTGGCAGCTTGTTGATTTCGGGAAGAGCGCATTATAGCACTATCTGCCCCGAATACGTCGCGTGGGGCACGGGGCCTGCAATGATAAGAAGCCGCTGCGAGTGCGCCGGCTGTGGTCGCCGTGCGGCCGGGGAGTTGCGGCGGGTCCTGACGTGAAGGCGGTTAGGGGATCAATGACACAAGGGAGCAGAAGGCAATGGCAAAGCTGCGAGTGCTGAATTCTCAGGGCGACAGACTCGTCACCTGGGAGCACGAGAAGGTTGAGAATGGGGATCCTGAGGCCCTGGCTGCGGTCGCTGAGGCGGAGCGCATCTTCCGGGAGCAGCTGCGGCGTGGCAGCGCAGCCTTCAAGGTGGAGGCCGGCAAACCCACCCAACGCATCGCTGAGTTCGACCCGACAGCCGAACAGATTGTGGTCGTACCTCGCATCGCGGGGGGGTAGAGGTGCTGCCCAGCTGGGCGTCGCCGACTTTGCTGGTGGTGGCGCTGGTTGGATTGGCAATGGCCTACGCCGTAGCGACGCGTCTGCTCTCAACGGCGCGGTCGCCGGGCGGTGCTTACGGGTCAGAGTGGCGCCGGGCGGAATCGCGGGCTGAACAGATGCTGGCTGAGATGCTGCCGGCAGAGGACCTGCAGCGCCTGCGTCAGCATGGCTACCTCGAGGTTGCCAGCAAGCAGTTCGAAGACCGCACCTACCGCGTTCCCCGCTTCCAGGGTCCGGTGGCGGTCTACGAGAGAGGTATGCTTACTTCGCTACTCTGCGTGAGGTCGGTGGAGCCCATCCCCAACGGGGACGCCGTGCTCATGCACAAACTGCTGCTCGAGGCAGACGAAAGTGGCTACCTCAAAGTGGCTAACTGGATTCGGCCCAGGCCTTTCGCCTACACCATCTAGTCGTCGACTGAGAGCGGCCCGCCGGGGCGCCGCTCTCAGTCGGGCGATGCTCGCCCGGCTGATGCCCCGGGCGTTGCGCCGGGGGTGGTCGCGCCTGTCGTTCGGTTTGACTGGGTGCACCGCCGGTGCTAATCTCTAGCTAGTTTCTGGTGCAAAAAGAGCCCCCGTGGGATAGGATGTGTTTGCTGGCGCAACCTAGCCCGACGGGAGGCCCGGACACATGATAGTGGATCGCTACGAACCCATCAACTTGTGCGAGTTGATAC